>CAYMHR010000021.1:0-24001 GCA_964390295.1 uncultured Eubacteriales bacterium
AGGCTACCTCCTCCATTGACACACGGGCACGCTTGGTGGGAGCGGATGACTTTATTACGCGGTTGCCGCAAGGTTACGATACCGACCTGTCGAACAACGGTGCCAACCTGTCGCAGGGCCAGCGTCAGCTCATTGCCATCGCCCGTGCGGCGGTTGCCGATCCGCCCGTTATGATTTTGGACGAGGCTACCTCCTCCATTGACACACGGACAGAGGCAATCGTTTCCCGCGGAATGGATAAGCTGATGGAGGGACGCACCGTGTTTGTGATTGCACACCGGCTGTCCACGGTTCGCAATTCCGACGTGATTATGGTGTTGGAAAAGGGCCGGATCATCGAACGCGGTAGCCACGAAAAGCTCATCGCGGAGCACGGCACGTATTATCAACTGTATACCGGTGCCTTTGAACTGGAATAAGAGAAAGCCGCTTGTGGCGCTTGCACGAGCGGCTTTTCTTTTGCAAGACTCTTGCAACCGCCGCGGCGGTGTGCTACAATAGCGTTGTTAAGAAAGGAAGTGCCGCTATGCCTACTCGCTCCCGCGTGTGCTACGTTTTGCTGTGGATTTTATATCCCATCGTTTTGTTTTTTCAGTTCAGTGCGGTTTACGGAACGTTGACCGGTACCGCCGCCAATTCGTTGGAGATTCGTCCCGCCATCAACGCCATGACGTTTCTCACCCTGTTCTTTTTTATAACGGTGATGGCCTTTCTGGTGTTGCCGCGCTTGTACAAGGGCAAACGTGCCGCCTATCTTTGCGCGTTGGTTACCATGGTGATCACCGCCGTGCTGTCCGTTTTGTTCGTGCCGATTGCGCTCAAGCTGTACGATTATTTCGGCGGAACCTACGTGACCGGCGGTGGCGATGCCGGCTTGAGCCTTTGGGACGTTATCTATCGTCACATGTCACCGATTTTGTTTCCGTTGCTCATGATCCCCATTTGGTTGGATCTGCGTGACGAAGAACGTGATCGCCGGTGTGCCGAGGATAAGGAGCAGGTGCCCAGCATTTTGGGTGGGCTCAGCGATTATCGCATGGCGGCGTTGTCTCCAGACAGCGACCGACCGATCCGCGAAAAGCGCTCGGTGCGTCGTCGCCGTCAAAAGGAAGAACTCAAGAAGCAGTAACACGATAAAGCCGCCTTCCGGGCGGCTTTTTTGGAGGAACGACTATGTTACCCAAGCGATTTGAAGAACGGATGAAGCCGTTGCTCGGTGAGCGCTATGCCGAGCTGGAGGCGTGGGTGGAGCGCCCGATGACGGTGCGCGGCTTGCGTGCCAATACGCTCAAGTGCGATTCCACGCACCTGCAATCCTGCTTCGGTGATGCCTTGAAGCCGGTTCCGTTTTCCGAAAACGGATTTGCCGTCGGAGCGGAATTTCGAGCTGGAAGCGACCCGTTACACCATGCCGGTGCGTATTATATGCAGGAGCCGTCAGCCATGTCGGCGGTGACGTTGTTGGCACCGCGCCCCGGTGAATACGTGCTGGATTTGTGCGCCGCGCCCGGCGGAAAATCGACGCAGATTGCCGCAGCGTTGCACGGGCAGGGATTGCTATGGACCAACGAATATGTGCCCAATCGCGCACGGGTGCTGGTGCAGAATTTGGAACGATGCGGCGTGCGAAACGCCGTCGTTTCCTGCGGCGATACCGCGCGCCTTGCCGAGGCGTTGCCGCAATGGTTCGACGCGGTACTGGCGGATGTGCCCTGCTCCGGAGAAGGAATGTTTCGCAAGGAGCCGGAGGCGTTGCCCGGCTGGAGTGAGGAAAACGTTGCCCTCTGTGCGGCACGCAGTCGCACGATTTTGGACAATGCGGCGCAGTGCGTTCGTCCCGGTGGACGTCTGGTGATGTCCACCTGTACCTTCGCTTGTGAGGAAAACGAGTGGGCCGTGGTTCGCTTTCTGCACGATCACCCTGACTTCACGTTGGAGCCTGCCGATGTACCGTTTGGTGAGCCGGGCTTTGAAGCCGATGCTATCGCCGCCTTTGGTGAGGCCGCCTTGCGTGAGTTTGCCGAAACCGTTCCGCTCTCGCGCTGTCGTCGGATTTTCCCGTGGAACGGTGGGGAGGGGCACTTTTTGGCATTGCTTCGCCGTACCGGTGACGGCGAGCGCGCTACGATAGCACCGCCGGTGCCGACACGGCGCGCCGACGAAGTCGTCGAAGCCGCCAAAGCGCTTTATGCCGAATGTTTTGGTGACGAGCCGCAGGGACGGTTCCTTCAGACCGGTGATACGATCCGCCTGTTACCGTGGGGGATGCCCAAGATCGAGGGGGTGCACGTGCTGACTGCCGGAGTGCCGGTGGCGCAGGTGCTTACCGGTCGCACCTGGCGCGTGGAGCCGACGCACGCGGTGTTCCAGTCGGCACCGGCGTCGGCGTGTCGGCGGCTGGTGGATTTGTCGCGTGATGATCCGCGTGCCGTTGCTTTTTTGCGCGGCGAGGAGCTGACCGTAACCGCTGAAAACGGGTGGTGCGGCGTGGCCGTCGAGGGCGTGACGATGGGCTTCAGTAAGGCAGTCGACGGCCGCTTGAAAAATCGGTACCCCAAAGGGCTGCGCTTGCGGCGCGGCTAACGGGTCGGCTCCGTCTTTTGTTGACGGAACACTTGCTATTTGCGGCAGAGTCTGTTATACTGAAAGCGAAAAAACGATGCGATCGGGAGGAATTACTATGAGCAATACCTACTATTTGGCGGTGGATATCGGCGCTTCCAGCGGCCGCCATATTTTAGCGCATACCGAAGACGGCAAAATCGTTCTGGAGGAAGTGTATCGCTTCAAAAACGGTTTAACGGAGCGCAACGGTCATCTTTGCTGGGACACGGAGCGACTGTTCACCGGTATTGTCGAGGGTATGAAAAAATGCGGCGAGTTGGGCAAGATTCCCAGCTCAATGGGAATTGATACCTGGGGCGTGGATTTTGTTTTGCTGGATAACCGGGGCGAGGTCTTGGGTGACACGGTAGCCTACCGCGACAACCGTACCGAGGGCATGGACACCGCGGTGTACGCTTGCGTTCCGGAGTCGGAGCTGTATGCGCGTACCGGCATCCAAAAAGCCATGTATAATACGGTATATCAGCTGATGAGCATCCGGCAAACCCAGCCGGAATTGCTGGAGCAGGCACAACGGTTGTTGATGATCCCGGCGTATTTCCATTATCGTCTTACCGGCGTTGCTCTGAACGAATACACGCTGGCCACGACCACCAATCTGGTCAATGCCGAAACCAAGGATTGGGACGGCGAACTGTTGGATCGGCTGGACTTCCCGCGCCGCCTGTTTGGCCGTATCGGTCAACCGGGCGAAACCGTGGGCAAGCTGACCGACGAGATTGCCGCCCGGGTGGGTTACTCCTGCAACGTGGTGTTGCCTGCCATGCACGATACCGGCTCGGCGGTGGCGGCGGCGCCCGCAAACGACGACGATTTTCTGTATATCAGCTCCGGCACGTGGTCGTTGCTCGGCGTCGAGCGTCCGACTCCCGATTGCAGTGAAGCCAGCCGCAAGCTGAACTTTACCAACGAGGGCGGCGTAGAGTACCGCTTCCGCTATCTGAAAAACATTATGGGATTGTGGATGCTGCAATCGATCAAGCGCGAGCTGAACGACCAATACGGCTTCGGTGAGCTGTCGGATTTGGCACGTGCCGCCGAAATCCATTCGCTGGTTGACGTGGACGATATGCGCTTTCTGGCTCCCAAAAGCATGATCGACACGGTGAAGGCGCTGTGTGCCGAATCGGGTCAACAGGTGCCGCAGACTGTGGGCGAGGTGTGTAAGGTCGTCTATTTAAGCCTGTCGCAGTGCTATGGCAGAGCCGTTCGTGAAATGGAGCAGGTGACCGGCAGGGCCTACAGTCGGTTGCATATTGTCGGCGGCGGCTGTCAGGACGGTTACTTGAACGAGTTGACTGCTGATGCTACCGGCAAAGCGGTGTACGCCGGCCCGATCGAAGCGACGGCGCTCGGTAATTTGCTGGTGCAAATGCTGGCCGCCGGAGAATTTGCTTCGCTGGCGGAAGGCCGCGAGGCGATTGCTCGTTCCTTCGACGTAAGGCGGGTGTAAGCGATGAACCGTTACGAAAGTGCAAAGGCGTTGTACGCCGCGGTCGGTGTGGATACCGAAGCGGCACTGGATCGCTTGTCACAGGTTGCCATTTCTCTGCATTGCTGGCAGGGCGACGATATCGTTGGCTTTGAAGACCGCACCGGCAACGTCGGCGGTGGCTTGCAGGTGACGGGGGACTATCCCGGCCGTGCCCGCACGCCGCAGGAGTTGATGAACGATTTGGATAAAGCCTTGTCACTGATCCCCGGTCATCATCGGTTAAATCTTCACGCGTGCTATGCCATAAAAGCGGACGAAGTGGATCGGGATCGCTATACGGTGCGTGAGTTTGAGCCGTGGATCACGTTTGCCGCCGAACGCAAGATGGCGATCGATTTTAACCCCACGCTGTTCGGTCATCCCATGGTGAAAAACGGCATGACGTTATCGCACCCGGACCCGGAGGTGCGCCGCTTTTGGATTGACCATTGCAAGGCCACCCGTGCGATCGCGGCGGAAATCGGCAAGCGCCAGGGAACTCCTTGCCTGCACAATATTTGGATTCCGGACGGCCTGAAAAACACCCCGTCCGACCGCATGGGGCCACGCCGTCGCTTGAAGGAATCGCTGGATGAAATCTATGCCGTCCGTTACGATGCGGCGTATATCGCCGACTCCTTGGAATCCAAGCTGTTTGGTACCGGCGTGGAGTCCTATACTACCGGCAACAGCGAGTTTTATATCAGCTATGCCGCCAAAAACGGCGTCATGGCGTTGCTGGATAACGGGCATTTTCATCCCACCGAGTCGGTGGCGGATAAGCTGTCGTCGTTGCTGTTGTTCTTCGATCGGATCGCTCTGCACGTGACGCGCGGCGTTCGGTGGGACAGCGACCACGTCGTACTGCTGGATGATGAGATTCGGGAGATTGCCTACGAATTGGTGCATTGCGATGCGCTGGAGCGTGCCTTTATCGGCTTGGATTATTTCGACGCTTCGATCAATCGTGTGTCGGCATGGGTCACGGGCATGCGGAGCCTGCAAAAAGCGTTATTGACCGCCTTGCTGATGCCGCACGACACCCTGCGTGCTTTGCAGGACGCCGGAGACGGTACACGTCACATGGTACTGCTGGAAGAGCTGAAGCTGTATCCGGTTGGTGACGTGTGGGAGGAATTTTGTCGTCGCCAGGGCGTACCCGGCGGCATGGCGTATTTGAAGAAGATCGAAGCCTACGAGGCAGAGGTGCTGTCACAGCGGCACTAACGCCGGTGGCAGACAGGAAAAAGGGTTTAGCGACACTTCTTGTACAGCAAGTACAAGAAGTGTCGCGTTTTTTTTGAAAATTCAACAAAAGTGCCTTTACAAAAAGAACAATCGGTGCTATACTTACTACGAGTAAAGTTGCCGGAGACGGAGAGAGGCGACGCGGCCGAACGCCGTGTCGCCTTTTGCGTCTGTGGCGAAGGAGGAACCTGTTGTGAAGAAAAACAGTAAGCGTATTCTTTCCTGTCTTATGGCACTGGCACTGCTGATACCCTGTTGCCTTTCCGGTTTGGTATTGCCGGTTTCGGCTACGTCCACAGTGGCGCTTATCGAGGATTTTGAAGATAGCAACACGGCCGCCGCGATTGCCGGTTGGGTGGGAATGGGCAAGTTGGTTGCCGATCCTACCAACGCTGACAACACGGTGCTCAAGGTGACCACGGCCATGACCAACACGTGGTCCGGCGGTTGCTTCGGCTTGCAGGGCAATCGTTTGTATGCGCTGTCGGTCAGCTATTACGGCGGCACTGCCACAGTGGAGTTCAACGTTGGCTCCAGCAAGGGCATTACCGCGCCGGGTTCCAATCCGACCGTAACGGCTACCACGGCATGGAAAACGGTGACGTACTATTTCAAAACCTGGGAAAGCCCGAAAAACGACGGGTATTCCATCAAGATGACGGCGACGGCGGACACGCTGATCGACAACGTTCTGTTGGTCGATCTGGGCGCGGCTCCGACGGAGAATTTGCTGATCGGCGGCGACTTTGATTCCGATTTGTCTTATGCCTATAACGGCTACTGGAGTGGTGCCGTTGCGAGCGGTGCATCGGTTGTTACCGATCCGGCGGATTCTTCCAATAAGGCGCTTTACCTTCCCTCCACCTTCCCACAGCAGGCCGCCACGTATTACGGGGCGGTAACCCACGCGTGGGAAGCGAACACGACTTATACCCTGTCGGCTCGCGTGTACGGCGGTCCGGTATCGTTTTATCTGAACAGCGGCAAGGGGGTCGCTGCCGAAGGTGGCGGCTGGGTTGATTTTGTTCCGAGCAATACGACGTCATGGCAGACGTTTACTCATACCTTTACCACGGGCAGCTCGGTGACTGACGACGTTTACGGCTTTGGCATCGGACTACAGCGGTCGCTCAGCACGACGGGTACCTACGTGGACGATATTGTCATTGCGAAAAAGGCGGCGGAACCGGCCGAGTCGATTGCGCTGTCGCCTGCCACACTGACGCTGGCCGTGGGTAGCTTCGAGACCCTGACCGTGGTGGCAACCCCGACCGACGGCACGGTCGGTACGCTGACGTGGACCAGCACCAACGAAAGTGCGGTAACAGTCGCCAACGGCGTTGTTACTGCTGTCGGTGCCGGTGCCGCCGTGATTAAGGCCACCGACGGTGATAAGCTAACCGCAACCTGTACCGTAACGGTTCCGGAAACGGCGACCGGCTTCACCCTGTCGCCCAAAGCGTTGCATTTGGCTTCCGGTGCCTCCAAAACACTTGCCGTGACGGCAACGCCGGCCGGTGCCGACGTCGGCACCTTGACCTGGACCTCGAATAATACCGGTGCCGTTACCGTTGTGAACGGCAAGGTCACGGCGGTTGGCGACGGAACGGCGACGATTACGGTAAGCAACGGAACGTTGAGCGATACGATGACGGTCACGGTGGATGCCTACGGCGAACTGTTGACCGGCGGCAATTTTGAAAGCGGCGATTGGCAGGTGCCGCTGTGGACGACCAATTTTATCAACGCCGAGGCCGGCTCGGTCGTAACCGATCCGGATGATCCCACCAATGCGGTGGCCTGTCTGAAGCCTAGCACCAATGCGGTGTATTTATACCAGGTCCCCGTGCAGGGCAATACCGCCTACGTGCTGACCTATAAAGTAAAAGGCGGCACGGTACGTACGTCGATTTCCTCGACCCACGCAGCTGTGGGCGGCGGTTGGGAAAATACCACCCCGGCAGCCGAGGGGTGGACCACCGTTACCAAGATATTTACAACGGCCGCCTCTCCCAACAAGAACTATTTGCTGGCCATTGGTAATACGACAGATATGGCGACCTATATCGACGACGTTTCCTTAAAGGCGTTACCGGCGGCAACGGCGATTACGCTTTCCACCAAAGCGGCAACGTTGAGTCATCACGCTACGTTGGAGCTGGCTTTCACTACCACGCCGGCGCAGTCCAACGTGGGTACTTTGACTTGGACGAGCAGCAAGCCAGCCGTCGCCACGGTGGACCAAAACGGTAAGGTGACAGCGCTTACCTCCGGTGAAACGACGATCACCGTGTCGAACGGTACGCTGTCGGATACTTGTACGATCACGGTGCCGCAAATCGCGGAAACGTTTATGCTGAAGGATACGACCCTGCATTTGGCGGTAGGCACTTACAAAACCGTGTCGGTGCTGACAGAAGGCGGCTTGAGCGCCGGTACGCTGACGTGGAGTACCAACGCCGCCGACGTTGTGTCGGTGGACGAGTCCGGTAAGGTGACGGCTCTTGCCGAAGGTACTGCTACCGTTACCGTTACCAACTACAACGGTGTAAGCGCCACCGTCACCGTGGCGGTAAACGCGTTGGGCGAGCGAATCAGCGGCGGCAATTTTGAAAACGGTGATTGGAACAACCAAACGCTGACCACCAATATTATCGGTGACGGTTCCGGCTCCGTGGTTGCTGAAACGGACGGAAATCACGTGCTGCAAATTCCGGCAACCGTGACCTCAACACTGTATTTTGCTCCGGCGCCGATTGAAGGTGGCAAGACCTACGTGGTGACGATGAAGGCCAAGGGCGCGTCAATTCGCACACACGTGATTGCTACGCACTGCGCCGCCGGTGATCTTGGCGAAACGAATACGGCGTTGCAGACGGATGCGTGGACAACGGTCAGCTTTGTATTTACCACCAAAGAGTCTCCCAACAAGAATTATGCGATCGCGATCAGCAATCACAGCGACGCGACGTTGAGCATCGACGATATTTCGTGGAAAGAGCTTCCTGCCGCAGATAGCCTGGCGGTTACTCCCACTACGGTCAAATTGTTGCCCAACGGATCGACGACCTTAAAGGTGTCGGCCGTTCCGGCGCTGTCCAATATGGGCACCGTCACCTGGTCCAGCAGTGATCCCAACCTGATTTCGGTGGATCAGGACGGTAACGTTACGGCCATCGCTTCTTCCGGTACCGTGACGATCACGGCAACCAACGATAAGGGGAAAACCGGTACGGCAACGGTCACGATTGACGAATACGCCAATCTGCTGACCAACGGCGATTTTGAACTGGGGAACACCTTGTATTACAGCGACGGCCTCGATCTGAACGCGTCCATTCTTCCCGGTATCGGTAAGGACGGAAGCTACGGTCTGCGACTGCACAATACGGGCGACGGAAGCCGCGCTTCGGTATACTATCGCAAAGCGTTGGCGTTGCAGCCCGGCACGACGTACGTATTTACCTTCGATTATGTGATGACCGAAAATGCACCGATCCGTTTGTGGAGCGGTACCATGGGCTTTGATAATATTTACACCGAAGATAAGCAGGACAAACGCGGTACGTGGTGTACGGTAACGCAAGTTTTCACTACGCCGGCGGACATGGCGCTGAACACCAACTGGGATTTGGCGATTGTCGTCGATGGCGAGGGAAGCGATGCGGCGGTAATCGACAACCTCTGCTTAAAGCTGTATGACAGCGGTGTGGAGGCGGAATCGATCACGTTGAGCAAAACGGCGATGACACTGATTCCCGGACGCACCGGCGCGTTGTCGGTATATGCCAGCCCGTTGAACGGCGATACCAACCGGATGACGTGGACCTCCAGCAACGATAACGTGGCCACGGTCGAATACGGCGTAGTCACCGGCGTCGGTAAGGGCACGGCTACGATTACCGGTACGACGAAAAACGGGAAATCCGCCACCTGTGTGGTAACGGTCAGCGGAAACGACACCTTCCTCCTGAACGGTACGTTTGACGCGGAACAGCCGAATACGTCGTGGACGCTGGCAGGCGGAGCGATGATTTCCGCAAAGACCGGCGTATCGGAAACGGCATCAGCCCGGTTGACGGCTGGCGCGTCGATTTCGCAAAGGCTGACCGGCAAACTGAAAGCCAATACGACTTATCAACTGATTTTGCGTTATCGCACGCCGGATCGCACGGCGGCCAACGTAAGCCTGTCCGACGGCATCAACGCCTTGGTGGAGGAGACAACCGGCACCTCGGCGTACTGGTCGAAGACGACCTACGAGTTTACGACGGGGGATACCGTTGGCGATGAGCTGACCTTCTCGGTAGCTTTGGCAGGAACCGACGGTACGGTGTACGTTGACAACGTGATTTTGGCACAAAAAGCATCGCTGGTGGATTTGGTCGTTACCGATATCATTTGGGATGGCGGCGATGGTCAGGTCAAGCCGGGGACGGCGTTGAGCTTTGCGGCGACGGTGTACAATCAGGGCGAGGACAAGGTGAAAAACAACCAGTCCTTCGATGTCAATATTTGCTTGGACGGCCAAGTGATCCAAACGCTTACCTATACCGGCGAGCTGGCGGCCGGCGATATGACGATTGTGACCGGTGAAGCAGCATGGAAGGCAACCGGTGTTGGCGATCACGTCGTTTCCGCACACGTCAACCCGACACTGTCGGTGCTGGAAATCGACGATACCAACAATACGTATCAGGTCAACCTGCGTATTGCCGAAGAACGCCTGGTGGCGCCGGAGGCGGCACAGGAAGCCGGTATGACCGACTTGATCTTCAGCGACGATTTTGATACGATTAACAGTATTGACCGTTATGCGACCGGAGACGCTGGTTACAAGTGGTACGTTACCCGTCGTTGGGGCAACGGAACGGCACAACCGGACGAATACTCGGTTGCCAACGGTATTCTGACGTTGCATCAATCCAGCTCGGCGAACAACATTACCTTGAGTACCATGGACGTGGATACCGGCAACGGCTTTAGCTGGAACACCGGGTATCTGGAGGTGCGCTTCCGTATCCCGGATGCCGATGGACGGCAAGTCAACAATGCCGGTAACATTCCGGCAATCTGGTCGTTCCCGGTAAACAAGCATTTGGAGACCGAAGGCGAAAACAATCACTACGTGGAAATGGACTGGATGGAATATTGGGGCTTGAACACCGACAAATGGCCGCAGTATCCGGACGGGTACTATACGGTCACGTTGCACGATCAAACCTTTGATAACGGCGATATGCAAACGTGGTTCAGCAACACCGGCGTAGGTGGCCGCTTCCAAAACGGTCTCGGTGACGAGCAGTGGCACGTCATGGGCTGGCGTTGGGAAAAGGGCAAGCTGTGTGCGTATCTGGACGGTGTGAAGGTGATGGAGCAACATTGGAGTAGCGGCGAAGAGCCTACGCCGGATGCTTCCGATCAATTGGATGGCACCGCTTCCACGGAGGACATTTTTACGCTGATTGATGAGCAGTTTAACGTGCTGTATTTGTGCGGCCACAAGGATAATCCGATGGAAGTGGATTACGTTCGTATTTGGCAGGGCGACGGCTCGGTGGTTTCGCCGGATGATGACGATGATACGACGGCAATCGACGTTGCGGCTGAGGATTTTTGGTACGACTTCTGCACCGACGATTGGGCGGACCCCATTGTTGCGGTGACTGAGGATAACTACCAAAGCATTTTGAGCGGCGAAGCGGTTTGGAACGCTCTTTCGGAGGAACGCCGTTCCGAAATCAACGCACTGCTGGCGTCGTTTGGCCAGCCGAGCTTTGACCGGTTGCTGGCGGATGCCAAGCTTTTGGCCAACGGCGGTACGCCGGGAACGCCGGATACCGGCGAACGGACCCGTGCCATCGTGCCTCTTACCGTTTCGCTGATGATGGTCAGCGCGGCGGTGCTGTGGACGACGGTCAAGCGTCGAAAAGCATCTTGCTGACGTTTTTTCAAAAAAGGCTTGATTTTTCAAAAAAGACGTGTTATACTATATCATGATGATAGTAAAGTAGTAAAGGAGTGGGGCGACCCGCTCCTTTACATTTGTAAGGAGTGTCATCATGGCAAAAACAAAAGCCACCGGCGGTGCCGGTATTGTAGCGGCCTGTCGACGGCTGGCGGAGCCGTACGCGGCTGAATTGGGGCTATCGCTGTGGGATGTGCGGTTTGTGAAGGAAGGCGCCGATTGGTTTCTGCGCTATACCATTGACAAGCCGGAAGGCGTCAGCATCGATGATTGCGTGGCGCTGACGCATTTGTTGAACCCGGTATTGGATCGGGAAGACCCCATTCCCCAGGCATATTGCCTGGAGGTGACGTCGCCCGGCATCGAGCGCGAGTTGACGCGCCCGGAGCATTTTGCCGCTTATGCGGGCGAACCGGTCACGGTGCGATTGATCCGTCCGACAGAAGACGGTCAACGCGAATTTGTCGGCCTGCTTTTGGGGCTGGACGACGGCACGCTTTCTCTCGAATTGGAAAGCGGAGAACAACGGCAGTTTTCCCGCAAGGAAATCGCGGCGGTGCGCGCTGTGGATTTGTGGGATGACAGTATCGATGATAACGTAACGGAGGAATGACACGACATGAGTGGTAATGCGGAATTTTTCGAGGCACTGCGCCTGCTGGAAAAGGAAAAGGGCATCGACGGTGCCTATCTTCTGGAAAAAATCCAGGCGGCCATTGTGCTGGCAGTCAAAAAGGATTTTGGCGGCAAGGAGAACATTTTGGTAAAAATGGATCCGTCCACTAGCGAATTTGCGGTATCGCTGTTTAAGCGCGTAGTGGATGAGGTAGAGGACCCCGACGAAGAAATGTTGCCCGAAGAAGCGGAAAAGTACCAGAAGAACGCGAAGGTGGGCGATACCGTCGAGATCAAGCTGGAAACCCGCCAATTTGGCCGTATTGCGGCACAAACCGCCAAGCACGTGATTCGTCAGGGTATTCGTGAAGCGGAGCGCGGACAGAAATTCTTGGAATTTCAGCGGCATAATCAGGAGCTGGTAACGGCACTGGTCAGCCGTGTTGATCCGCGCACCGGTGCCGCCACGGTGGAAATCGGCAAATCGGAAGCGGTATTGCCGAAAACCGAGCAGGTCGGTGATGAGGAACTGCGCGAGGGTATGCGCGTGAAGGTATACGTGGTTGACGTGAAGGACAGCGAAAAAGGTCCGCGCGTTCTGATCTCCCGGACGCATCCCGGTTTGGTAAAGCGCCTGTTTGAAATGCAGGTGCCGGAAATTTACGACGGCACCGTGGAAATTAAGGCGGTGTCTCGCGAGGCCGGTTCCCGTACCAAAATGGCGGTGCTGGCACACGATGAAAACGTGGATGCCGTTGGCGCCTGCATTGGTGCCAAGGGTACCCGCGTAGCGGAAATTGTCGAAGAACTCGGCGGCGAGAAGATCGATATTATCGAGTACAGCGACGATCCGGAAAAATTCATTGCCGCCGCATTGGCACCGGCCAAGGTGGTCGGCGTTGAGGTGGACCCGGACGGTGCCAAAGCGTGCCGCGTCACCGTCCCCGATGCCCAGCTTTCGCTGGCCATCGGCAATAAGGGGCAAAACGCTCGTTTGGCCGCGCGTCTGACCGGCTGGAAGATCGATATCCGTCCGGAAAGCGGTTTTTACGGCGAAGATCAGGAATAAAGTTACAGTAAGGGGAGAGCAATCATGCCACCTGTCAAACGTATACCGCTTCGGAAATGTACCGGTTGCGGTGAAATGAAACCGAAAAGCGAATTGGTACGGGTGGTAAAAAGTCCCGACGGCGATCTGTCGCTGGACTTTACCGGCAAAAAGTCGGGGCGTGGTGCGTACCTGTGCACCGATTCCGACTGCTTGGCGGCGGCGCGTAAAGCGCGTCGGCTGGAGAAAGCGTTTGCTTGCCGCATCCCCGATACATTATACGAAGCGCTGGAGGAGTTGCAGACACATGCAGATGGATAAGCTGGTCGGGCTGTTAGGGCTGTGTCGCCGTTCCGGCCGATTGACAGTCGGCTTCGATGCCGTTGTGTCTCTGTGCCGCGAAAAGCAGGTGTTGCTGATGGTGGCCTCGGATGCCGCACCGCGTACGGTGCGTCAGCTGCTCTTTCAGGCCGGCGATATTCCGGTGTACACGTTGCCGCTGGAGCGCGAGCAAATCGCACTGGCGATTGGATCGTCCAAGCCGATTGCCGCGCTGGCGACCACCGATCCCGGCTTTATACGTGCCATGCAATCTCTTTTAACTTCACCACAAGAGGAGGAATCCCGCTATGATGATTAAATATCGCGTCAGCGAGGTCGCGAAAGATTTCGGTATTCAGAGCAAGGAGGTCATCGCGTTACTTGCCCGTTTTTCGGAAACGCCGAAGAAGAGCGCGACCGCATTGCAAGAAGATGAACTGGATATTGTTTTTGATTATTTGACTCAAAAGCACAACCGCGAGAATTTGGACGACTATTTTGCAGAAGCCGACCGGATTCGTGAGGAGCAAAAGGCGCGTGCCAAAGAAAGCGCCGTTTCCAAAGCGACCGCCGAGCCGCAAAAGGCTGCTTCAACAGCAGAAGCGAAGCCGTCGGCGGCACCGTCGGCTTCTCCGACACCAAAAATGGAGAAAAAGCCGAAAAATCCGCCGCAGCCCCGTACGCAAATCGAGCGTCGTACGGTAGATACCCGTACCGTTCAAACCAATGTCGGCAATAAATACGACGAACGGTTCGACGTAATGGCGCAAACCTCCAACCGTGTACGCGGCGATGGCGGTGCGATCAAAAAGCAAAAAATCAATCAAAAATCGCAACAGTATAAAAAGCCGCAGCGTCGCCGTGAAACGGAAGCGGAGCGCTTGAAGCGTATCCAAATGGAGCGTCAGAAGAAGCAGATGACCATTGCGGTCGGTGAAACGATCACGGTGGCCGAGCTGGCGTTGCGGTTAAAGGCAACGGTTGCCGAGGTTATCAAAAAGCTGATGGGTCTCGGCATGATGGTGACAGCCAACGAGGAGATCGATTTTGATACCGCGTTTTTGGTGGCGGAGGAATTCCATGCCAAGGTTGAGCGCGAGGTTGTGGTCACAATCGAAGAGCGGATTATCGACGATCACGAGGACGACGACAGCGAGCTGCAGCCGCGCGATCCGGTCGTGGTGGTTATGGGTCACGTTGACCACGGCAAGACCTCCATTTTGGATGCTATCCGCAAGACGAAGGTGACATCCGGCGAAGCCGGCGGCATTACGCAGCATATCGGTGCGTACCGCACGAATATTAACGGCCAGCACATTACGTTTCTGGATACGCCGGGCCACGCCGCTTTTACAGCGATGCGTGCGCGCGGTGCACAGGTAACGGACGTGGCGATCCTGGTGGTGGCGGCCGATGACGGCATCATGCCGCAGACGATCGAAGCCATCAACCATGCCAAAGCCGCAAACGTGGCCATTATCGTGGCAATCAATAAAATGGATAAGCCGACGGCCAATCCCGAACGCATCATGCAACAGCTTACCGAGTATGAGCTGGTACCGGAAGAATGGGGCGGCGACGTGATCTGCGTGCCCGTTTCTGCTTTGACGGGGCAGGGTATCGATCAGTTGCTAGAGTCGGTATTGCTGGTTGCCGAAATGCGTGAGTTGAAGGCGAATCCGGCTCGTGCCGCCAAGGGCTCCGTTATCGAAGCTCGTTTGGATAAGGGGCGTGGTCCGATTGCCACACTGTTGGTACAAAACGGCACCCTACATGCCGGTGACATCGTGGTTGCCGGTACGTCGGTCGGTCGCGTTCGTGCCATGATCGACGATTGCGGCCGCAAGGTTAACACTGCCGGTCCGTCGGTTCCCGTGGAAATCATGGGCCTTGCCGAGGTACCGACTGCCGGAGACGAGTTTAACGCCGTTAGCGATGAGCGCCTGGCTCGTGAGCTGGTGGAACAGCGTAAGCAATCGGCCAAGGAAGAGGTCTTTAAGCAGTATCAAAAGGTGACGCTGGATAATCTGTTCTCGCAAATGCAGGAAAATGATCGCAAGGAGTTGCCGATCATCGTTAAAGCGGACGTGCAGGGCTCGGTAGAAGCACTGCGTCAGTCGTTGGAGAAGCTGACGACCGAGGAAGTGCGCGTGCGTGTCATTCACGGTGCCGTTGGTGCCGTTAGTGAAAGCGACGTCATGTTGGCACAGGCTTCCGGTGCTATCATCGTCGGCTTCAACGTGCGTCCCGATCCGTTGGCACAGGTTGCCGCCGAGCGTGCCGAAGTCGATATGCGGATGTACCGTATCATTTACGATTGTCTGGATGAGATTGAAGCGGCCATGAAGGGTATGCTGGCTCCGAAAACGCGCGAAGTGCTACACGGTCGTGCCGAAGTGCGTCAGGTGTATCGCATCACCAACGTGGGTCTGGTTGCCGGTTGTTACGTGTTGGACGGCAAGGTGTACCGCAACGATCTGCTTCGGATTGTACGCGACGGCATCATTATCGGTGACGATAAGATGATCTCACTCAAACGCTTTAAGGATGACCAGCGTGAGGTTGCTCAAGGCTATGAATGTGGTATCGGTCTGGAGAAATTCACCGATATTAAAGAGGGCGACATTTACGAAACTTATGTGATAGAGGAATACCGCGATTAAGGATTCCGAAAGGAGGCAGTCATGCCCAGTTATCGAATGGATCGTACCGGTGAGGATATTATGCGTGAGCTGACCGCCATTTTGCGCACGGTAAAAGACCCTCGCGTATCCGGCTTGATCAGTATTGTGCGCGTGGACGTTACTCGCGATCTGTCCTATGCTACGGTGTTCGTCAGCTCCATGGATGGTATGGAATCCGCTAAAACGGCGGTCAAAGGATTGATGTCCGCCGCAGGCTATATGCGGCGCGAGCTGGGGGCGGCGTTGAAGCTGCGCCACGTGCCGGAGCTGCGTTTTGTGGCGGATGATTCCATCGCGTACAGCTCGCACATTGCCAAGACCTTGGAACAACTGGGAACAAAGGATGGGGCTTCGGATGAGTAATCGTATTACCGTGGCGCAGGCCGCGGCGTTGTTGCAGACACAGGATCGTATTCTGATCCTGACCCATCAATTCCCGGACGGCGACACCATCGGCTCCGGCTATGCGCTGTGCCGTGCGTTGCGTACAATGGGAAAGCAGGCTCGTGTACTTTGTAACGATCCGATTCCCGAAAAGTACGAGTACATGATGGAAGGCATGGAGGAGCAAGCCTTCGAGCCGAACTTTGTGTGCGCCGTGGACGTTGCGGACTGCAAATTGTTGGGGGAGGGCCTCCAACGGTATGCTTCCCAAACGGTGCTTTGCATCGACCACCATGGCTCGCATCGAGAATTTGAAGAACAACTGCTGCTGGATGCAGACATGGGCGCTACTGCCATGCTGATTTTGCAGGTGATCGAAGCCTTGGGCGTTCCCTTAGATACGCCGATGGCAGATTGCTTGTATACCGGCTTGGCAACGGATACCGGTTGCTTTAAGTACAGCAACACAACGCCGTTGGCCCACCGTATGGCGGCACAGCTTATGGAAGCCGGCGCTCACGCGGAACCGATCAACCGCGCCATGTTTGATATTAAGTCGCGTGCGCGACTGGCGCTGGAGCGGTTGGCACTGCAATCGATGCAATTCTATGACGATGGCCGTGTTGCCGTCATGCAGGTCACGGAAGACATGATGAAGCAGAGCGGTGCCGGCGAGTTTGACATGGAAGGTTTGTCACCGCTTCCGCGTCAGATCGAAGGCGTTTGGGTGGGCTTAACGTTGCGCCAAAAGACGGACGGTAGCTACAAGGTCAGCGTGCGCACCGGTGCTCATGCCGATGCATCGGCCATTTGCACTCTGCTTGGCGGCGGCGGTCATGCTCGCGCCGCCGGGTGTACGCTGTTTGGAACCGACGAGGAGGTCGTGGCGCGTTTGCGTGAGGCGATCCACCGCTCCGTCCCACGCTTGATGGAGAAGCGCGGATGAATGGTATTTTGTGTGTGGACAAGCCGCTGGAAATGACGTCGTTTGCGTGCTGTGCCGTTCTGCGGCGGTTGACCGGTGAACGAAGAATCGGTCACGCCGGAACGTTGGACCCCATGGCAACCGGCGTGTTGCCGCTGATGCTCGGTCGTGCTACACGTGCGATTCCCTTGTTACCAACGCATGATAAGCAGTATTGTGCTTCTTTGCGCTTTGGCTTGACCAGCGATACGCTGGACGTCTGGGGCGCCGTTACGCCAACGGGTCGGCCGTTGCCGTCATTGGCAGAGGTGGAAGCGGTGTTGCCCCAATTTCGCGGTGAGATATGGCAGGTTCCGCCGATGACGTCGGCCCTGAAGAAAAACGGCGTTCGCCTGTACGACCTGGCGCGACGGGGGATTGAGGTTGAACGAGAGGCACGCCCCGTTACCATTTACCGTTTGGAAATCGTCGCGTACGATACTGACGCGGGGGAGTTGACGTTACTGTGCGATTGCTCTGCCGGTACGTATATCCGCACCCTGTGTGACGATCTGGGAAGAAAGCTGGGGTGTGGGGCGGCTATGAGCGCTCTGCGCCGCACGAAAGCGGCCGGTTACGAAGAATCGGTTTGCTATTCTCTGGAACAGTGGGAGCAGTTTGCGAACGAAGGCGTATTGGAACAACACATTTTCCCCGTAGATACCGCGTTTTCCGCCTATCCGTCGATTACGGTTACTGCCGCTCAAGCGGTACGGTTTAGCAATGGCGGGGCGTTGGCGTTAGAGCGCTTGGGTGAACAGCGAGTCGTCGGTATTACGCGTGTTTATACACCGGAGCATCAATTTTTAGGATTGGGCGATCCAGCCGAAGGCGAGTTGCACGTTCTTCGGCTTTTAGGCGAACATCACTGTTGAACGTAGGAGGGATTCAGTATGAGCGAATCTCCGATCCGCAAGAAAACATCATCGAAAAAATCAACGGCCGAACCGAAAAAAACAACGACCAGAAGAAAAAAAGCCGAAACCGTGGCGGAAACTCTGAAAGAGGCCTTGCTGGAGGTTCGCGGCTTGGAGGCATCTATTTTAGAGGACGTTGTCATCGAGGACGATCCGGCCATTGATCCGGAGTTGCCGGAAGTTGCACCGGAAGCTACGGCTGAATCGATACCGAACGAACCGATTTTGGAGGAAGTTGTTTCGGAAACCGCGGAGCCCACAGAGGGGACCGAGAATTCCGAAAAGCCGGAAATAGAAGAAATTCCGGTTGCGACTTCGGAAGTGCCGAAAAAAGCGCAAAAACAGCGCCGGAAGGTGCGTTATGCGGCACCGCTCGGCTTTGCCGTGTTATTGTTGGCAATCATAGGCGCGGTTTCATTGATCGTCGGTGGTGTTCATCTGGTTCAACGTTGGACGGACGACAGCGAATTGCGTGCCGAGCTTTCCCAAGCCTTAGACCCGGTAACGCAAATGTGCCCGACGTCGTTTACCGATGCAGGAACGGTGGAGGATCAGGATACACTGATCAGCTCGGCTATCTACAGTATTGCTCAACCGGAATATGTGCGTTGGTTGCGGGAAGGCGATAGTTACACGTTTCACTACGAGCGCGACGAGCTGGGACGATTGATTGTTCCGCAAAACGACGTAGCAACAGCGTTTTCCAGGCTGTTTGGGGATAAAGCGATTCGGACGCATCACACGGTGGGCGATGCGGAATATAACGAGGAAACCGGTTGCTACCATATTCCCATTCAGCATACGACGGCCGGATACGTACCGGTGCTGGATACGATTTCCCATCGCGGTGACACCTATACGGTGCGTGTGTCATACGTCTTATCGCAGGACATTGAATACGACTACCGTGGAAAAGCACTGGAGCCGACTGCCGATATGGGGAAATACGCGCTGGTATTTACCGCCCGGAAGGAACAGGACGGCACTTGGACAGTTCTGGCAGTAGCGGAGGAAGAATAAAGCTGTCCAACTGCGAAGGACGGTTCGACGCGAATAAAGCAATAAGTAAACGCCCCTTATGGCAGGTGCTGTTCTGCCATAAGGGGCGTTGTTTTGTCTGTGCCAATGGGTGATGGTTTCTCCTCCACAGGGTACCGCTTATTTTAAGAAGCCGTTGACAATTTGTTCCTCAGCCTCTTGCTCACTCAAGCCCAAAGTCATCAGCTTAATCAGCTGTTCACCGGCGATTTTTCCAATGGCCGCCTCGTGAATGAGGCTGGCGTCCAAGTGGTTGGCGGTAATTTCCGGAATGGCACAAACGCTGGCGTGATCCATTAAAATGGCATCACATTCCGTGTGCCCATTGCACCGGGCGTTTCCCTGAATATGTGACAAAAAGGTTTGCTTAGAGCGGTCGCGTGCGACGGAACGGGATATGACGTTGGCCGAGCTTCCATCGCCGTTGAGATTGACGGTGAAATCCGTGTCTGCCACCTGATCGCCGTGGGTCATCAGCTTTTCGCGAATCAGCAGGGTAGCATTGTCGCCAACGGTCGCCGTGGTAACGCGGTGTGTGGAATTGATGCCGCGAATCTGGGTGGTTTCCAGCTCCATGCTGGCACCGGCCTCCAGATGAACGACTGTATTAGGGTTCATCACGCGCTTTCCATTGCCGTCGCCTTGACCGTAATGGCGCTCCACGTAGCGTACGTGGGCATTTTCTCCGACGTAGAAGGTGTGTATACCGTCGTGACGCGATTCTTCATCACCGGCGTTGTGAATACCGCAACCGGCCACGATGGTAACGTCGCAGTCCGCACCGATGAAGAAATCGTTATAGACCATTTCCTGAATCCCGGTCTGCGTCAACAACACCGGAATGTGTACGCTTTCGTTTTTAGTTCCCGGCTTAATGTGAATATCAATACCCGGCTTGTCCGTTTTGGTAACAATATCGATATTGGCGGTGGTATTTCTGCCGGCAAGTTGGCTGTTTGAGCGAATATTATACGCACCGGCAGGAACTTCGTGCAACTCGGCAACGGTTTCCAGCAGGGCTTGTTCGATCTTATCCATAGTGCGCCTCCTTATTTCAGCTTTTCGGTCAGCGCCGAGCAAGCAACGCTGGCATTCAACAGATGGGGCATGACCTCGTTCGGTGTGCCGGTCTGTGCGATCTCGCCGCCGGAAATGACCACAATTTTATCGGCAATATTCAATATGCGTTCCTGGTGAGAAATGATGAGGATGGAGCCGCCCTCTTTGGCGTGCATATTTTCAAACACTTGAATGAGGTTTTGAAAGCTCCACAGATCGATGCCGGCTTCCGGCTCGTCGAAAATCGAAAGATGGGTTCCGCGGATCATCACTGTGGCGATCTCGATGCGTTTCAGCTCGCCTCCCGACAGACTGGCATTCACCTCGCGGTTGATGTAATCCTTGGCGCACAGACCCACTTCGGAAAGATACGAGCAGGCGCGCGTTACGGACATGGGTTCGCCGGCAGCCAAAGAAAGCAAATCGTGTACGGTGATCCCCTTAAAGCGCACCGGCTGTTGAAACGCAAAGCTGATGCCGTTTTGCGCGCGTTCCGTGATGCTCATACCGGTGATATCGTTGCCGTCCAAAAGGATGCTTCCCTCTGTCGGAGTCAAAATACCGGCGATGATTTTGGCCAGCGTCGATTTTCCGCCGCCGTTTGGTCCGGTGAAAGCAACAAAGCGTTCATCAACCGTCAGATTGATATGACGTAAAATCTCCTTTTCAACGCCGTCGGAATCAACGGCATAAGAGATATTTTTCAGCTCCAGCATAGATTTTCCTCCTGTTGTGACGGGTAATTCCCGTCTTCATAGAGTATAGCACAATTCGCGCTAAAATAAAAGGGAAAGAACGGAAAAACGTCAAATTTCCCGGCGATCGCGACCGGATTTCGCAACGATCGGCCGTTACCGATCTACTCACACGGTAACAGTGTAACAAAGCCGGTGTGAGATGTCAAGGTTTACAAACGCTAATTTTTGTGCTACAATATTTTCAAAGAAAAGAGGCGTTCAGATTATGGATTTTTCACGAGTGACGGATCGCTTGGAGGCACTGCTGAAGCTGGGTGTCCCCGGCTGTGCCATTTCCATTCGGCAGGATCATCTGGAGTTATATCGTTACGTTTGCGGTACCGCGGATCGGAAAGGTACCAAGCCGATGACGGGGCGCGAAGCGTTTTATTTGTTTTCCTGTACCAAGCCGATTACGGCGGCTGCCGGTATGCAACTGGTAGAGCGCGGCTTGTTGGAGCTGGATCGCCCGGTAGCGGATTATTTACCGGAATTTGCGAATATACAGGTAGAGCAAAACGGGAAGCGTGTTCCCGCGGATAAGCCGGTTTTGGTGCGGCATTTGTTTACCATGAGCGCCGGATTTGATTATGATTTTGTCAAAACAACCCGTTCTCTGTTGCAAGAAGTCGGATGCTCTGTTACCACGCGGCAATTTGCCGCGGCGGCGGCTCGGCGTGGACTGGCCTTTCAGCCGGGTGATCGGTTTCAATACAGCATTTGTCACGACGTGCTGGGTGCCGTGATTGAGGAAGCGTCCGGCATGAGCTTCGGCACCTGGTTGCAACGGGAGATTTTTGAGCCGTTGGGTATGACGGAAACCGGTTTTTCGTTTCACCATCCAACGCGGGCACCGCTTGCCGAGCAATACGGTTGCGTGGAGGAAACCGGTGAGATTGACGATCTCGGACTGGAGCATCCGTATCGATTGGGCGATCGCTTTGAAAGTGGGGGAGCCGGCCTGATTTCTACGCTGGACGACTATGCCCGGTTTGCCGATGCGATGGCGTGCGGTGGTTTGGGAGCAACCGGCCGACGGATTTTACAGCCGGAAACGGTGGATTTGTTGCGTACCGAGCAGTTACATTCGTTGGTCAAGAATCCGGAGTTTTCCTGCGCCGCCGGTCCCGGTTACGGCTATGGGCTGGGTGTCAGAACGCTGATTGATAAAAGTCAGGGTCAGCGTAGTCCGCTGGGAGAATTTGGTTGGGACGGTGCCGATGGTGCCTTTATCATCGTCGATCCGGAGAATCGTTTGTCCTTTGCGTTTATGCAGCATATTCGCAACTGGCCGCGCCTGATGGGGGAATTTTACGCGCCGATTCGCGACGACGTTTATGAAATTTTGGGATTATAGGGAGAGAACAAGTATGGAACGCTGGTATTCGGAAGTTTGTGACTATATTCATACGCATCAGCAGGAAATCGTTTCGGATTTGATGAATCTGGTGCGGATTCCTTCCATTTCCATAGACGGAAAGGATGGTTTGCCGTTTGGTAAGGAAGTGGACGAGGCCTTGACCGCCACGGCGGCGTTGTTTACAAAGCATGGTATTCCCATGCAGGTGAAGCACGACGTCGGCTATGCTTTAGCGGAAATCGATGGGATCGGTGATGGGATTGGCTTGTTCGGCCACGCCGACGTGGTTCCGGTGAATGACGATTGGGTCAAAACCAAACCGTTTGAACCGGTGGAGGAGAACGGTGTCTTGTACGGCCGTGGAATCAGTGACAACAAGGCCGGCGTTATCGCCTGCTTGTATGCTTTGCGTGCCTTACGGAACGCCAAGGTGCCCATGAAAAGCCGATTGACGGTTTACGTTGGCGGCAGTGAGGAAACCGGCATGGCGGATATGGACACCTTTGTTGCACGGGAGCGCATGCCGGAGGTCTCGGTGATTCCGGATAGCGATTTTCCGGTTAGCGTAGGCGAAAAGGGGATTCTCCACGTGGAGTGCCGCAGTCGCAATGCACTGACCGACGTTACCGCCTTCAAGGGCGGTCAGGCATACAATGTGGTGCTGGATCGCGTACACGTGGAAGCCTTAGGCGAGACCTTTGTGGTGGAAGGACTGGCGGCTCATGCGGCACATCCGGAGCGTGGACGCAACGCCGCTTATGAAGCGGCGAAGCAGTTGTGCGAGCGGGAAAATTTGTGTGACGGCGATCGATCCATTTTGCAAGGGTTACGCGATACGTTGAGTGGTTGTCACGGCGCGGAAGTGGATATTTTCAGCGAGGGTGTGTTCGGAAAACTGAGCTGCGCCAACGGCATTGTGGACATCCAAGACGGTCATTTGGTGTTTACCCTGGATATTCGGTATGGTAACGAATTTGATTATGAAGCGGGAATTCCTCGCTTGATCGCCGCCATGGATGCGCGCGGTTACGACGCGGTCGTTCATTCCAACTCACCCGGCTTTTTGTTGGATGAGAGTGGTGCGTATATGCACTGCATCCTGCAATCGTACCGGGATGCGGCAAACTGCCCGGAGGCAGAGCCGTATAAGACGTATGGTGGAACGTATGCGCGTTGTTTGCGTAACGCCTTTGCCGTGGATCATAGTCTTCCGTGGGATCGGGGGGCACTGCATTTGCCGGAAGGACACGGTGGCGCACACCAAAGCGATGAGTCTTTGTCGGTAGAAGCCTTGCTGGGTGGCATTAAGGCGTTGGCGCTGGCACTGGGACGGTTAGACAGTTACTTAACGGAAGAAAAGTAACAATAATTTTGAGTAAAGTCGGCATCACGCGCCAGTGATGCCGACTTTTTGTGGAAGAAAAAAGCCACCCCTGTAACACGGATGCTACAGGGGTGGCTGCTTAGCTTAAGCTATGCTACCGGATCGGCAAGGATTTAGCCGAGGATCTCGGTAACAACACCGGAACCGACGGTACGGCCGCCTTCACGGATAGCGA
>CAYMHR010000022.1:0-23001 GCA_964390295.1 uncultured Eubacteriales bacterium
GGCTTCTTTGAGGCTTTAGGAAAAAGTCCTGAATGAATCAGGTTGGTCTCCCAAACCACCCGCGCTACCAACTGCGCCACACCTCGAAACAGGTAACGTCGCATTTATTATAGTGATTTTCCAACAGTGTGTCAAGAGTTTTCATTTTGTCATGCCGTATTTCGTTTTGTTTTATTTGCAAAGTGAACGTATTTGTGATATACTACACGTTGTAATCCCTACCGCGCGGCGCGCATCGTCTCGCGGCGGGCGTATCCCGTAAAAACGCACATTCTGTAAAGGCGGTGATCCTGTGAATATCCTGCACATGAAGCACGCGGTAGAGGTGGCCAAAGCCGGCTCACTCAGCAAAGCCTCCGAGGTGCTGTTTATCGCGGCGCCCAATATCAGCCGTTCCATTAAAGAGTTGGAAGCCGATCTCGGCATTACGATTTTCGATCGAACCGCCAAGGGCATGGAGCTGACTCCCGAAGGTGAGGAATTCATCAACTTTGCCAAGGGTATTCTTAACCAAATCGACGAAGTGGAGCGGTTTTATAAAACCGGATCGCAAAAGAAGCAAAAGTTCTCCATCTCCGTCCCCCGCGCCAGCTACGTTGCCGAAGCCTTTGCCGAATTTTCCAAAACCATCGGTGCCGGTTCCGCCGAGCTGTTTTACAAGGAAACCAACTCGCAACGAACCATACGCAACATTTTGGAGCACGATTACAAGTTGGGCATTATTCGCTACGCCGAAAACTACGACCGCTATTTCAAGGCCATGCTGGAGGAAAAGGGACTTCACTACGAAATGGTGGCCGAATTTTCCTACGTTCTTATCATGAGCGAAAACAGCCCTCTGGCCGCACAGGAAACCATCACGTTTAACGATCTTACCGATTATATCGCCATTGCTCACGCAGACCCCTACGTTCCTTCTATGCCGCTGTCCAAGGTGGCCAAGGAAGAACTGCCGGATAATAACAATCGCCGCATTTTTGTGTTTGAACGCGCCAGCCAGTTCGAACTGCTGTGCAAGAACACCGACACCTTTATGTGGGTCTCTCCCCTGCCCAGCGATCTGCTAAAACGCTATCATCTGGTGCAAAGAGTCTGCCCCGAAAATCAAAAACGATACAAGGACGTCCTCATCTACAAAGAAGGGTATAAGTTTTCGCCGCTGGATCAGCAATTTATTACCGCTTTGTGCGACGCCAAACGCAAATATCTGTAATCCTCGCTCGCCTGCTCTTCTGCGTGAGAACAGGCGATTTTTATCAATACGCCCCATATTGATATTTTCGTTATCGATATTGATAATACCGATTGCGTTTTTTAGAATTGTCAGTCTCCTCCAGATGCGATATACTATCACCAGAGTGATAGCAAAGGAGGCTCAAGGATGAAAAAACCTGCGGTCCCTAAGGCGACCTTAGGGAGACTGCCGCAATATTTGGCGTTTCTCAAAGGACTGTCGGAAAAGCAATGCCCTCACATTTCGGCAACCACCATCGCCAAACAACTGTCTCTTGGCGAAGTGCAGGTCCGCAAAGACCTCGCTGCTGTCAGCGGTGCCGGAAAGCCGAAGCTGGGGTACGTTACCGGCGAGCTGATTGAAAAGCTGGAAGATTATTTAGGCTGTGATCGCTCCACGTCGGCTGTGCTGGTCGGTGCCGGAAAACTGGGAAAAGCCTTGCTGCAATACGACGAATTTGAAAAATACGGCGTTAAAATCGCGGCGGCCTTCGACAATGACGAACAGGTGATCCATTCGGGTGACAAAATCGAAATTCTGTCGATGAGTGAGCTGGACGCGTTCTGTCGGCAAAATCAGATTAAGCTCGGCATCATCACCGTCGGGGAAAGCTCGGCACAAGCCGTATGCGATCAAATGGTCGCCAGCGGCATCGCGGCCATTTGGAACTTTGCGCCGTGTAAGCTGTCGGTCCCCAGCGGGATTCTGCTGCAAAACGAGAACCTGGCACTGTCATTGGCACATCTCAACAATCAACTGTGTAATCAAAATTAGGAGGATATCTATGGAAACCAAAAACTATACCATCGTAGACAGCGTGGAAAAGCTGGAAGAGGCCATTGCACGCACGCGCGAAGCGCAAAAGAAGTTTGCCACCTATACGCAGGAGCAGGTGGATAAAATCTTTTTGGCAGCCGCTTCCGCCGCGAACAAAGCCCGTATTCCGTTGGCCAAGCTGGCGGTAGAAGAAACCGGAATGGGAATTGTGGAAGATAAGGTTATCAAAAACAACTACGCCTCCGAATACATTTACAACGCCTATAAAAACACGAAAACCTGCGGTGTCATCGAAGAAGATACCGCTTACGGTATCAAGAAGATTGCCGAGCCGATCGGCGTGATCGCGGCGGTTATTCCAACGACGAACCCGACCTCGACGGCCATCTTCAAGTGCCTGATCGCACTGAAAACGCGCAACGCCATCATCATCTCGCCCCACCCGCGTGCGAAAGCCAGCACCATCGCGGCCGCGAAGCTGGTTTTGGAAGCGGCGGTAGCCGCCGGCGCTCCGGAGGGCATCATCGATTGGATCGACGTTCCCTCACTGGAAATGACCAACACGGTCATGAAAGAAGCCGACATTATCCTCGCCACCGGCGGTCCCGGCATGGTCAAGGCCGCTTATTCCAGCGGCAAGCCGGCACTCGGTGTGGGCGCCGGTAACACGCCCGCCATCATCGACGATACCGCCGACATCCTGCTGGCGGTCAACTCCATCATTCACTCCAAGACGTTCGACAACGGTATGATCTGTGCCTCCGAGCAGTCGGTCATCGTGCTGGAGACGATTTACGACGCCGTCAAGGCGGAGTTTGCTACTCGCGGTTGCTATTTCCTCGATCCGCTGGAAACCGAAAAGGTACGTAAAACCATCCTGATCAACGGCGCGCTCAACGCCAAGATCGTCGGCCAGTCCGCCGCCAAGATCGCCGCATTGTCCGGCGTCACCGTTCCGGAAGGCACCAAAATTCTGATCGGTGAAGTAGAAAGCGTAGAGCTGTCCGAAGAATTTGCTCACGAAAAGCTCAGCCCCGTGCTGGCCATGTACAAGGCCCACGATTTCCAAGATGCGTTGTCCAAGGCCGAGCATCTGGTCGCTGACGGCGGCTACGGTCACACCTCCTCCGTGTACCTCAACGAAGTAACCGAAAAAGATAAGCTCGCTGAATTTGCCGCCCGCATGAAAACATGCCGTATTCTGGTAAACACCCCTTCCTCGCACGGCGGTATCGGCGATCTGTACAACTTCAAGCTGGCACCTTCGCTTACCCTCGGTTGCGGCTCTTGGGGCGGCAACTCGGTCTCCGAAAACGTGGGCGTGAAGCATCTGTTGAACATTAAAACCGTTGCCGAAAGAAGGGAAAATATGCTGTGGTTCCGTGCACCTGGAAAGGTATATATCAAGAAAGGCTGTCTGCCGGTCGCTTTGGACGAGCTGCGGAGCGTGCGTCACTCCAAAAAGGCCTTCATCGTCACCGACACCTTCCTGTATCAAAACGGATATACCAAACCGATCACCGACAAGCTGGACAAAATGGGCATCGCTCACATGACGTTCTTCAACGTTCAGCCCGATCCCACGCTGGCCAACGCCATGGAGGGTGCCGCCCAAATGCGTGCCTTCCAGCCCGATACAATCATCGCCCTCGGCGGCGGCTCCGCTATGGACGCCGGCAAGATTATGTGGGTGCTGTATGAGCATCCGGAAGCCGACTTTATGGACATGGCCATGCGCTTTATCGACATTCGCAAGCGTGTGTATACCTTCCCGAAAATGGGTGAAAAGGCATACTTCATCGCCGTTCCCACCTCGGCCGGTACCGGCTCGGAGGTTACGCCCTTTGCCGTTATCACCGATGAAAAAACCGGCGTGAAATATCCGCTGGCGGACTATGAGCTCATGCCGAACATGGCTATTATCGACACCGACTTCCACATGAGCGCACCGCGCGGCTTGACTGCCGCCTCCGGCATCGACGCCGTGACCCACGCCGTGGAAGCCTACGCCGCAATGCTGGCCACCGATTACACCGATGGCTTGGCGTTGCAGGCTCTGAAGAACATCTTCAAGTACCTGCCCCGTGCTTATGACAACGGCCAAACCGATATTGAAGCCCGTGAGAAGATGGCAAACGCCGCCACCATGGCCGGTATGGCGTTTGCTAACGCCTTCCTCGGTGTGTGCCACTCCATGGCGCATAAGCTGGGCGCGTTCCACCACCTGCCCCACGGCGTCGCCAACGCGCTGATGATCGAAGAAGTGCTCCGCTTCAACGCCAGCGAAGCCCCGGCCAAGATGGGCACCTTCTCGCAGTACGATCATCCGCATACGCTGGCACGTTACGCCGAAATTGCGGATTATCTCGGCTTGGGCGGCACGACCGATCAGGATAAATTGGAAAACCTGATCGCCGCGATCAACGAGCTGAAAGCGCGCGTCGGCATCAAGGAAACCATCCGGGATTACGGTATCGACGAAGCCGACTTCCTCAACCGTCTGGACGACATGGTGGAGCAGGCCTTTGACGATCAGTGCACCGGTGCTAACCCCCGTTATCCGCTTATGAGCGAAATTAAGCAGATGTATCTCAACGCCTACTACGGTAAGCATTTTGTAGAAACCAAAAAGCCCACTGCCGCCGACGTGGAGGTCGCTACACCGGTGGACGAGGTCAAAGTCACCTATCGTAAGGGTAAGAAAGCGTAAGGAGGAAGTTGTCATGAAATTGGATCGAGTTATTGCCGTGAGAAACAACAAAACCATTTATCGCGACGGCGACAGATGCGTGAAGGTGTTCGATGAAAATTATTCCAAGGCGGACATTTTGAACGAGGCGCTGAATCAGGCCCGAATCGATGAAACCGGCTTAAACATCCCCAAGGTGCTGGAGGTTACTACAGTAGACGGCAAGTGGGCGATCGTGTCCGAGTATATTCAGGGGAAAACGTTGGCACAACTGATGGAGGAAGAACCGGAAAAGAAAAACGAATATCTGGAGCTGTTGGTTGACCTACAGCTGACGGTTCACTCCAAGACCTGCCCCTTGCTCAGCAAGCTGAAGGACAAAATGAACCGGAAAATCAGCATGACCTCGCTGGACGCCACCACGCGGTACGACCTGCACACCCGTTTGGAGGGTATGCCGAAGCATAATAAGGTGTGCCACGGCGACTTCAACCCAAGCAATATCATCATTGCCGACAACGGCACGCCGTATATTCTCGACTGGTCACACGCCACGCAGGGCAACGCCTCTGCCGACGTTGCCCGCACCTATCTGCTGTTCTGGTTAAGCGGCGATATGGAAACGGCCAAAAAGTATTTGGACCTGTTCTGCCTCAAGAGCAATACCGCCAAGCAGTACGTTCAAAAGTGGATACCCATCGTGGCTGCTTCGCAGTCGGTCAAGGGCAACGAAAACGAACGCGAATTCCTGCTTTCGTGGGTTGACGTGGTCGAGTACGAATAAGCTCAAAGGAGAACGTATTATGAAGGTTACGGTATGTATTGGCAGTTCCTGCCATATTAAAGGCTCGCGCCAGGTTGTAGAACAGCTTCAGTACCTTATCACCGAGAATCATCTCGGTGATAAGGTGGAGCTGGGCGGTACCTTCTGCATGGGCAAATGCCAGCAGGGCGTTTGCGTCACCGTGGACGACACGTTTTATTCAGTCACGCCGGATACGGTGCCGGAATTTTTTGCCGAGCACATTGCCGCCAAGGTATCGGCATGATCATTCAGGTGTGTGTGGGGAGCTCTTGCCACTTGAAAGGCTCCCAGGAGATTGTCGAGCTTTTGCAACAAGCCGTGGAGGAGCATCATCTGCAGGAGGATATCACGCTGACCGGCAGCTTTTGCATTGGAAAATGCAACCGGATCGGTGTGACCGTTCAGGTGGACGACGAAATCCACGTGGGTGTTACCAAAGAGAATTTCAAGGAATTTTTCCGCGAAAAGGTTCAACGAGTGCTGGAAAAGGGGTAACGGGATATGCCGAATTGTTTGACGTTAAAAAAATCAAACTGCAAAAACTGCTATAAGTGTATCCGCAACTGCCCGGTCAAAGCGATCCGCTTTTCGGGAAACCAGGCGCACATTATCGGCAACGAATGTATTTTGTGCGGTCAGTGCTTTGTGGTTTGTCCGCAGGATGCCAAGCAAATCGTGGACGAAACCGAAAAGGTCAAGGTGCTGTTGCAAAGCGGCGATCCGGTGTTCGTCAGTCTGGCTCCCTCCTTCGTGGCCAACTACGACGGCGTAGGCATTGAAGCGATGCGTAAGGCCTTGCGGCAGCTCGGCTTCTACGACGTGGAAGAAACGGCGCTCGGTGCCACCGTCGTCAAAACGGAATACGAGCGTATGCTGGCCGAGGAGGAACGCGACGTTGTCATTTCCTCCTGTTGCCATTCCATCAACCTGCTGATTCAAAAGCACTATCCGGCAGCGCTGGAATATTTGGCCGACGTCGTTTCCCCCATGCAGGCGCACTGCAAAGATATTAAGCATCGCTTCCCGAACGTCAAGACCGTATTCATCGGCCCGTGCGTAGCCAAGAAGGATGAAGCGGAATACTACGACGGCATCGTCGACGCCGTCCTCACCTTCGAGGAATTGAGCGAGTGGCTGAAATCCGAGCAGATCGAGCTGACCCCGGAAATCCATCCGGAGCCGCACTCGCGTGCTCGCCTGTTCCCCACCACCGGCGGTATTCTGAAAACCATGGCACAAAACGCGCCCGGCTATACTTACGTCGCCATCGACGGCGTGGACAATTGCATTGCTGCGTTGAAGGACATCATCGACGGCAAGGTACATAAGTGCTTTATTGAAATGTCGGCGTGCGTCGGTAGCTGTGTAGGCGGTCCGGTCATGGAAAAATACCACCACTCCTCGATCAAGGATTCCATTACGGTACGGCATTTTGCCGGCAACGAAGACTTTGAGGTATCGCAACCGGCGCTTCCCGAATTGAAAAAGACATTTGCCTACATTGAACAGCGGGCACAAATGCCCAGCGATGCAGAAATCGCCGGGGTGCTCCGCCAAATGGGAAAATTCAAGCCGTCGCAGGAATTAAACTGCGGTTCGTGCGGCTACAACACCTGCCGTGAAAAGGCGATCGCCATTCTGCAGGGCAAAGCGGAAATTTCCATGTGCCTGCCGTACCTCAAGGATAAGGCGGAGAGCTTTTCCGACACCGTCGTCAACAACTCGCCTAACGGGCTGATCGTGCTGAACGAAAATCTGGAGGTTCAGCAGATCAACAAAGCCGCCAGAAAAATTATGAACGTTCGGTCGGCCAACGACGTGCTCGGCGATCAGGTGATCCGCATTTTGGACCCCTCGGTGTTCATACGTGTCCGTGACAGCGGCCGCAGTGTGCGCGATCAGCGCGTTTATCTGGCGGAATACCAGCGCTACGTGGAGCAAACGGTGATCTACGATCCGGATTCCCGCATGATTATCGGGATTTTCCGTGACATCACCGACGAGCAAATGGAACACGAGAAAAAGGAACATATCAGCCGACAGACGATTGAGGTGGCGGATAAGGTCGTGGATAAGCAGATGCGGATCGTACAGGAGATCGCCTCGCTGTTGGGCGAAACGGCCGCGGAAACCAAGATCGCTTTGGCCAAGCTGAAGGAGTCCATCGCTAATGAATGATTTATGTGCCGATATCGGCTATAAAAGCATCAACCACTACGGCGAACAGCTCTGTGGCGACCACGTGGACATCGTCGAACCGAATGACAATTCCACGGTCATTGTGCTGTCCGACGGATTGGGAAGCGGCGTAAAAGCCAGTATTCTTTCCACCCTCACCTCCAAGATTATCTCCACCATGATGGCGGAGGGCTTGTCGTTGGAGGAGTGCGTGGAAACCATCGCCGCCACGCTTCCCGTTTGCTCGGTGCGCGGCGTGGCCTACTCCACCTTTACGATCCTTCATTTGCAGAATAACCAAACCGCGGAAGTGATTCAATACGACAACCCCCACGTCATTCTCATTCGCGACGAGCAATCGTTCGATTATCCGAAAACCGAGATGAACATTGGGGGCAAAAAGATATTCAAATCCGTGCTCAAGCTACAGGAAAACGATATTTTTGTGGCCATGAGCGACGGATGTCCTCACGCCGGGATCGGCACCGCCTACAATTTCGGATGGAAGCGTGAGGATATTATCAGCTTTTTGGAAATGCTGGCACCGGCAGGATATACCGCTAAAACGCTGTCCACCATGCTGGTGGATGAGTGTGAGAAGCTCTACGGCGGCAAGCCGGGTGACGATGCTACAGCGTGCGTGGTACGAATTCGTCGGCGTGTCCCGATGAATATTTTGTTTGGCCCCCCCTCCAACCGCGATGATGCCGATCGGATGATGTCGCTTTTCTTCTCCAAAGAGGGAAAACATATCATCTGCGGCGGTACGACCTCGTCGATCGCCGCCAAATATCTGCGTAAGCCGCTGAAAGCGACCTTGAACTTCGAGCAATCCGACGTTCCGCCGATTGCGGAAATCGAAGGGGTCGATCTGGTCACCGAGGGTGTCATCACGATGAACAAGGTGATCGAATATGCCAAGGACTATTTGGGCGAAAACCGTTACTACGAGCATTGGAGCTTCCGGCGCGACGGTGCCTCGCTCATCAGCCGTTTGCTGTTTGAGGAAGCGACCGATATCAATTTTTACGTGGGACGCGCCATCAACCCGGCGCATCAGAACCCCGACCTCCCCATCAATTTCAATATCAAAATGAATTTGGTGGATGAGCTGTCCAAAGCCTTAAAGGAAATGGGAAAACGCATCAAAGTGAGTTATTTTTAAGGTGATAGCATGAGAAAGTTTGATACCAAGGTACAACACTTGAAATACAAGGTCCTGCGCGAGGTTTCGCGTCAAGCGTGGAACGATACGCTGTTGGAATCGGTTTTGGATATTCCGAAAGCGATCGTTCCCGGCAAGACCTCGACGATGCGGTGCTGTGTATACAAGGAACGCGCCATTCTGGCAGAGCGCGTTAAAATCGCCATGGGCGGCGATCCAGACAACCCCAACGTGATCGAAGTCATCGATATTGCCTGCGACGAATGTCCGGCGGCCGGCTATGAGGTTACCGACTCCTGCCGCGGCTGTCTGGCGCACCGCTGTGAGGACGTTTGTAAGCGCGGCGCGATCTCGTTCGACCACAACCACGTCGCCCATATCGATAAGTCCAAGTGCGTGGAATGTGGGCAGTGTGCCAAGGTGTGCCCCTACTCCGCCATCACCAACCGCAAGCGTCCGTGCCAAAACGCCTGTAAGATCAAGGCAATTTCCATCAACAGCGACAACGCGGCCGCCATCGACAACACCAAGTGCACCCAGTGCGGTGCCTGCGTGTATCAGTGCCCCTTCGGCGCGATCATGGATAAGTCCTATATTCTCAACGTGATCGACTTTATCAAGAAAAGCGAAAACAACACCAAATACAAGGTGTACGCCATGGTGGCGCCGTCCATCTCCAGTCAGTTCACGTATGCCAAGCTGGGACAGGTGGTGGCCGGGCTGAGAAAGCTGGGCTTCTACACCGTAATCGAAGCGGCACTGGGAGCCGATATGGTGGCTCAGGCCGAAGCACGCGAGTTGGCTGAAGCGGGCTTTTTAACCAGCTCGTGCTGTCCGGCTTTTGTGCAGTATATCCGCTCCACTTTTCCGCAGTTGCTCCCTCTGGTCTCGCACACCCCCTCGCCCATGGCGGCGCTTGCCCGGTACATCAAAGCGACCGACGCCACGGCCAAAGTCGTTTTCATCGGTCCCTGTACCGCCAAAAAAGCGGAAATGCATTGGGACAGCGTCAAGCCCTACGTCGATGCCGTCATGACGTTCGAGGAACTGCAAGCCCTGTATGACAGTCGCGATATCGACATCACCACGCTGTCGGAGGAAGCATTGGATAACGCTTCCTACTTCGGCCGTATTTTCGCCCGTTCCGGCGGTTTGTCGGACGCGGTGGCACAAGCCCTGAAGGAACAGAATATCGATTTTGATCTAAAGGCCGTTGCCTGCGACGGCATCGAGGAATGTCGCACCGCCCTGCTGAAAAAGAACAAGCAGGTGTTGGATGCCAACTTTATCGAAGGCATGGCGTGCGTGGGCGGCTGTATCGGCGGTGCCGGGTGCCTGACGCACGGCGAAAAGAACAAAGCAGAAGTGGACAAATACGGCAAAGAGGCGTTTGAAAAAACCATTGCCGACGCCGTATCACAATTAAAGTAACGCAATGCAAGCGCCCCGACACTGTCGGGGCGCTTGCAATTTTGCTATAATTCAGCGAACGGCCATGCCACACTGCCTGTAGCGTTGCGGTCGTTGATTTTTGAGAAAAAGTGGACAATTTTCATAATGTTGCATAATATGTATTGACATACAGTTTTCTTTATGTTATATTTATCTTGCCGAGAAACCTATCAGCATAAAAAAGACGATTTGCCGTTCTTGCGGCAACAGAAAGAGGTGATTCCCGTGGACAGCGTAGCCGAAGGAAAGTGGTATACGTGTGATTTAAAGGAGGGAATCTATGCCTCAATATTTATCAAAATTCATTCGTAATGGAACCGTTCTGCTGAGCGCAGTCGCTTGCCTGTTGTTTTCACTTTCGGTTTCGGCAGAAAACCTGCTTACTGCAGAAGCCACGGTTGGCAACGGCCATACCCGTTCGGTTGCGGCGGCTTCCGCCACCGAAACGATCGCCAGTGGTGCGTATTACATCAATAGCAACTACAGCGGTCGCTATTTAACCGTTTCAGGCGTCAACGTGGTGCAAAAGGCAAAAACCGAAGCGTCTACACAACTGTGGTACGTGACGTATGAGGGCGACGGCTATTACTCGCTGGAACCGGATAGTAATTCCGGGTATCGCTTGGACGTGGCCAATGCCGCGGATGCGGACGGGACCAATGTGGGGATTCACCCGGAAAACGGCAACGATGCTCAAAAGTATCAAATCATTTCCTGTGGCAGTGGTGCCTATCGTATTCAACCGGCGATTAGCAGTACTCGCGTATTGGACGTTGCCGGGCCGAGTACCGCCGAAAATGCGAACGTTCAAATTCGGACGTATGACGGTGCATCACAACAAAAGTGGACGTTCGAGCTGGTTTTGTCCACGGATCAGTACGGTATTTACGGGTGGTCGTGGGTGTTTACCGGCGGCAAGTTCACCAAAATCTCCAGCGGTTATCGTACAACCAGCCGTCCCACCCACTATGGAATTGATCTTTCCGACAGTGGAATCAGCGGTACGGCAATTTATTCACCGACTTCCGGTGTGGTTAGAAAAAAATCAACAACCGATTCCGAAGGCGGTAATATGGTGGTTATACAGACAAATAACACAACCGTAGACGGAATCCCTATTCGTATAGCATTTTTGCACATGACAGCAGGCTCGATAACGTTAAAAGAAGGCGATACTGTTAGTGTAGGAACAAAGATTGGTACGGTGGGCAACACCGGAAACTCTACCGGAGCACACTTGCACCTGTCTACGTTCGGTTCTTCCAGTGCGACTTGGGCGGCATCCGGTACGGCGATCAATCCGCAACGATTCTTCCCCGGTATTACCTTTACCGGTGACGTTTCCACCACGTTCCCGTGAGCTTGACAGGAGGGCTAGTATATGAAAAAAGTATTGGCAATCAGCAGTGTTCTTTGCCTATTGCTTCTTTTGTTCGTTGGATGCGCTGCGGACAAAAAAGAAACGCAGACTGAAACGCAGGCAACCACCACACCGACCACGACGGCGCCGAATGTCGATGACGGAAATGGAATTGGCGGTGGCGATGACTGGGACTTTATTCGCGAAATGCACGTTGATTACTCAGTTAGCGGTGGTGTGGTTGATTTAGTTGACCCAACGGCTTATGAGGCGTGGGAAGATCAGTTTAAGGATATGGATCCTAATGGTACGCGAGAAATTTCGGAGTTTAACAACTATACGTTAATTACCGAACTAAACATTCCGCGTGAGAAGATTGAAGAACTCTGCGATAGGATGGAGGCACTGTTTGAAGGCGACACATATTTCACCGACGAGCAGGTGGAAGCGATCTACAACGGCACGATGGAGGACGTGATTCGTGCGTTTGCCAATCCGTATGCTGTGGTGGTCGGCACCAAGGTGTATTCTCCAAAATGGATGACGGAGCACACGGCGGCCGAGTACGCGGCGGAGGGAATTACCTATGAAATCCTGACCGCCGAGTTCGAGGATTTGCTGGTTCCCTGCAACGAGAAACAACGCGCCTACCTGCGTACCCAGTACGAAGCGATGAAGCCGTAAGCAAGTCTCGTAAATAATCCCGAAGCGCCCCGACGTCGTCGGGGCGCTTGCGCTTTGGCTATACTCAAACGAATGACCGCAACACGACTTGTCGTGTTGCGGTCATTTTGATTGTTTCGGTCACTGAAATTACTTTGCGGACAGGTATTCGTCGATGGCCTTAGCCGCTGTTTTTCCGGCGCCCATGGCGGAGATGACGGTGGCCGCGCCGGTCACGGCATCGCCGCCGGCATACACGGCTTCACGCGAGGTCAGGCCGGCCTCGTTCACGATGATGCCGCCGCGTGAATTGACCTCCAGCCCGTCGGTGGTGCTTTTGATTAGCGGATTCGGAGAGGTGCCGATCGACATGATGACGGTATCGACGTCGAGAACAAACTCCGAATTTTCCACGGGGATCGGACGGCGACGACCCTTTTCATCCGGCTCGCCCAGCTCCATTTTGATGCACTTGATCCCGGTAACGAAGCCGTTTTTCGGATCACGCTTGTCGTCGGGGTTGGCGTAGCCGAGAATCTCCACGGGGTTGCACAACAGGCGGAAATCGATGCCTTCCTCCTGCGCGTGTTCCACTTCTTCCTTACGCGCCGGCAGCTCCTCCATGGAACGGCGATACACGACGTACACCGTTTCCGCGCCCAGACGCAGTGCCGTTCTTGCCGCGTCCATGGCGACGTTGCCGCCGCCGACGACGGCGACACGACCGCCCTTCATGATCGGCGTGTCCGGATTTTCGGTATACGCCTTCATCAAGTTACTGCGCGTCAAAAACTCGTTGGCAGAGTACACACCCTTCAGGCTTTCGCCGGGGATGCCCATAAAGTTCGGCAAGCCGGCACCGGAACCAATGAATACCGCCTCAAAGCCGCGGTCAAACAGCTCGTCAACCGTCAGCGTTTTGCCGATCACCACGTTGGGCTCCACGTCCACGCCCAGTGCTTTCAGGGTGTCTACTTCCTTAGCCACAATCGACTTCGGCAAACGGAATTCGGGAATACCATATACCAGCACGCCGCCTGCCGTATGCAAAGCCTCGTAGACGGTTACGGCATAGCCCTTTTTGGCCAGATCGCCGGCGCAGGTCAGTCCGGAGGGGCCGGAGCCGACCACGGCCACACGATGGCCGTTCGGAGCCGGTTTCGCCGGAGCTTCGGTGGCATGGGCATTGTGCCAATCGGCCACGAAGCGTTCCAGACGGCCGATGCCGACCGGTTCAAACTTAATGCCCAGCGTGCACTTGCTTTCGCACTGCGACTCCTGCGGACACACACGGCCGCACACCGCCGGAAGCGAGGAGGACTCGGAGATGATTTGATACGCGCCCTCGAAGTTTTTCTCCTTGATTTGAGAAATAAAATCCGGAATGTGGATATTTACGGGGCAGCCGTTGACGCACGGCTGGTTTTTACAGTTTAAGCAGCGCTGCGCTTCCGCTACCGCCACTTCTTCGGTATAGCCCAAAGCCACTTCTTCAAAATTGCGTGCGCGCACGGTGGGAAGCTGGGTGGGCATTTCATTTTTCTTTGGTACGATCGCCATTATCAACGCCTCCTCTTACGCTTTTCGGAACAGGTTGCAGGTTTCCTCGTGAGCTCGACGTTCAAAGCCGGCATACATGCTTCCGCGCGAGATTGCTTCGTCAAAATCGACTTCGTAGCCATTAAAATCCGGGCCATCGACACAAGCAAACTTGGTTACCTTTTTACCGTCTTGATTCAGCGTCAAACGGCATCCGCCACACATACCGGTGCCGTCAATCATGATCGGGTTCATGGAGACCGTGACCGGTACGCCGAACGGGCGAGCCGCCTCCACCACAAATTTCATCATGACCAACGGGCCGATGGTGATGATCATGTCGAAGGATTCGCCGTTTTCCAGCATTTCGTTCAACGGAACGCACACGTTGCCGTGCCGTCCGTAGGAGCCGTCGTCCGTCATGACAAACAGGCGGTCGGAGCAAGCGGTAAATTCGTCCTCCAAAATCACCAAATCCCGATTACGGAAACCGATGATCGAGGTGACCTCTGCCCCCTGCTCATGCAACGCCTGAGCAATGGGCATGGCGATGGCGCAACCAACGCCGCCGCCCACGATGCAAACCTTTTTCAGCCCGTCCAGGTGCGTTGCCACGCCGAGCGGCCCCACAAAATCCTGCAGGCAGTCGCCTGCTTCTTTGTGGTTCAGCTTTTCCGTGGTAGCACCCACGACCTGGAAAATAATCTTCACGGTACCGTGCTCCCTGTCGGTTCCGGCCACGGTCAACGGAATTCGCTCACCGTTTTCGTCCACACGCAAAATGATAAATTGACCCGGCAGTGCCTTGTCGGCCACCAGCGGCGCTTCAATTTCCATCTGCGTCACTGTTGGATTTAACGGCTTTTTAGCGGTAATCTTGTACATAGCTATTCCCCTTTACTTGACAAAAAAGCGACCGGCGAGGTAGCGGTCGCTCTTTTGTCGTAAGCCAGATTTTCTGATTAGAAATCGACCTCGGTGTCGTAGTAGCAGCACTTGAGCAGCTTTTCCATTTCCTCGACAGAGGGCTGACGGGGATTGGAACCGGTGCAAGCATCGCCCAAAGCGTTGACGGCGATGTCGTGCAGTCTCTCCAGGAAGACGTTTTCGGGAACGAAGCCGGTCTCCGTCGGATAGCTGTCGGCACCGTAGTGCTGGATGCCGTGCGGGATGTTCAGGTCGTCGTTCATCTGACGCAGGTAAGCGATCAAAGCCGCAACCTTATCGTCGTCCGAAGCATTCTTATCGGCAATGCCCATGTAGTCCACCAGAACGCCGTAGCGCTTCTTAGCGGTCTCGTCCTTCGCGTTAAACGCGATTACCTTGGGCAGGTACATAGCGTTGGCAGCGCCGTGGATGATGTGTGCGCCGTAGTCGGCAAAGGCCGCGCCGGTCTTGTGCGCCATGGAGTGCACGATACCCAGCAGAGCGTTGGAGAACGCCATACCGGCCAGGCACTGGGCGTTGTGCATACGATCGCGGGCTTCCATGTCGCCGTTGTAGGAAGGAACCAAATCCTTCATGATCATTTCGACGGCGTGGATCGCCAACGGATCGGAATAATCGCTGTTGGCCGTGGAAACGTAGGCTTCCACAGCGTGGGTCATGGCATCCATACCGGTGTGAGCAACCAGCTTCTTGGGCATGGTCTCGGCCAGTTCGGGGTCCACGATAGCCACGTCGGGCGTGATTTCAAAGTCAGCGATCGGATATTTGATACCCTTGCTGTAATCGGTGATGATGGAGAACGCCGTCACCTCGGTAGCCGTACCGGAGGTGGAAGAAACCGCGCAGAAATGCGCCTTTTTGCGAAGCTCCGGAATACCGAAGACCTTGCACATATCCTCAAACGTACACTCCGGATATTCGTACTTGATCCACATAGCCTTGGCAGCATCGATGGGAGAACCGCCGCCGATCGCCACGATCCAGTCGGGCTGGAACGCGAGCATAGCCTCGGCACCTCTCATAACGGTTTCTACCGACGGGTCGGGCTCGATACCGTCAAAAATGGTGACCTCCATGCCGGCTTCCTTCAAATAGGCTTCCGCCTTATCCAGGAAACCGAAGCGCTTCATAGAACCGCCGCCGACACAGATCATTGCCTTTTTGCCCTTGAAAGTTTTCAGTGCTTCCAAAGCACCTTTGCCGTGGTACAAATCACGGGGAAGAGTGAAACGAGCCATAACATTTACCTCCAAAATATTAAAATCAGAGTAGTCTTTCCTGCCTTTCAGTATACCATGACTTTGAAAAAAAGTATATTCTGAAAAAGATAACCGGTGTTATCATTTTTGATAAACTACGACCGTTTTCGACGTGCGTCCGCCGATCGCACAGCAGGTTACAGACAGTTGCGCGTCACCGTGCTGTACCAGTCGTTGTAGCTGGTGATCCCTTCACGGAACGGCAGGGTCGGCTCCTCCAGCTCCGGGATCGCGTCAATTCTGCCGGAAGCATAGTCTGCCAGACGATCGCGGCAATTTTTCATGCGCTGAATCAGGCCGCCGATGCGGATATCGTGCACCTCAAAGCCGTTGGCCTTGTTTTCCGTATACCACTGCGTGCGAAACGCCTGATAAAATGCTTCGGTTCGCTTGATCATCTTAGCATACTCAGCCAGAAGCGGCTCCACCGCCCGGCGGTCGCCGGTTTCATACGCCAGGCGCGTGCGGATGCCGATATCCGATTTATACGCCAGCACGGCGCACAGCTTGGAAGCGGTATCAAACAGGTACGAAAACTCACCCATCCGTGCGGCGGCGCGGCGCAGGCGCTTGGCAAAGGCGGCGTACTGACGCGCATCGTCGTCACCGACCGCCGTATCCAAAAAGCCGAAGAAGCAGTCGTTATACAGCTCGTATTTGCTAGGGTCCACCAGCTCTTTGTTGCCGTTCAACCGATCCGGCAAATCCAACAGCATAAAGTCGTCGTAGCGATAACCGACCCATTCCTCGAATTTGGCGCGCACGTCCGTCATTTTGGTGATACCCTGTGCCAGGCAAGCGGCGTAGCACAGAGTCGGCAATGTTGACCACGCCGAGGCCTCGGCACCGTTGTCGCCCCACATCGTCATAAGCACGTCGCGCACGCCCTCCTGCATGCAGGCACCGAGCGCCGCCTTAGTAGCGCGGATGGAAAAATCGTTTTTCGGCGTAAAGCCGGACCATTTCCAAGCGCCGCCGGCAAACACGACGCAATCGGTCAGCTGTCGATGACCGCGGATCATCTGCACGTACGTGGATTTATCGGTATGGTAATAATCCCAATAGACCAGCGACACCGACTCCGGAATTTTTTCGCGGATTTTCGGATCAAAGTGCGACTGTTTGGCATAATATTCGCCGCCGTTGGCGATGCGATAAAACATATCGCTCCACATCATCGGACGGAAGCCGTACCGTTCAGCGATGGCACACACCCGTTGCAAATGCTCCAACAGCAGCTCGGTGCGATCGCGTTCGCCGTGAACGTCCCGATAGCGACCCTTACCGACCAAATGAGCCTCGTCCATGCCCAGGTGGATTTTGTCGGTACGGACACACCGACGCAGTGAAGCAAACATGCGCTCAATCAGCTCGTAGGTGCGTTCCTCACCAATCATCAAAATATCGGCGGTATCCGTCATGGCGGCATACTGCGGCCAGCGAATCAGGGTGTTAAAATGCGCCAACGTTTGGATGCACGGCACCAGCTCAACCCTACGTTCACAGGCAAAGTCGTCGATCTCGCGTAGCTCCGCTTGCGAGTAACGACCGCGAAAGCTACCGAAATACGGCTCCTGATCCACCTCGTAGGTGTCCTCCATGTACAGCTGCAACTGATTGTAGCCCATGCGCGCCAGCACCTCGATAAAGTGCTTCAGTTCCTTTACGGACATCACGGCGTTGCGCGAGCAATCCAGCATCACGCCAAAGGTATCCAATCGTTCCATGATAAACCTCCTCGACGGTAATATTCTTATGCCAGCTCCGCCACGATACAGCTGACGCCCTTCATATACAGGCGATCGCTCACCGTGGCACGCTGACTTAACAGCACGGTCTTGACAGGCGGAAGCTCCAGCTCCGCCGCGGCTTCGGACGGATTAACGGCAACGTACAACGTCTTGCCCTGTGCCGAACGGGTATAGGCAAACGGATACCCGTCGCGGAGCACCTGAAACGACGCGTCGGCATACAGTGCTGCCTGCTCACGGTGCAGTCGGATCAGCCGCTTGGTGAAGTTCAACATGGATTCCGAGTCGGATTGCTGTGCCGCTACCGTCGGAGCACCGATGCGATCGTCCGTTGGCAAATACGGGGTATCTGACGGGGAGAAGCCGTGGTTTTTTCCGTCGTCCCACTGCATCGGCGTGCGGGCACCGGTACGCGAATACGCCCCCTCCTTGGAAGGAAGCCCCTCGATATGATCCATTCCGATCTCATCCCCATAGTACACAAACGGCGTTCCGGGCATGGTGAACAGGAAGGTCAGCGCCACCTTCAGCTCGTCCGTGGTGCGGCGGTAAGCCAGGCGCGGTATATCGTGGTTGCCGGTAATCATTCCCACCACGCCGCGACCGTCGATGCTCTGCAAATCCTGTTGCAGACGATCCAAATACGTGTGAATATCGCCCCGGCCGTCGCGATTAAAATAGCTATGCCCGGTGTACAGGCGCTTGAAGGTGTTTCGCCCCTCTTCCATACGAAACAGGGAGGTGTACGCCGGATTGCCGCTGTGCAGTAAAAAGTCGCAATGGAATCCGGCCTCGATTGCCTCCGCCGGCGAACCCCACTCGGCAATCAACAGCACCTCCGGATTTCGCGCCTCGATATGAGCGCGTATTTCGTGCCACAGGGCGCACGTATACGAGCCGTCAGTATCGCCTTTGATCAGCGACGCCGCCATATCCACCCGAAAAGCATCGGCACCCAAGTCCATCCAAAAATCAATCACGTTTAGCAATTCTCGTTTAGTTGCCACGCAGTCCGGATGCGTCACCGGCAGTTGCCACGGTTTTTCGGGATCGGGATGAGCGTAGCCGTAGTTCAGCGCCGGCTGGCACCAGAAAAAGTTGGTAATATAATTGCCGTCCCGATCGCCGTAGCCGGAAATGCCCTCCGGGCTGTCGAAGGTGCTGTCCGTCCAGATATACCGATTGGTATATTCATTGGTTGTCGGCTTGGCGGATTCCGTGAACCACGGGTGTGCTATGGACGTGTGGCCTGCCACCAGATCGAAGATCACGCGCATGCCGCGGCGATGCGCCTCCTCGCACAAGCGGCGGTAATCCTCGTTGGTACCGTAACGGGGGGCGACGCGGTAAAAATCGGTCACGTCGTATCCGGCATCGTAAAAGGTGCTTTCGTTGATGGGGTTCAGCCAGATCACGTTAAAACCGCAATCCTGAATATACTCCAGCTTTTCCAGAATACCGGGCAGGTCACCGACTCCGTCTCCATTCGTATCGTAAAACGACTGCGGATAAATCTCGTACACCACGGCATCGTTCAGCCAGGTTTTCATCGTCCGTTCACGCTCCTTTGCTCTTTCCCCCATTATATACAAATTGTCAAAGAGTCGCAAGACAAAAACGAAAAATTTTCAGACAAAAATTGCTGTACATCAAGGATGTACAGCAATTTTATCCATCTTATTCCCGCTTTGGCGGCTCCGGCAAATCGTTCTCGTCGGGAACGACTTCGGGCGCCTCCTCATCCGGCAGTATTTCGAAGCCCAGCGGCACGTCCTCTGCCTGAATCGGCGCTTCCCCGGCCAGCTCCGCAAACGTATCCGGCAGCGGCGGACACGGCCCCATCGGCTCCGCATCGGTAGAAAAACCCTCCTGAATCGGCAGAGCGCTGTCGTAGTCCAAATATTCTGCCGGTGTCGGTTGGCGCTTGCGGCGCCGCCGAATCCAGGAAATCAGCAGAATGACCAGCAAAATCGCCAGTGATCCGCCGCTGATGGCAACGCCGATCCACCAGCCCTCCGGGTAAAACTCCATTTCCACCACGTGCTGGCCCTCGGACATATCGAAAGCCAAAAATCCCTCGCAGACGGCGTAGGTATCCACCTGCTTGCCATCCACGCGCACGGTCCAACCGGCATCGTACGGAATCGAGGTCATCATCACGCCCGCTTGCTTGGAATCCACCGTGCCGCGGATGTGGTTTCCCTGCTGCTCGCTGACACGGAGCTGGGATTGTTTCAGCTCCTTCACGCCTTCCTCATACGCTTCTTCGTTCAGCGTGGCCACGTAAAAATTGCCGTTGCACACCGTGTTGGCCGTAACCGACAACGTCACAATTTCACCTTCGTCCAGCTCACCGACGTCGAAAATATACGATTCGTACGGCGAAACCGAAAAAGTGTTACCACCACAGCTGACCGTAATACTTTCCGCCGCCATGCAGTCCACATACACGTAGACCTGACCGGCATCCTCGACGGTCGCCGTAAAGCACGCCGGCGTGGAATCGGTCGCCTGCACGCGAAAGCCGGGGAACGAGAAGCCGACCGTGGCGCCGGTGCTTTGATCGGCGGTAAAGCTTTGCAGCTTCAACAACGGTTTATACGTGGAAGTGATCGTACCGTACAGGTCCTCCAGCGAAGAAATGGGATCGTACTGGGTATATTGATAGTCCTTGATATACGAATCGACCACGTAGCCCAGACCGAGTGCATCGCCGTTTTCGTAAATATAATAGGTGCTCTCCCCCACGATAACCGAGTCCACCTTGGCAAGCTGGGGATGATTCACCAAATTGGCGGTAGACACCAAATAACGAATACCGAGCAGCGAATCGGTAAACGGCATAAATGAGTGATACAAATGGCTGTTGACCCCGTTAATCGCGTAACCCCAACCACCCATTTGCTTGGTGGTCGTATAATAGTTGCTGGAAGCAAAGTTGGTAATGCCGCGGTAATGGAACAACGCCGTATCCACGCAGGTGCGACGCGGCAACACCTCCATGCGGTAAAAATCGCCCTTATACTTGGCATCGCCCAGCTCTTGCGCACGTTCCACCGCCTGATAAATCGCCTTGGTGGTGTCGTTGTCCACGTAGTCCTCGTGACGGGTATAGTATTCGTTCGCGTTTAGCTGTATGATCGTTTGACCGCCACAGAATACCATTTCCGCCGTCACCGCCAGCAGAAGAACGGAGTAGAAAATGCCTTGACGCAGCTTGCGATACGAAGTAACCGCCAAAATGACCGTGTACACCGCCGCCAGTGCCAAATTGGTATAGATCATATCGAAGTCGTAGACGTCACCGCCAAAACGTTCTTCGATCATCAGATACAGCACGATGCCGACGAAAATCGAAAAGACCTGCTTGATCCGAATGTCGCGGTAATGCAACAGCGTTTCATAGGTCATCAGCAACAGCACAAAGCAGTACAGAAACGAGAACCGGTACGGCAAATCGTTGGGGGCGTGGAAGCCGTGCCAACCGAGGTCTGTCCAATTTACCAGGAAGCTGAAGGCCATGACCAGCCACAGTATCAAAAACGACAACCGACGGCGCAAGGAAATTCCTTTGTTCACGGCAAACAGCGGTACGCAAAATACCGCCAGTACACCGCAATAAATATTCGGCAAATTGCCGGAACGAATGGTGGGACCGGCATCGGCAAAATGACGACCAATCAGTTGGAACATATCCAACGTATTGGTGACCTCCGGAAGCTCGGCGCCTGACGCGGAGGTGAGCTTTAAGGCAAAGTAAACGGGAACCAGTAGCACGGCGACCAGACCGGCGGCCAGCAACGAAAAGCCGGAAAATCTCACGAAGCTGACGGCCAGTTGCTTCCCGGTGCGACGGGCCCGCAAGCAGTAGGTCAGGTAATACAGCACCAAAAAAATGCACAGCATGAAGGCAATGTAATAATTGGCAAACAAGGCGTACGTCAAGGAAAGCAGATAGGTCAAATACTTGCCGGTGTGCATCAGGCGCTCGAAGCCCCAAATCACCAGCGGCAGGATCATGACCACGTCCAGCCACATCAGGTTCCAGGAATAGGCCAGCAAATACATCATCAACGAATACATGACCGACACGACGGGAATGCACAAAGCCCGTTTGCGGAAAATCTGCTGTACGCACACGGCGAACATGGCACCGCTCAAGGCGTTCTTTAACAGGGTAATGAACAAAATGCCTTCCGTCAGCAGGTTTTCCGGAAACAGAAGCAACAGCAGGTTGAACGGGCTGGCCAAATAGTAGGCTCCCAGCGAAACGTAGTTGGCACCCAGCCCCACCTCGAAGCTGTACAGCGAAAGATCGCCGGACAAAATATTATCCCGCAAGCCCGAAAGCAAGGGGGCGTATTGGTGATGCATATCCACCATCATGCCGCTTTTTTCGCCAAACGGCCACATACCGATAAACGAGTACACCACACACATGGCCGCCAGCGAAAAAATGCCGGAGATGACAGGGTAGAACCACGCTGGACGCTCCGTCGGTGAATCGTCGTGCTCCCGCGTCAACTCACGCACCACGGCGTAGATTGGCACGGCCAAAATTAGCGCCAAGTCGCAACAGCACAGCAGCTTTTGTGCCGGCCACGTTGCCGCTTCCACGTTGATGCCCATGGACTCCCAGGAATGAATGCCCCACAGGAAAACGAAAATCGTAGCTGAAAAGCAGAACGCCACCAGGAAGGGAAGCACTTTTTTTTGAAAAACATACGATGCTTTCGACGTTTGCAGGCTCATAGGTGTTCTCCTTCGATATAGATTTTTACGATATAATTTATTGTACCACAGATATCTTCAAAGAGCAATAAAAAAGATACGCAAAAAGGCCTTGACAAACGACCGGTAACAAGGTATAATAATCCATGCTTTGTGCACCGGGGTGTAGCTCAGTTTGGTAGAGCGCTTGGTTCGGGACCAAGAGGCCGTGGGTTCAAGTCCCGTCACTCCGACCATATCGAGTATTCATAAGGGATTTGACTTTATGAATACTCGATTTTTTATTTTGTTTTCGTCTTTCGTTTCGACTTATTCGTTATGTACCGAGCAAGGTTTTGTGCCTTGCTCTTTTTTGTTATGCAGACAGCGGTTTCGGGAGATATTCAACCGATACACCTTTTCTTGTGTCTGCTCTGTAATACTCGCAAAATGCGGTTTCCGGCAATTCGA
>CAYMHR010000023.1:0-22822 GCA_964390295.1 uncultured Eubacteriales bacterium
CGGTGGCGGTACAGCTTGCCGACTGTGTGACCGTCCACGCGCCGTAGGAGTGAGACGTATGCTTTTCCACATAATACAAGCGAATCCAGCCGGAGTTCCCACCATACGTTATATAGCCCCACTGACCGTTGGACGCATACTGTGTTACAGTGACGTAGGTGCCGGCCGGTATATTACACACCGCCGAAGAACTGGTCGATGCACTGCTACGAACGGTTTGATACCCGTCTGGCGAGGTTAGCTTATAGACGTCGCTAACCGAATTTGACGATAAGTCTGAAGAGGGTTGTACCCCACCTTGCCAGCCCCACCCCAAATAACAATTGTCAAAATACCACGTCATCGATGACTCTACAACTTTGCCAACACTCGCACGCGCGTGAATCATTTTGTTATCACCGATATAGATGCCCACATGCCCATATGTGCTGCCGACTCTTTCATCAAAATATACGCACGCGCCTACCGGAATATTGGTTTTGCTCGTTGAAACACCCCATTTTTCCCAAGCCGCGATGGCCGAGGATGCCGAGCCATTATCAATACCACCTGCCTTGTAGCATTGATACACAAACGCCTGGCACTTTCCAACATACTCTGTGCTGCCTAATTTGCTTTTCGCAAAAGCAATGATCGCATCCACCTGTGACTGCGCCGTCACGGCACTCGGGCAACTAGTTATAAACAACGTAACCAGTAACACCACAGTTAAAATAGCAGATAGTATTCTCCTCATAATTTTCCCTCCAAAAATCTTTTTGACATTTACTAAATGTCATCAATACGCTTATTGTAGCATATAATTTAGAAAATGACAAGTACTAAATGTCAAATGGAGAGAAAATATGTTTATAAACAAAGCAAAAGACGGAAGTAATAACATTTGCGGTATTCAGATTGCGTACTTACGTAAGCAAATGAACATATCGCAAAGGGTTCTGGCTGATCAACTGCAATTAAACGGTCTGGATATCGATAAAAATGCTATTCAGCGTATCGAATCGGGAAAACGCTTTATCACAGATATAGAATTGTTGTGCTTTGTAAAAGTGCTTCATTGTAGCTTTGAGGAACTATACAACAGCAAAAATCAATGAAAAGCTCACTTCCTTTTCTGCTACTTAACACCTTACACGTTTAGATAAAGAAAACCGGCTGTCGCCGCAGCGACAGCCGGTTTTTATGCAATATGGGGTTAAATCAATACATGCCGTCCATGCCTGCCGGTGCTGCCGGAGCGGGCGGTACCGGCTCCTTCTTATCGGCCACCAGCGATTCGGTTGTCAGCACCATGGCTGCGACCGACGCCGCATTTTGCAGAGCGGAACGCGTCACCTTAGCAGGATCGACGATACCGGCAACAAACATATCAACGTACTTTTCGTTAGCAAAATCGAAACCGAAGTTGAGCTTATCCTCGGTGCGAATTTTATCGATAATGACACTGCCCTCCAGACCGGAGTTCAGCGCGATCTGACGCACCGGCTCCTCGATGGCCTTCAGCACAATCTTCACACCGGTCTTTTCATCACCCTCGGTCTGCTCCAGCAACGGCAACAGCACGCTGGACGCATTGATCAGCGCCACGCCGCCGCCGGCAACCAGGCCTTCCTCGACAGCCGCCTTCGTAGCCGCCAAAGCATCCTCGATGCGGAGCTTCTTTTCCTTCATTTCAATCTCGGTAGCGGCACCGACCTTGATAACCGCCACGCCGCCGGCGAGCTTCGACAAACGCTCCTGCAGCTTTTCACGATCGAAATCGGAGGTGCTAACCTCGATTTGAGAGCGAATCTGTCCGACGCGCGCCTTGATCTGTGCGGCATCTCCGGCACCGTCCACAATGATGGTGTTTTCCTTCTGTACCTTGACCTGACGGGCACGACCCAGCATGGCGATGCTGGTATCCTTCAGCTCCAGACCAACCTCTTCGGAAATCACCTGACCACCGGTCAGAATGGCGATATCCTGTAGCATCTCCTTGCGGCGATCACCAAAGCCGGGAGCCTTGACAGCCACGCAGGTAAAGGTTCCGCGCAGCTTGTTCACGATCAGCGTGGACAAGGCCTCGCCCTCGATGTCTTCAGCAATGATAACCAGCTTTTTACCGGCCTGCAGAATCTGCTCCAGCAACGGCAAAATATCCTGAATGTTGGAAATCTTCTTATCGGTGATGAGCAGATACGCATCGTCGATCACCGCTTCCATCTTATCGGTATCGGTCACCATATACGGAGTGATGTAGCCGCGGTCAAACTGCATACCTTCGACGACTTCGGTGTAGGTTTCCGCCGTCTTGGACTCCTCCACGGTGATAACACCGTCGGCCGAAACCTTTTCCATGGCCTCGGCAATCAGCTTACCGATCAACGCATCACCGGCCGAAATGGTTGCCGCGCTGGCAATGTCATCCGAACCGTTGACTTTCTTGGAGTTCTTAGCCACCTCTGCCACGATCGCATCGACAGCCTTTTGAATACCACGCTTCACACCCATCGGATTGGCGCCAGCCGCCACGTTCTTCATGCCCTCGCGGATCAAAGCTTGCGCCAGCAGGGTTGCCGTCGTGGTACCGTCGCCGGCCACGTCGTTCGTTTTGGTGGAAACCTCTTTCACCAGTTGCGCGCCCATGTTTTCGAATGCGTTGTCCAGCTCGATTTCCTTGGCGATGGTCACGCCGTCGTTGGTGATCAGCGGAGCACCGTACTTTTTATCCAGCACGACGTTACGGCCGCGCGGCCCCAACGTGATTTTTACCGTATTTGCCAGTTGATCTACACCGGATTGCAGCGCCTTGCGCGCTTCTTCACCAAACAGAATTTCTTTTGACATGGTTTAATTCCTCCCTATCGCAGCTTATTCAACAATGGCCAAAATGTCGTTTTGACGAACGATGGTATATTCCTCGCCGTCCATCTTAACTTCGGTACCGGAATACTTGCTGGTAATCACCTTGTCGCCGGGTTTCACGTACATGGTAACTTCCTTACCCTCGACGTTGCCACCGGGTCCAACGGCAATCACCTCTGCCACCTGCGGCTTTTCCTTGGCGGAGCCGGCGAGAATAATACCGCTCTTGGTGGTTTCCTCGGCCTCGACCATTTTGATGACCACGCGGTCTGCCAACGGTTTCATTGTCATAACAAAATCCTCCTTACGAGATACTATTGATAAGTGTTAGCACTCTTTCTCTTTGAGTGCTAACACTTATTGTAGCTGTTTTTCAGAAAAAATCAAGTCTTTATTTAGTAATTTTCGGATATTTCACGATTTTTTAACAATTCGCCGCTTTCGGCGGTCGGAACCACGAAAGAAACGGCCTTGGGAACAATTTCAAAGGTAACGTTGTCGGTACGGAAGCACTCACCGTCTGCCGTCACGACTGCCGGTTCCTCCGCCGTCACCTGCATTTTCGTACCACGAAAGGATTCACAACAGGACAAATCCAAATGCTGACCGTTTTTATATTTCCCCAAAAACGCCAGCACCTTCAAATGGCTGATATCCTTAATCAAAACGAAGTCCAGCAAGCCGTCGTCGGGTTTGGAGCGTGGCGATCCGTGATACCCACCGCCATAGTATTGGCCGTTGGCCGCCAAAGCAAGCAAATAATTACCCACGCGTTCTACCCGACCACATTCCGTTTCCATGACAACGTGTAGCTTTTGGCTCAAGCGACCGAAAAAGGTGCGCACGATCGCCAAATTGTACGCCATCGACCCGGTAACCAGCGGCAAGCGCTTGTATTGCACCATGCGGTCGGCCACGTTGGCATCCATGCCCATGGAGCACATATTCAGCGAATACCGCCCATCGCACTGAATCAAATCCATTCGTTGCGCCCGACCGGAAATCAGTGCTTTTAAGTCGCGGAACAAATTGGCGTGCGGAAAAGAACGGATAAAATCGTTGCCAGACCCACAGGGAACACACGCCAGTTCGGCGTGAGGTGCTCCGGCGATTCCGTTCATCACCTCCAGCACTGTGCCGTCGCCGCCACAGGCATAAACGCGCGTTTGCCCTTCAGCGGTTACTTTTTTCGCATACTCCGTGGCATCGCCGGGATGCGTTGTCACGTGAATCTCATGTTCCAGAGTGCGATGTGCCTCAAAGAAAGACGTGATCAGAGGCTTTAGCTGTAAGGAGGACTGATTTTTCCCTGCAACAGGGTTTAAGATGAAAACGTGCTTCATGAGGATACCTCCGCTGTTTTAACGATAATAAATGTACAGCTGGCATTTCAGCATACCGTTGTACAGCTTTCGCCGTTTATCCGCCTTGCGACCGAAGGAGGACTCAAAGGCTTCATCCGGGCTGATAATCGCATAACTCCATCCTGTTTTGGGAACGAATACCCGACCCATCGTACGATACAACGCCCGTGCCGCTTCCACGTCCAGCAGTCGTTCGCCGTACGGAGGATTACACAGCACCACGCCGCTCTCCCCCTCCGGTTGAAAATCGCGCAGATCGCGTTGCACGGCGCGCACCTGAACGCCGACACCTGCTTTTGCTGCGTTTTCGCACGTTAACCGTACCGCTTCGGGATCAATATCACTGCCGTTGGCCGCAAACGGGCGATCGACCAGCACTTGGGATTGTGCACGCTTTCGTTCGTCCCCCCAAACGGCTTCCGGCACCCAGCCCCATTGCATAGCCGCAAACCGGCGGCGCAAGCCCGGAGCTACACGCCGTGCCGCCAGTGCCGCTTCGATCAACAACGTACCGGAACCGCAACAAGGGTCCACCACCTGATCAGCCAACCGAGCGCGCGTAACGTCAACGATGGCCGCCGCCAACGTCTCCTTCATCGGCGCACCACCGGCATTTTGGCGATACCCTCGTTTGTGCAAGCCGACACCGCTGGTATCGATCAACAGCATTACTTCGTCCTTCAAAATCGTGAACTGCACCTGTACCACCGCACCGGTCTCCTCAAACCAACCGATGCCGTACTTGCTTTTCAGTCGTTCGACGATGGCCTTTTTGACAATCGATTGGCAGTCCGGCACGCTGTGCAATACCGAGTTGAGCGACCACCCCTTCACGGGAAACGCGTCCTTTTTCGCAATAAACTGCTCCCACGGCAAGGCACGAACCTGCTGAAACAGCTCCTCGAAGCTGGTTGCGCGAAATGTGCCCAGTAACAGCTGTATCCGCTCGGCATACCGGCTCTCGATATTCGCGCGAGCCAACATAGCCGTATCGCCCGCAAACAAAACGCGACCATTTTGCGGTGTTACCTCGTCCGCACCCATACGGCGGAGCTCGTCACCAAGAATCCCCTCTACGCCGAACAAGCATGGGGCACAAAAACGTAATCGATGCATAACTACCTCTTAATTTTCCTATCAATCATAAAAAACGCCGTTGCCAAGGGCAACGGCTGTGTTTTACGTCTTAAACTTCACAACCCTTATCAGGAGCGCTTGCGGGTAAAGCCGCCATGCTTTCCATCCAAAGAACGCTTGAGGTCCAGCATTTTTTCATCGCTGGTCTGCTTAAAGCGCGACATCATTTCCTCAAAGCTGGCATTTTCCGTCGCGCGCGACGGTTGCCATTCAAAGCCGCCGGGACGGCCGGGCGAAGTGCGACGAGGGGCAGGCCCACGGCCGGTGCGCGGTAGCGGATCCATTGCCTGCTTAATGGACAGACTAATCTTTCCATCTTCACCGATCTTAAGAATTTTAACCTTGACTTGCTGGTTTTCCGTAACGTGATCCCGAATTTCTTTGACATACGTCGGTGCTACTTCGGAAATATGCACCATGCCCGTTTTGCCGCCTTCCAGTTCGACAAAAGCACCAAATTTTGTAATGCCGGTTACCTTACCCTCGACACACGCTCCAACTTCCAGACCCATGTTGCGGAGTTCCCCCTACTGCTAGAAAATCAATCTTCACTCGGGACTTCAGCAAAAATGCTTTCGCCCGGTTTTGCCATACCCTTTTCGCGCACGCTTTGTTCCACGTCGTTATCGGCGTTGTTCAGTTTATCGTTCAAAACAACGATCTGATCTTTTTTAGCCTGCACGGAATTTGAGCTATCCTGTAGCACCTGCTCCCGTTCATTCAGCTCTAATCGCAAGCGAAAAAACGAGGCTACGATATATACGGCAAGTGCCACCAAAGCGATCCGCAACAAAACGCTTTTCTTTTTGCTTTTGACCACGTGCATCGGCGTGCGCTCCTTCCCGTAATTTATACAGTAAAATTATACAATAACCTCTGCACCGGTTGCAAGACTTTTTTTGAAATTTCTTTGCTTTTTTTTGCGATTTTTCGACAAAGCCCGCGCAGGACAAGCAACCGACGCAGCAAGAACGCCAAAGGAAGCGAAAAGGTGTGGATAAGCCGGGCTTGAATCCGGCGCAGTATACACAGCAATCGATCAAACAACCAAAGAATACCGTTGCCGACGGTATGCCGGTAAGCAAAAAAGCCGATTGCCGTTCCCAGCAAAACATACGAACGTACCGTGCCGTCGGTCATCGTCAGCGAAAAGAAAAACACCGCCACCGCGGCGGTGGCGAAAAACAGGCAATCCTGAAAGAATACGGCAACCGACGACGGGCGCGTCAGCTTGCGCCAGATTCGAAAAACGTCGTAATACAGCCCCAGCAGGAAGCCCATGCCGCCTGACAAAAAAGCCTCCCACAGCTGTTTGGCATTGCTGAACCCCATGAGCTTTACCGAAACAGTTTACCAAAGAAGCCGCCGGAACGATCACGCACGTCGGTGTACGTCAACGACTCAACCGTGCCCTCCGCCGTCAGGTCGCCGGTTTCGATGTTCAGTCGTTGAACGTGCAGACCACTTCCCTTTACGGTTAGCTCACCCTGATCGGTATACACAATCAAGACGGTATCGTCGAAGCTGTCCACATCTTTTACGCCGGAAACCGACAGCAAGCGCCGCTCCGTAAGGCTGACCAAATGCGGTATACCGACGTTCTCCTTCTTGGGTTGCTCTTTCATAAAGCCGCCTCCTTCGGTACACTATATGAAGCGATCCCGTCGAATATACGGCTAAACCGTCACAACAGCTTATACAGCAAGGCCGCATCGTCCTTGGCGACGGTTTCCTGCACCGTAAGGATTTCCGCCTTCAGCTCACGCGCACCGAACTGAATCGTCAGCACGTCCCCCACCTTCACGTCGTAAGAGGCACGAGCCACTTTGCCATTGACCAGTACCCGACCGGCATCGCACGCTTCGTTTGCCACGGTACGCCGTTTAATAATGCGGGACACCTTCAAATATTTATCCAACCGCATGAAAACACTCCTTATAAACGAACGAAAAACGAGGAAGCCGCCCGAAACTGGGCGGCTTCCGGATTTGTGGAACCTTATTTCGCAACAGCGTCTTTGAACGCCTTGCCAGCCTTGAAAACAGGCAGCTTGGAAGCCGGGATTGTGATAGCTTCCTTGGTTTGCGGGTTGCGACCAACGCGTTCACCGCGCTCGCGGACTTCGAACGTACCGAAGCCAACCAACTGGACCTTGTCGCCTACGGCAACCGTATCGACAACGGACTCCAGCACAGCGGCGACTGCCTTCTCGGCGTCTTTCTTGGACAAACCAGCCTTTTCTGCAACAGATGCAACCAATTCAACCTTGTTCATGCGAAAAAACCTCCAACATTTTTGTATTCCAACGGAATAATCCGCTTGAATCGATAGCAAGCATTTGCTTTAATGTACATTGTACTCCACTCGACCGATATTTTCAAGTGTTTTTTGAAAATTTCACTCAATCTGGATGATTTTTGTCAAAAACAACAAACCAATTTCTTCGTTTTTGTGACATTTAACAAAATATTACGCCTTCAAGATACATTCAGTGCACCGTTGCACCTGATAGCGCACCCGTTCAATATCCAGCGTCGTATACGAACCGTTACGATACAGGACCCGTCCATTCACTACGGTCATGCAAACAGCGCGGCTCCCGGCACCGTACAGCAGGTTCGACAATGGTGCGTGCGACGGGCAAAAGCCGAGATCGGTCGTATCCAGCATAACCACGTCCGCTCGATAACCGACCGCAACGTCACCGCAATCCTCGCGTCCCTGTGACAAAGCGCCGCCGCGCGTACCGCAACGCAGCAAGGTCGATGCTGAAAGCGCCGCCGGATCGCACGCAACACCTTTGGCTATCAAGCCGGCAACACGCATTTCATCCAGCATGTCCAGCGTGTTGTTGCTCGCCGCAGAATCGGTACCGATCGCCAGTAAAACACCTCGACGAATCAGCTTTTCGGCTTGAGCAATGCCGCTCCCCAGCTTCAAATTGCTTTTGGCACAGTGAGCGACCGTCACGCCGTGCTTCGCCAGACGATCCATATCGGCATCCGTCAACCACACACCGTGTGCCAAGGTCAGCGGATGCTCCAGCACGCCGGTAGTCTCCAGCAAAGCGGTCGGCGTTACGCCGTGCCGTCCCACACATTCCAAATGCTCCTTTTGCGTTTCGGAAACGTGAATCTGCATGCGCAAGCCGTAGTCTCCGGCCATATCCGCAGCATCCCGCAAAATATCCGGGCGAGTCGTATATTCGGCGTGCGGAGCCACGTCGATCCGCAGTTGCCCGTCCCCCGCCCCATGATAAGCGGAAATCAGCTCCTTCAGATCGGTATACGCCGGAAGCTGATGGAATTTCTTGGTTTCATCAAAGCAGGAAATCCCCCGGCCGATGTTGGCCTTAATACCACATTCCAAGGCGGCTTTGGCGGTTTCCTCGCAAAAATAATACATATCGGTAAAGGATACCGTTCCCGTGGACAGCATTTCAGCCATCCCCAGCAGACTTCCCCAATATACCGCTTCGGCATACAGCTTGTCCTCGAAGGGGAAAATGCGATCAAACAGCCACGATTGAAGCGGCAGTTCCTCGCCGTAACCGCGCATCAGCGTCATCGCCACGTGCGTGTGAGCATTATAAAGACCGGGAATCAGCAAGCGTCCGGCGCCGTTTACGCGTTCTCCGAAGTCCTCCTGCGGATGCTCCGGAGACACCCAAGCGATCCGTGCATCGCGTATCCCGACGTATTGTGCCGGCAGATACGTCCCGTCCGCCTTCAAAACGTTGATATTTTCAAACAGCATCGACGTCCAACCTTTCCAGCACAGCGCAAACCAGCGCACTAAACCGTTCGGATGCGCGGCCTGCTACCTCGGTCACTTCCTCGTCGTTAATATAGCTTCCGGCGACCATGCCGGCCGCCATATTGGTGATACAGGAAATTCCCAGCACCTGCATACCGCACCGGGAAGCCACGATCGCTTCCGGCACGGTGGACATACCGACGGCATCGCCACCCAGCATCCGCAACGCACGAATTTCCGCCGGCGTTTCAAATTGCGGACCACCCATGAAGCAATAGACGCCCTCGTGCAAAGGCACGGAAAGAGCCGTTGCCGCTTCGCGCGCCACGCACCGTAACGACGGCGTGTACGTTTCGGTCATATCGAAAAAGCGCGCGCCGAAAAACGGATCAGCCGGTCCGCGTTCCGGACTGTCGGCGCACAATTTAATATGATCACCGATTAGCATGAGATCACCGGGGCGAAACTCCGGATTCATACCACCGGCGGCATTCGTAAGGATCAACGTGCGAACGCCCAGGCAATGCAACACGCGCACATAAAACGTAACGGTGCGAAAATCGTAGCCCTCATAATAATGAAACCGGCCGGAAAAGGCGAACACCGGCTTGCCGGCCAATCGCCCGGCATACAACAAGCCGGCGTGCGACTCCACCGTCGATGCCGGAAATCCCGGAATCTGCTCGTAAGGAATCCGACAGCCCCGCTGTATGCAATCCGCCAAGAAGCCCAATCCCGATCCTAAAACGACTGCGGTATCGGGCACCGGAACATCGGCGGCTTGTAGCTGTTGTCGGATATAGTCCGCCGCCTGCTGCGCCTGTTGACGCTCTGTAGTCATCACGGCAGCTTTTTACCGCACTGATTGCAGAACACGGCAGTATTCACGTTCAGAGCACCACAGTCGCAACGAATCACGTTTTTGCTTTCCATGACGCGATTCTCCAGCTTGGTAAGCTGTTTTTGCAACTCGCCGATCTGCTCGACGCAAGCTCCCACCATATCGTCAACCGTCTCACCTGATGTCCGGCTATCGTATATCAGACGCCCCAGCCCTTCATACAACGACGCGAGCTCGCGGCGCAAATCCGCCAGCTTGACGCGATTTTTCGTTTGCTCTACCAATTCTTCCGTTTTTCTTCCGGCGGTCTGTGCCACCGATTTGGCGCAAGACAATACATCTTCCAACGCTGCCATGTTTCTCTCTCCTTTTCATCTATCTGATATCATTATAAAAAATTTTTACCAAAATTACAAGTCCTTTTAACCGACGAATTCCCGAAGAAGCGATCGATCGGGGAGCTGCCGTAACGGCAGCGCTTCAAACACGGCCAGCCGATCCGCCAAGCGTTCCAGTTCCGTCGCATAGCGCCCGTCTTGCGGTTCTTGTTGCAATGCCGGCAACAACTGACCGCCCAACAGCGCCGTCTCGTAAGCCAGCGCCGTATTCAAATATACGTCCGCCTCTCCGATGTAAGGAAAAAGGTACAGTTCCTCGCCGCGAATTACCTGTCGCCACATATCCATGGTATTGTCCAGACTGCTGTTACGGAACCGCAAATCGCGCAGCAAGCGACGGGTCAAGCGAAGCTCGCGCGACGTGAGCCACTCGGCCTCCCGATATTCGATAACGGCGCGTACGTCAACAAAGATTTTCAGCAACGCCTCCGGCGGTAAGCGGCGACGCAGTAACGGGTTCAAGGCGTGGATTCCCTCAAAGATCACCACAGACTCCCGTGAAACCGCGAACGGCACTTTTTCCGTCTTGGGAGCGTGCGATAAAAAATCAAATTCCGGCAGCATGGTCCGTCCTTCGTCAAGCAGTTCACACATACAAGACTGGAGCAACGGCAAATTCAGTGCCTCGATGCTCTCATAATCGTAGCTACCATCCGGCAACTGCGGTGCTTGCCCATAGCCGCGATAAAAATTATCCAGTGAAATCGTGTAAGCGTCACGACCGGCCTCACGCAAGCGGCACTGCAGCTTATTGGCGGTGGTTGTTTTTCCCGAAGCAGACGGCCCGGAAAGCAAAACCAAGCAGCGACCGCTGTGTTGCAGGATTTTTTTCGCCGCCTTACTCACCGCCGTCTCGTAGCGTTCTTCCTCATCCCGAATCAACCGCTCCGGGCAGTCTTGAAGCAGCTCTGCCACGGTTTCGACGCACCAGCAACGCGTTTCCAGCCTTGAGCTCATCCTCTCATCCTTTCGTAAAACTCACGCGTTTTATCCTTTCGTTTCAGCATTTCCGGCAAATCCGCAATATATTCGTAAGGGAATTTATAATTAAACACGCGCTCCAAATATTCCGTACCCGGTTGTTTCAGCTTGGATACCGCTCCGGCACCGCACCCTAAAATCGTATGCGTTTCGTCCATGATATACACGTTATACAGGCTTTCGTATCCCGGACGCGACCACCCGACGTTTTCCTGATTGCCTACCGTGCGGCTTTGCCGATACAAATAGTAGGAGCGATACCCCTGCTCCGGCAAGCGCTGTGCCGTATGTGCTACCATGCGCGCCGCCTCGTCTGCCGCACGGTAATCCGCACGCTTTTGCAGACTCAGATTCGAAGCTCGCTTCATGGACAGTGTATGTACCGTTACGCTTTCCGGTTCCAACGACAAAACGCCCTGAAGCGTTTGACAAAAGCTGTCGTAGGTGTCCGTGGGCAAGCCGGCAATCAAGTCGGTATTGACGTTGGTGTGACCGCATTGCCGCGCCAACGAGAACGCATTGTAAAACTGCTCTACCGTATGACGCCTGCCGATCTGCAGCAAAACGTCGTCATTCAAGGTTTGTGGGTTAATGCTGATGCGGGAGACACCCGCCGACTTCAAAACGCGCAATTTCTCCTCCGTCACCGTATCCGGCCGTCCGGCCTCCACCGTATATTCCCGCACCGTAGACAGATCGAAGTGCTCTTCCACCGCCGCCGTCAACTGCTGAAGCTGTTCCGCTGTCAGCGTGGTTGGCGTTCCGCCCCCGAAATATACCGTTTCCAGCCGCAAGCCCAGCTCCGATGCCAAAGCACCGGTATACGCCAACTCCCGTACCAGCATATTCACGTAGCTCGGCATGAGCTTGGCCGCGCGCGTAACGGTTTGCGAAACGAACGAACAATAATCGCACCGCGTCGGACAAAAGGGGATGGACACGTATAAACTGCAGGAATCCGGTCGTGACAACGACAGCAGTTCGTTTTCCACTGCCAGCGTGTTTTGGCACAGTCGCAGCTTTGGCTCGCTGACATGCAGACGATCGCGCAACCACGCTACCGCTTTGTCTGCACCGCATTCCGCGGTCAGACGGCGAAGAAGCTTCACTGGGCGAACACCGGTCACGATGCCCCAATCCTGCTCAAAGCCGCACGTGCGGACCAGCAACCGATAGAGAAGCTCGCACAGAACCAGCTCGCATTCGTCCCGATAATCCGGGTGAGAATTGGAAACCGTTTCCGTTAAAAAATCGTCAAAATCATCCCATCGCAGACGGCAAAACAGCTCCGTAGTCTCCGCGTGGCGTTGCAGTTTCGTCACAGCAACGATTTCCTCCGCCGGAAGCTCTGCCGTCTCTTCCACCACGATCTTTTCGCCGGGGAAAAACAGGCGACAAACGTTTTGCAGTTCAAAATGATAGGGATGTCCCTGTATCTGTAATATCATAACGTTACTCCCAAAAGAAAGGGGTTGTATTGAAGCTCACGACCGATTGTCGTGCTCTCACCGTGTCCGGAAATCACCTGCGTATCGGCCGGCAGGGATGCCAAGCGACGCAAGCTTTGATACAGCAAGGCTGCGTCGCCTCCCGGAAAATCCGTACGTCCTACGCTGCCTGCAAACAAGGTGTCTCCGGCAATCAGAAGCTGGCCGCACCGATAGCAACTGCTCCCCGGCGTATGTCCCGGCGTATGCCACACCTCCAGCGTCATCTCACCGCAAGTCACCGTATCACCATCGTGCAACAGCCGATCTGCCGATAAGGGATACGGTTGGCGTGATGCCGGGATCAAGCTGCGGTTACTATCCAGCAGTGCCGGTTCATCGGCGGCAGGAACGCAGAGCATTGCGCCGGTCGCCTCTTGTAATTCACGTACTGCCAACAGGTGGTCAAAATGTACGTGTGTCAGCAAAATCGTCTCCACCTGCAGTCGTTGCTCACGAATCCGCTGTAGCAACCGTGGTGCCTCACTTCCCGGATCAATCACGACGGCACGATGTTCCTCATCGGAAAGGAAAACACAGTTTGCCTGATAATCGCCTACCGGATAATAGCTCAGCTTCATTTCTTTTTCTCCCAATCCACGGTATCCAGCAAAATGGTAACGGGACCGTTTCCGCTCATGTCCACGGTCATATCCGCCCCGAAAACGCCGGAAGCGACGCGAAGACCTAACGCACGCAGTTCTTCCATAAACCGCTCGTACAACGGTTCCGCCTGCTCCGGCCGTGCCGCCGCCATAAATTCCGGGCGCCTGCCGTGCGAGCAGTTTGCCGCCAAAGTAAAGTTGGAAACGACCAGCACCTCGCCACCAATATCCAGCAAAGACAGGTTCATTTTATCCTGTGCATCGGTAAAGACGCGAAGATTCGCGATTTTTTGAGCCATTAAGGTCGCCTGTTCCTCTGTATCTGCCTGCATCACGCCCAACAAGACGAGAGCACCGGAACCAATACTGCCGACCGCATCGCCCTCCACCGTAACCGAGGCGTGATACACCCGTTGAAATACCGCTTTCATACTTTACACTCCGCTCCGTTCAATTTCTTCGATGCCCTTGATGCGTTTCAGGCGAGTGATAACTTCCTGCAAATGCTGTAAGCTGTTGACACCGACGGTAATCAGCATTTCGCCCTTACCGCCATGGCTCTCGCGCGCCTGCATGCCGTAAATCATGACGTGCATAGCTGCCAGCTGTGAGGTAATATCCGCCAGCAGCTCGATGCGGTCGGTGGCGGTCACGTGCAGCTCGGCCTTGAATTCCTCACGCACCGAATCCTCCCACGTGACCGATACCCATCGCTCAGCTTCGGGGCAATGCTTCAGATCGCGCGGTACGTTCACGCAATCGCGCTGATGAATGGAAACGCCGTAGCCGCGCGTAATAAAACCGACGATGGAATCACCAGGAACCGGATTACAGCAACGGGCGAATTTCACCAGACAATTATCCATATTTTCAATAATTACGCCGCCGTTGTGATGCTTATGAGGGCGTGTGGATACCACCGGTTCCTGCGCCGACGCCTCGGCCTTGATATATTTTTGCGACTCTTCTTTCATACGCGGAATCAACCGAGACAGTAAAATGCCGCCGTAACCGATCGCCGCATAAAAATCATCCAGCGTAGCACAATGCTGGCGCTTGGCCTGAGCCAGCAAAAATTCCTGCAATTCTTCTTCGGGAAAGCGAATACAGTTCCTGGAGATTTCCCGTTCCAGTTCCGCTCTTCCCTGCTCGATATTTTCCTCACGCCGTTCCCGCTTGTACCACGCCCGTATTTTATTGCGTGCTTCGCTGGTTTTTACCAGTTGTAACCAATCGCGACTCGGTCCCCGATTTGGTGCCGACGAGGTGAGAATTTCCACGATCTCGCCGGTTTTCACCTGGTAATCGATCGGTACGATGCGACCATCCACCTTGGCACCCACCATGCGGTTTCCAACCTCGGAATGAATGGCATACGCAAAATCAATCACCGTAGAACCGCTGGGAAGGTTCACCACCTTGCCCCGCGGCGTAAAGACAAACACGTCGTCGGAGGATAAATCCGTCTTAATGGAGCGCACAATATCGACGGCATCGTCCACGTCCTGTTGATTTTCAATGAAGCGGCGTACCCACGCCACCTTTTCCTCCAGACGATCTTTTTTCTGAATACCCAGCTTATATTTCCAGTGCGCCGCGATACCGTATTCCGCGGTGTGATGCATTTCCCACGTGCGGATTTGCACCTCAAACGGTATCTTTTCCTGGCTGATGACCGTTGTGTGCAACGATTGGTACATATTGCTTTTCGGTGTGGAAATGTAATCCTTAAACCGATTGGGAAGCGGACGAAACATATCGTGCACAATGCCCAAAACGTTGTAGCAATCGTTCACGGTATCCACAATCACCCGAACGGCATAAATATCGTAAATTTCATCGAAAGAGCGCCCCTGCATGTACATCTTACGGTAAATTCCGGTGATGCTCTTTACACGACCGCTGATATACGGCTTCAGGCCGTACTCCTGCATCCGTTCCTGCAAGCGTCGTTGTATATCCGCCAAGAACGTCGCGCGATCATCTCCATGCACGTTCAGATTTTCTTCGATTTCCTGGCAGGCCATCGGATCAAGCAAACGGATAGAGATATCCTCCAGCTCCTCCTTGATGGCACGGATTCCCAAGCGATGCGCGATCGGTGCGTAAATGTCCAGCGTTTCCTTTGCCTTATCCCGCCGCTTTTGCGGGTCCCAGCCGGAATTGGTACGCATATTGTGCAGGCGATCTGCCAATTTAATAATGATGACCCGAATATCCTGTGACATCGCCATCAGCATTTTTCGAACGTTTTCTGCCTGCTGTTCTTCTTTATCGGAAAACGGAATCTGCGCAATTTTGGTAACGCCGTCAACCAGCAGTGCCACGTCGTCTCCGAACTGCTGGCGTATCTCCGCCAGCTCCACCTGCGTATCCTCGACTACGTCGTGCAAAATCGCCGCTACGATCGCCTCGTTGTCCATTCCCAGTTCAATCAGGATACACGCCACCTGCAACGGATGGCAAACGTAATCGCCCCCGGAATAGCGATGTTGCCCCTCGTGCGCTTTGCACGCCAATGCAACGGCACGGTCAATCATGGCCACGTCGTAGTTTTTATCGTTCTCACCAATCGCCTGCTTTAATGCGGCAATGGCTTCCTCTTTATATCGAATTTTCCCTTCCAAGCCGTTACACCTTCTTGTCCTTGTTCAAATACAGTGCAGTTTTCGTTTGATTCAGATCCGCCTTGCCGTTGACCTCTCGCACGCAGGCAAACACCGTGTCGCCCTCGTCCTTCCACTCAATCAACGATGCCTCACGTAACAAGCGACAGGCGATTAGCACGTCGGTGCACGTAATCGCAGGCGTTTTCAGGCGCTGACACAACACGTCCAACGGGCCGTTATACGGTTGTTGCTTCAAAAAGCGATACACCCGTGCCGTGCACTCTCGTTCCGGCAAGCGCGCCGTCGTCGGTTCACGCCGGATTACCGCGTCCACCCGTTCAATTGCTTCAATCAGTTCCTCCTGCGCCAGCTCGGTTAACCGCATATCCTTCACCACGATCGAGACCTCGACGGAGCCGCGATACTCGTTCCGTTCCAGATACACCAATAAATCTACCGTCTCGCCACTGCAATAGGGGAATTTTTCCGGCAAGGTGGAAAATTTCATTGCCGTAATGCGCGCGCCGTCCCGCGCAAGCTGCAAGCGTAGGTGCTTACCACCGCCCACCGGCTCGACCCGTTCCAGGGTCATGCGCATCAAACCGAACAGCGGCCGCGGATTCCCGGCACCCATCGGCTCCAAAGCGGACAACGCCGACAAAATATCCGGCGTAATCTGGCTGGGACGCAGACGACAATCCACCGACAGCTCCGCCACCGGCATCGTCTGTGCCACCGTCTGAGCATAGCGATTGATTGTTTGCCGAAACTCCTCAAGGCGTGAGGCTTCCACGGTAAAGCCGGCGGCTTGCTCGTGTCCACCGTAGCCCAGCAAGCAATCCTCACAGGCAGAAAGTGCATCGTACAGCGAAAAGCCCTTCATACTGCGTCCTGAACCGCGTGCAATACCGTTTTCCACCGTCAGTACCAAACAGGGCTTTCCAAAGCGTTCCAGCAACCGTGCCGCAATAATGCCCAGCACGCCCGGATGCCATCCTTCGCCCCACACAACCAAGACACGCTGGGCAAGCAAATCGGGATCGGCCTGTAAGGAATCCAACAACCCTTGCAAAATTGCGGCTTCCGTCGTCTGCCGCTCACCATTCAGCCGATGTACGTCGTTAGCCAGCGTCGAAGCCTCCTCGTCGTTGTCGCTTAACAGCAATTCGGCCGCCTGATACGGGTCACCCATACGACCGGCGGCATTGATCCGCGGTGCAATGGTAAACGCAACGCCAACCGCGTTGATCGGCTTCTCCACGCCGCCGAACTCACGAAGCCGACGCAGTCCAAGACGACCGTCGGGGCGATTGATTTGTTGCAGACCGCGGCGTACCAGCACACGATTATCACCCTGCAGGGGCATCACGTCCGCCAGTGTTCCCAACGCCACCAAATCGGCATATTCCGCCAGCATGCGGTCGGTATCGCCCTCCAAAGCACAGACTAACTGGAAGGCGACGCCGACACCGGCAAGGTACTTAAATTCGCTGGGACAATCACTGCGGTGCGGATCTACCACAGCCACCGCCGCCGGCAAGCGTTCCCCCGGCTGATGGTGATCGGTCACGACCACGTCGATACCACAGTCATTGGCATAAGCAATCTCTTCAACAGCGGTAATACCGTTATCGACAGTAACAATCAGTTGTACGCCATTATCATGCAGTTCGTCGATGCTTGCACGATGCAGACCGTAGCCTTCACCATCACGGCGTGGTAAGCGGTATTGCACACGGGCACCGTGATCGCGAAGATACGTATACAACAGTACCGTAGCGGTGATGCCGTCGGCATCGTAGTCGCCGTACACTGCTATGCTCTCGCCTTCGTCGATCGCACGTTGAATCCGCTCTGCCGCCGCATCCATATCCAAATAGGAGAACGGATCGCACGTCAGTTCATTTCCCACCAGAAAATCCATGGCCGCTTCGGGATCAGTAATACCGCGCCCGGTCAGCAACAGGCACAAAAGCGGGTCCAATCCGCACTCCGCCGACAACTCGCCGGCAAGTTCTTTATTCAATTGCGAAAACGTCCAACGCTTGTAGCTCATGGTTGCTCCACCTCAAAATATCTATACAGATTATCATACCATTTTTCTTCCGCGTATTCAACCGCTTTCTTCCACTTTTCTTGTTCTTCGCCTTAAAAAAGCCGATTGGCGTTTTTCTTGACATTTTTTTACAAATATGGTAAGCTATGGATAAAGTAAGGGAGGTATATTATGAAGTCCACCGGTATTGTACGCAAGTTAGACGATCTCGGTCGTATCGTTCTGCCCATTGAGCTTCGCCGAACGTTAGATATTGCCGACAAAGCACCTTTAGAAATTTTCGTAGAGGGCGATTCCATTATTTTACGCAAGTACGAAGCCTCCTGTGTGTTCTGCGGAACGGCCGCGACCACGGAATACAAAGGGCGTCATATCTGCGACGATTGTCTGAACGATCTGTCTCAAAAATAACCATCCGCTTTCGAGCACCGTTCCGTCTGCAAAGACGGAACGGTGCTTTTTCTTTCATGTTTATTCGCGCCGGTTCATATAATAGCGGCAGGAAAGGTGTGATACCGTGAATCGCAAGGAATCCGATTTTCAGCGTCTGATGGATCAGTATCAGCAGGAATTGATGCAGTTGCATCGCCAGGCGAGCATTGCTTCGCCGGAATTGGCAACCGAAGAGCCGCCAGCAGCGGAGTCGCCGGCGAGCGCCGCTACCCTACAAGTGCGCGTCACCTCTGCCAACCAGGCCGTTCCCATTGTTCAGGCAGTGGTCACGATTCAGGAGGAGGAAAACGCGCCGCCGCTCCACGTGCTTCTCACCGATACCAGCGGTCTGACAACGCCGGTGCTCCTTCCGGCGACCAACCCCGCCTTAACCGAGGCACCGGTAAAAAATCCCGCAATCGTTACGTACACCGTTCTTGTTACCGCACCGGGCTATTTTTCCGTGCGCAACGTTAACGTTCCCCTGTTCGGCGGCATCGCCACCGTCCAGCCGGTTGCGATGATCCCTCTGCCTGAATTTGAAGAACCGAACGCAACCGAGCTGTTCTTTTCCGTCCCGAAAAACGACCTGTAAGGAGGATGCCTCATGGCTGATTTTCCATTCATTCCGGAAACGATCGTTGTTCATCTGGGTGCTCCCACCGACGAGGCCTCCAACGTCACCGTTTCTTTCCCCGATTATATCAAAAACGTCGCTTCCAGCGAGATTTATCCCACCTGGCCAATCAGCTCTCTGCGCGCCAATATTTTAGCGCAGATTTCCTTTGCGTTGAACCGCATCTACACCGAATGGTATCCCAGCCGCGGATACCAATTCGATATTACGAACAGCACGCAGTTCGACCAATCCTTCGTGCAGGGACGCGATATTTTTGAAAATATCAGCCGGATCGTCGACGACATCTTTAACGATTACGTGCGACGGGAAGGAAGTATAGAGCCATATTTTACGCAATATTGCAACGGCGTTACTACCACCTGTGACGGACTGTCGCAATGGGAAACGGTATCGCTGGCCGAGCAAGGACAAAACTCGTTGAAAATTCTTCAATCGTTTTACGGTGATACCATCGAGCTGGTCACGGATGCGCCCGTTCAAAACAATCAGCCCTCCTACCCCGGCGCCCCATTGCGCCTTGGTACCGTCAGCAACGACGTGCTGACCAAACAGATTCAGTTGAATCGCATCTCGCACAATTACCCGGCCATTCCGAAAATCGCAACCGTAGACGGCGTTTTCGGTGTCGGCACCGAAGCGGCTGTTCGCGCCTTTCAACGCATTTTTGATTTGGAGATTGACGGCATCATCGGCAAGGAAACCTGGTATCGCATCGCGTTCCTTTATACCAGCGTTAAGCGGCTGGCAGAGCTGGATTCCGAGGGGATCGCTCTGGAGGAGATCAAGCAACAATACTCCGATCTGCTTCGCTCCGGTGATTCCGGCGACGAGGTGCGTGTGATTCAATACTATTTGGCGGTCGTCAGCAATTTTTACAATACCGTTCCCATCCCGGCAATCAACGGTGAATTCGATGCCGCCACGGAAGCTTCCGTTCAGGCGTTTCAGCGTACGGTAGGACTGACCGCGGATGGCATCGTCGGTGAGCAAACGTGGAACGAGCTATACAACGCCTATCGCGGCATTGTTGACACGATCGCGATCCCGGAGAACCGAATCGCGCCATACCCCGGTTCACCTCTGGCACTGGGTGCCACCGGGGAATACGTAACGTATCTGCAGGAATATCTGCTGCTCATCTCACAAACCTACCCCGTCGTTCCCCCGGTGACCGTTACCGGCACCTTCGACGATCAAACGCAAGCGGCTGTCGAAGCCTTTCAACAAGAGTTCGGGCTTTCTCCGAACGGGCTTGTCGGCCCTGCCACCTGGGATCGCATTGCCAGTCTATACGAAGACTTGACCGTCGGCATGGAAAAACAGATCGGTCAAAATCCGGGGTATACCATCGAGCAGGAGGAACGGGCATGACTTACAGCAAATGGCAACGGCAAGACCACGTTCGTGAGGTTCAGGAATATCTGCGCGTCATCGCTCTAACCGATAACGTCTACCGTGAGATAGCTATCGACGGCATTTATGGCAAAGAAACGGCCGAAGCGGTTCGCCTGTTTCAGCTAACCAACACCTTGCCGGCCACCGGAAACGTGGATTTTCAAACGTGGGAGCTGTTGGCGGAGCACTATTGGGACGCGTTGACTTTGTTGACGCCACCGCAAACCGCCCGGCATTTTCCGGTGCCACAATACGTTATCCGCCCCGGCGACCGCGGCAACTTAATCACCATTCTGCAAGCCATACTTAACACTCTGACGGAAACCTGGGACGGCTATCCACCTTTGAAAATCAACGGCGAATACGACTCCGCCACCGAGCAACGCGTCCAAGAGCTTCAGGCCATCGGCGGCTTCCCGGAAACCGGCACCGTCGATCGGTATTTTTGGGATCATCTGATTTTGTGGTACAACAGCTTATAAGCAGGAGGGACTATCGTGCGACGCCACTCCGTTTTCCTGAAAAACGCCGCTATTTTAACATTCACGTCGCTGATTCTGCGTACCGTCGGCATCTTCTTTCGCATCTACTTATCCAACCAAATCGGCGCGGAAGGAATGGGGCTGTATCAGCTCATCGTCTCGATCTACGTACTCGGCTCCACCTTTGCCACCTCCGGTATTTCCACCGCCGTTACGCGGTTGGTTGCCGACGACCTGGCTTGCGGTACGGCGGCTTCGGTGCGTCGCGTTTTGAAACGTTCCGTTCTGCTAAGCCTTTTGCTCGGCATGGTGTCCACCGCCATGATTTACAGCGGCGCCGAGCTGATTAGCGTCTACTGGATTAAGGACGTCCGCGCAACGACGGCTCTGCGCGTATTAGCGTTCAGCTTGCCTTCCATGGGCGTTTCCTCCTGCCTGCGAGGATACTTTATCGCCCGACGGCGCGTCGCCGTTTCCTCGCGTGCTCAATTACTGGAGCAGGCTGTGCGCATCGGCATCGTCCTTGTTTTGCTCCGGCGATTTTCAGCCTTTGGCATCGGAATTGCCTGCACCGCCATCATGATTGGTGATACGGTGGCCGAATGGGCCTCCTGCGCCTTCATCGCCCTGGGATACGGCATCGACCGGCATCGGCTGAAAGCCGCGTTGCCAGCACGTGCCGTCTCGCCGCGCAGAAACGTCGTCAAACAGATTCTCGCCATCGCCACGCCGATCACCGCCGGACGCTATCTGAACACGATGCTTCGCACCGTGGAAAATATTTTGGTTCCTCAAAGCATCGCCAGATACGTCGGATCGCAGGAAGTCGGTCTGTCACAGTTTGGCGCTTTGAAAGGAATGGCACTGCCGTTGATTTTCTTTCCGGCATCCTTTTTATCGGCCATGGCTACCCTGCTGATTCCGGAAATCTCATCGGCCAACGCCCTGCATCAAAGCGACCGCATCCGCAACGCCGTAGAAAAAGCCCTGCGGATCACGCTGTTAAGCTCTATTCTGATCGGTGGTGTGTTCACCGTGTTTTCCGGCGAATTGGGACTGCTGTTGTATCACAGCGCCGACGTTGGTCTGTATCTGCGCGTTTTGGCTCCACTGACACCGATCATGTACACGGAAAGCATCATTGACGGCATCCTAAAGGGCCTAAACCAGCAAAACATCTCGTTGAAGTACAGCGTCGCTGATTCCGCCGTTCGCATCGTACTGATCGTGGCGCTGGTTCCGTACCGCGGCATGGGAGCCTTTTTGTTCATCATGGTGATCAGCAACGTGCTCACCTCGTTTCTCAACGTCCACCGGCTGCTGAAAGTAACCGGCACGTCGATCGCCTGGGGACGCTGGATCGTTCGTCCGATTCTCGGTATCTGTTGTTCCACACTGGTCGCACTCACCGTCACTCACCTTCCCTGGGCAGCTTTGCTTCCCGGAGTGTGGCGAACCGTGCTGGGCACATTTTGTCTGACTGCCACCTACGTTTTCGCAATAATGCGCCTCGGCTGTTTGACTCGTTCCGACCTCAAACGCCTCACTGATTAAAAATATTAAAAAAAGATAGAAAAATTTGAAATTTACCCTTGACAACCGCCGGATGATAGTGTATTATATTCAAGCAGTTTGACATGCACCATTAGCTCAGTTGGTAGAGCACCTGACTCTTAATCAGGGTGTCCAGGGTTCGAGTCCCTGATGGTGTACCATTAGGCGGCCCGTTGGTCAAGTGGCCTAAGACTCCGGCCTCTCACGCCGGCAACACGAGTTCGAATCTCGTACGGGT
>CAYMHR010000024.1:0-22815 GCA_964390295.1 uncultured Eubacteriales bacterium
GTTTTTCGGTGCGTAGCTTCGGTTACGCACTTTTTTATTTTTACCATAGGTAATAAAATGCAAAAAAATCAGCCGAACGCACAAATAAATCCCTTCTGTTCCGCTATATAATAAAGGTAACGACCAAACTAGGAAGGAAGCGAAAGATCATGACAGTGATCAAAACCAAAAATTATGAGGAAATGAGCTACGAAGCGGCCAAGCTGCTGGCGGCACAGATTGTCATGCGCCCGGACTGCGTGTTGGGTCTGGCTACCGGTTCTACGCCGATCGGCACGTACGATCAGCTTGTGAAATGGTACGAGGAAGGCAAGCTGGACTTTTCCAAGGTTCGCTCCGTGAACTTGGACGAGTATTGCGGCCTGGATGGCACCAACGACCAGAGCTACCGTTATTTTATGGATCATCATCTGTTTGATCGCGTGAATATCGATAAGGCGAACACCAACGTTCCCAACGGCAAGGCGGCGGATCCGGCGGCCGAGGGCGAGCGGTACGACGCGCTGATGCAGTCGCTGGGTGGCGTCGATATTCAGGTGCTCGGCATCGGCTACGACGGTCATATCGGCTTCAACGAGCCGGGTGATGCGTTTATCAAGCCGACTCACATGGTGGATTTGGACCCCAGCACCATCGAGGCCAACGCCCGTTTCTTTGCTTCGGCAGACGACGTGCCGCGTCAGGCCATCACTATGGGCATGGGTGGTATCATGTCAGCACGTAAGGTGCTGTTGATTGCGAACGGTGCCGGAAAAAAGGATATTTTGATGAAATCACTTTACGGCCCCATCACGCCGGAGGTTCCCGCATCGCTGTTGCAGTTGCACCCCGATCTGACCGTCATCTGCTGTGTGGATGAATAAGTAAGAAAACGCCGCCCGATGTCGTCGGGCGGCGTCGTTATTTACGTGTGGTCATCCGGTTGTTCGCAGATTGCCTGCGCGATCAGAGCTTCCCGTTGCTCCGGGGTTAGCGGTGCGTCGCCGGTGAAGCGCGCCAAATATTCCACGTTTCCGTTGGTACCGTGAATGGGGGAAACGGTCAGCTCGTGCATGAACAACCCCTGCTCGGCGGCTGAATCGAACAGGTCGTTTAGCAACGGCGGCAAATCGGCCGGGTTCTTCAGCACGCCGTTTTTGCCCAACTGACGTTGCTGTGCTTCGAATTGCGGTTTGATGAGACAGATGCATACGCCTTTCGGCTTCAAAACGTTACGAATTGCCGGATAGAGCTTTCGCAGGGAAATGAACGATACGTCGGCCGTAACCATATCACAGACGGTGCCGAGCCGTTCCGCCGTCAGACGTCGGGCGTTGGTACGTTCCATGACGGTGACGCGCTTGTCGTTGCGGAGCTCCCAGGCGAGGATGCCGTAGGCCACGTCCACGGAAAACACGTGCGCGGCACCGTTTTGCAACAGACAATCGGTGAATCCGCCGTTGCTGGCACCCACGTCGCACACCGTCAAATTTTCAACGGATTGGTGAAATACCGTTAGTGCCTTGGCAAGCTTGTAGCCGGAGCGGCTGGCGTAGCGCTTTTCCTTTTCCAATAAGGTCAGCTCTGTATCGGGGGAAACCGACAGCCCCGGCTTATCCGCCGGCACGTGCCCGATCCAAATGCGGCCGGCCATAATCAAGCCGGTTGCTTCCTCCGGCGACAGACCGAATCGTTGCATTACCAAGGTGTCCAACCGTACGTTACTCATGCTTACCCTCCGCGTTTCGTTTTTATCATTGTACGCAAAGAAACGGCCGGTGTCAAGAAAAAGGGCTGGACTTTTTATAAGAAAAAAGGTAAAATATAAAATGAGATGATTTTGGATCGAGGAGTCACTATGGAAAAATGGAGCCTCTATGACCGCGAGGGACGGTCATTGGGAAAAACGATCAATCGTGGTGCACGGTTTCGTTCGGGCGAACATCACCTGGTGGCGCACGTTTGGGTGGTAAATTCCGCCGGTCGGTTGCTGATTCAGCGCCGTTCAGCCAAGCGGCGCATGATGCCGAACGTGTGGGCCATCACCAGCGGCTCGGCGGTGGCCGGGGAGGACAGCGCTCAGGCGGCTCGGCGCGAGCTGGCGGAGGAGCTGGGAATCCACCTGCCGCCGGAGGCGTTTTTGCCGTTGGGACGACTGGTGCGTCGCAATTCGCTGTGTGACATTTATTTGGTAAAGCGGGATATTGCCGTCCCCGATATGAAACTGCAAAAGGAAGAAGTATCGCAGGTGCGGTGGGTGACCGGCTCGCAACTGCTCGGTATGATCCGGGAGCGTCGCTTTCATCACTACGGCGATCCGTACTTTGCTTTTGTAGCCGAAGGGCTGCGCCGCGAAGCCGGCGTGGAGCTTTTTGGGGAGGATACGCCGCATGCTGACTGAATTACTGATCCGCCGCTTTGTACCCGATGCCGATCGGGTTCACGAGCCACGGGTGCGCGGCTCCTACGGCAAGCTGGCCGGGATCGCCGGTATCGTTGCCAACGTGTTGCTGTTTGCCGGTAAAGCGCTGGCAGGAGTCTTTTCCGGTAGCGTGGCGGTGATTGCGGATGCGTTTAACAACCTATCGGATGCCGGTTCCTCCATCGTAACGCTGGTCGGGTTTCGGTTGTCGTCGGCACCTCCGGATAAGGAGCATCCCTTCGGCCACGGCCGCATGGAGTATTTATCCGCCCTGACGGTGGCGGCGCTGATTATGATGGCCGGTGTCGAACTGGCCACTTCGGCTGTGGATAAGATTTTGCATCCGGAGGCCGCGGAGTTTTCGTGGCTTACCGTGGGTATTTTGGCGGCTTCCATTGTGGTGAAGGCGTGGATGGCACGGCTTAACCGAACGATCGGTTGCCGCATTCACTCCGATGCTCTCACCGCGTCGGCGGCGGATAGCCGCAATGACGTCGTTTGTACCGCGGTGGTTTTGCTGTCGTCCGTATTTACGCGAATCAGCGGCATCACCGTGGACGGCTGGGTCGGCGCGGCGGTGGCGTTGTTCGTGGTTTGGTCCGGCTTTTCCATCCTGCGCGAGACGATTTCTCCATTGCTGGGTCAAGCACCGGACCCCGAACTGGTCAATGCGATTCGCGAGCTGGTGCTGGCGGACGAGGGCGTTGTCGGTGTGCATGATTTGATCGTACACAACTACGGCCCCGGTCGTTGCATCGTGTCGTTGCACGCCGAGGTGCCGTGCGACGTAGATATTTTGAAAAGCCACGAGCGGATCGATGCCATCGAGCGTCGCTTGTCGGAAAGCATGAATATCATTGCCTGTATTCACATGGACCCCGTCGATACGCGCGATGAGCGCGTCGCATCGTTGCGCGTGCTCACCGAAACCATGTTGCAGGATATCGAACCCACGTTGACCTTGCACGATTTTCGCGTCGTGTTCGGCGAGGAACGCATCAACGTGATTTTCGACGTGGTGGTGCCGTTTTCCTATCGCGGAGCCGATACGTTGCAGGTGGAGCTGGAACGGCGCTTGCGTACCGTGGATTCGCGGCTGTGCGTGGTGCTCACCGTGGATCAGGACTGGGGTTGACCATGGCAGGATACGTAATTTACAACGGTTTTTGGAACGCGATGCCGCCCGATCCGGCGCGGCGCATGGCGGAAGCGGCGAAACGCCGCGGCGTAGAGCTGACCGTCTTGCCCAACACGGCGCTCACCATGTCGGTGGCACCGCTCGGCGTGTGCCGTGCCGACGGCGCGGCGCTGACAACCGGGGATTTCGTGCTGTTTTGGGACAAGGATACGCGATTGGCCACGCTGTTGGAACGGGTGGGCGTGCACGTTTATAACCCGGCACGCGCCATTGAGCTTTGTGACGACAAAAGTGCCACGCACCGCCTGCTGGCGGCGGCGGGGATTCCTCAGCCGGAAACGTTGCTGGCGCCGATGACCTATACCGACGTTGCCGCCCCCATCGAACCGTTTTTGGCGGCGGCAGTCGAACGTCTCGGTTTGCCGCTGGTAGTCAAGGAATGTTACGGATCGTTCGGTGATCAGGTGTCTCTGGCGACCACCGACGAGGAATTGCACACGCTGGCTTATGCGATGCAGTCACGTCCATTTTTGCTTCAGCGGTTTGTCCGCGAAGCCAGCGGTGAGGACGTGCGGCTGTACGTGGTGGGTGACCGCACGGTGGCCGCCATGCGTCGTCGCAGTAACGGTGATTTTCGTGCCAACCTGCGTCAGGGCGGCACGGCGGAGCCGTATGAGCCGACGGCGGCGGAAGTCGAGCTGGCGCGGCAATGCTGTCGAACGCTGGGGCTGTGCTTCGGCGGCGTCGATCTGTTGCATACCGCGGACGGCGGCGCGCTGGTTTGCGAAGTGAATTCCAACGCCCATCTGGCTGGCATTATCGCCTGCACCGGTGTGGACGTGGCTGACGAAATTCTGCGATACGTATTACAAGCAGAGCAACTACGAAAGGAGCCGTGAGACGTGGATAACTTAAAAGCTGTTTTTGCCGGCAACCTCATTCATTTGAGAACGCAGTCGGGAATGACCCAGGCTGAGCTGGCGGAAAAAATACATTATTCGGACAAATCCGTATCCAAATGGGAGCGCGCGGAATCTTTGCCGGATTTACAGGTGGCGCGCGAGCTGGCGCAGGTGTTCGGCGTTACGGTGGACTTTTTGCTGGAGCCGCACGACGCGTGGGACGGTAAGCCGGTGCGCCTGCCGTACCGCACCGACGTGATTACTACCCTGTCAATCGTCGGCGTGTGGACGGTGGCGCTGTTGGTGTTCATTTTGTTGTACTGGACTATGGAAAAGCTGCTGTGGGAAGTGTTTTTAGCGGCGGTTCCCGTTTCGTTGATCGTACTGCTGGTCCTAAACAGCGTGTGGGGCAAATATAAATATCATCCGTGCGTTGTTTCTCTGTTGCTGTTCGGTGTGTTTGCGTTGCTGTATTACGTTTTACACGTCTATATCCACGTGCATCATCCGTGGTTTTTGGCGTTGCTGTGGATACCGGCGCAGCTGATTGTTACGTTGAGCTTTCGTATTATTAAACGCAATAAGAGGGAGAATGAAGCATGAAGGTTTGTATTATTCAGCCGCCGTATTCTTTTGACTATGCGGATGCCGATGCCAATGCCCGTTGGGAGCTGGAGGAACTGGAGCGGTGCGATCCCAGCATGGATCTGATCGTTCTGCCGGAGTATTCCAACGTTCCGGCGTTGGCAAAAACGCGTGAGCAAATGGAATTCAGCCGTCAAAAATACAGCGAAGCGCTGTTTGCCAAGGCAGCTGAGACGGCACGCCGTTGTGAGGCGACGGTGTTCCTCTGCGGAATCGTGGAAACGGAGAACGGATTGCGTAACGCGATCGTTGCCTATAATAAGCGGGGCGAGCAGGTGGGACGGTACGATAAGCAACACCTGGTTAACTCCGAAATGGAATTCAGCCGTCAAAAATACAGCGAAGCGCTGTTTGCCAAGGCAGCTGAGACGGCACGCCGTTGTGAGGCGACGGTGTTCCTCTGCGGAATCGTGGAAACGGAGAACGGATTGCGTAACGCGATCGTTGCCTATAATAAGCGGGGCGAGCAGGTGGGACGGTACGATAAGCAACACCTGGTTAACTCCGAAATGTATACGTATGAATTGGATAAGGACTATACCTGGGACTATTCCCAACCGACGATTTTGGAAATTGACGGCGTTCGCTACGGCTTTTTAATCTGCTACGATTTTTATTTTTACGAAGCCTATGCCAATATCGCACGTTACGATCCGGACGTGATTATCGGTTGTTCCCATCAGCGCAGCGACCTTCACTCCGCACTGGAAACCATGTGTAAGTTTTTGGCGTATAATACCAATGCGTACGTGGTACGCTCGTCGATCAGTCTCGGTGCCGAGTCCAAGGTGGGCGGTAGCAGTATGGTGGTTACGCCGGACGGCACGGTGCTGTGCAACATGAAAAACGACGTCGGTCACGTTTGCACTGAGATTGATCCGCATCAGCGGTATCTCAAGCCGGCCGGCTTCGGCAATCCGGATGCACCACACCATCACTACGTGGAGGCGGGTCGTCGCCCGTGGAAGTATCGCCCCGGCGGCAGTGCCATCGTGCGGTACGACGACTGGATGACCTATCCGCGCGTTTGCGCGCACCGCGGCTTCAACGCGGTAGCTCCGGAAAACAGCCTGCCGGCATTCGGTGCCGCCGTGGCGTTGGGTGCCGAGGAGATCGAGTTCGATTTGTGGTCCACCTCTGACGGGGTGATCGTTTCGGCGCATGACCGCAGTTTGGAGCGCGTCTCCAACGGTACGGGCTTGATTGATGAACACACGTTTGCCGAGCTGCGTCAGCTGGATTTCGGTAGTGTAAGCGGTGAGGCGTATGCCGGCATGACAATCCCGACCTTCGAGGAAATTTTGAAAAAGCTGACGTGTCACACGGTGATGAATATTCACGTAAAAGCGCCGAACGACGTCGATCCGTTGCCGGAAGCAACGCTGCGTGAGATCGTTCGTCTGATCGATCAGTACGATTGTCGCCGCCATTGCTATTTCATGAGCGGCAATCCGGCCATTTTACGTCAGCTTCGTGCGATGGCACCAGACATTCCCCGTTGTGCCGGTGCGGACGACAATCCGTATACCGATCTGGTGCAAAAAGCACTGGATACCGACGCCGCCAAAATTCAGTTGTTCCAGCCCTATTTTGAAGCCAACGGCGGTTTGGAGTACGTGCGTCGCACGATCGAGCGCGCTCACGAGCAGGGGCTTCGGTGCAACGTGTTTTATGCCGACGATCCGGCGGAGGCGCAGGAATACATCCGCCTCGGTGCCGATACCATTCTTACCAACGATTATTGGCGCGTGGCGCAGGCGGTCAAGTCGGTCACGGCGGAAGTCGTGCACTGATTTTTCAATTTACCAAAGGAGACGCTCATGAACATTGCCGGATTACAAAAAATGACGTTGCTGGATTATCCCGGCAAGGTGGCGTGTACCGTGTTTTTGCAGGGCTGTAACTTCCGGTGCCCGTTTTGTCATAACAGCGATCTGTTGGACGGCAACGGCCCGACACCGATCGACCGGGAAGAGCTGTTGGCGTTTTTGCAAAAGCGGCGCGGCCTTCTGGACGCGGTGTGTGTCACCGGTGGCGAACCGACGTTGCAGCCGGATTTGCCGGAGCTGTTGGCGGCGATCAAGGCGCTGGGATATTCGGTCAAGCTGGATACCAACGGGATGCGCCCTGACTTGCTGAAAAAGCTGGTGGGGGACGGGCTGGTCGATTACGTCGCCATGGATATCAAGAACAGTCCCGATCGTTATGCAGAGACGGTGGGCGTGCCTCGTCTTTTGCTTCGCCCGATCGAAGAAAGCGCCGCCTTTTTGCTGTCCGGTGCGGTCAACTATGAGTTTCGCACCACGGTAGTGGCCGAACTGCACGACCGCGCCTCCATACGTGCGATCGGTGAGTGGTTGCATCGGCTGATGCCGGAGGCGCGCCCGCACTTTTTTCTTCAGCCGTACGTCGATCGCGACAGCGTTTTGGTTGGCGGCTTGCATACCCCGGATAAGGCCGACGTTTTGGATTTTGCCGAGATTTTACGCCCGTTTGTAGCTTCGGCTGAAATTCGCGGAATGGACTGAAAACACAACATATTGTGTTTTTATCGATTTTTTTCACACAACATATTGACATTTGGTAGTTGATACGATATAATACAGACACTGTCGCAGTTCACGGGCGCGGTGCCTGTATTTTACTTTTTATCGAGGAGGAATACCAAAAATGTATCGTGTGTTAAAGCGAGACGGCGGTACCGTGGATTTTGAAATTTCCAAAATCAGTGCCGCTATGATTAAAGCATTTGAAGCGCAGGAGCGTAAGTATCACCCCAGCGTTATCAATATGCTGGCCCTGCAGGTCAGTGCCGATTTCGAGCCCAAAATCAAGAACGATATGATCGCGGTTGAGGATATTCAGGACAGCGTGGAGTGTGTGCTGTCTGAAGCCGGCTATGCCGACGTGGCAAAGGCCTACATTCTGTACCGTAAACAGCGCGAAAAAGTGCGTAACGTCAATTCGGCGTTGCTCAACTATAAAGATTTGGTAGACAACTACCTGAAGATCAACGACTGGCGCGTCAAGGAAAATTCCACCGTTACCTATTCCGTCGGTGGTCTGATTCTGTCCAACTCCGGCGCGATTACTGCCAACTATTGGTTGAGTGAAATCTACGACGAAGAAGTGGCGGAGGCTCACCGCAGTGCCGCCCTGCATCTGCACGATTTGTCGATGTTGACCGGCTATTGCGCCGGTTGGAGCTTGAAACAGCTTATTCAGGAAGGACTGGGCGGCGTTCCCGGCAAGATCACCTCGTCTCCGGCAAGCCACCTGTCCACGCTGTGCAACCAAATGGTGAACTTCCTCGGCATTATGCAGAACGAATGGGCAGGCGCACAGGCCTTCTCCTCGTTCGATACCTATCTGGCCCCCTTCGTCAAGGTGGATAACCTGACGCAAAAGGAAGTCAAGCAGTGTATCCAGTCCTTTATTTACGGCGTGAATACTCCTTCTCGCTGGGGCACGCAGGCACCGTTCTCAAACATCACGCTGGACTGGACCGTGCCGAACGATTTGAAGGATCTGCCGGCCATCGTCGGCGGCAAGGAAATGGACTTCACCTACGGCGATTGCAAAAAAGAAATGGACATGGTCAACAAGGCGTTTATCGAGATCATGATCGAAGGCGATGCCAACGGCCGTGGCTTCCAGTACCCCATTCCGACCTATTCCATCACGCGCGATTTCGACTGGAGCGAAACCGAAAACAACAAGCTCCTGTTTGAAATGACCGCCAAGTACGGCACCCCGTATTTCTCCAACTATATCAACTCCGATATGGAGCCCTCCGACGTGCGTTCCATGTGCTGCCGGTTGCGTCTGGACCTGCGCGAACTGCGTAAAAAGTCCGGCGGCTTCTTCGGCTCCGGCGAATCCACCGGTTCCATCGGCGTTGTCACAATCAACCTGCCGCGGATCGCGTATCTGGCGGAAAACGAGAAGGACTTCTACGAGCGCCTGGACAAATTGATGGATATTGCCGCTCGCAGTCTGAAAACCAAGCGCACCGTCATTACCAAGCTGATGGAAAACGGCTTGTATCCCTACACCAAGCGCTATCTCGGAACCTTTGCCAACCACTTCTCCACGATCGGTCTGATCGGCATGAACGAGGTGGGCTTGAACGCCAAATGGTTGCGTGCCGACCTGACCCACACCGAAACGCAGGAGTTTGCCAAAGAGGTGCTGGATCATATGCGTGAGCGCTTGAGCGATTATCAGGAGGAATACGGCGATCTGTACAACCTGGAAGCAACGCCGGCTGAATCCACGACATATCGCTTTGCGAAGCACGATAAGCAGAAGTATCCCGATATTATCACTGCCAACGAAAACGGAACGCCGTATTATACCAACTCGTCGCATCTGCCCGTCGGCTATACCGAGGACATTTTCTCGGCGCTGGAAATTCAGGACGATTTGCAAACGCGCTACACCTCCGGTACGGTATTCCACGCCTTCCTCGGTGAAAAGCTTCCCGACTGGAAAGCGGCCGCCGACCTGGTGCGTAAGATCGCGGAGAATTACAAGCTACCGTATTACACCATGTCGCCGACGTATTCCGTTTGCGCCGAGCACGGCTACTTGTCCGGCGAGCAGTATACCTGCCCGCACTGCGGCAAGGCGGCCGAGGTGTACAGCCGTATTACCGGGTACTATCGTCCGGTGCAAAACTGGAACGACGGTAAAACTCAGGAATATAAGGACCGCAAGGTGTACGATTTGGAGCGTTCCTCCTTGCGCGGCACCGTTGCTCCGGTCGTGAAGCCGGACGCGGCCGCATGCGATTGCGCTCCGACGATCAACCGGGCGGAAGCCAAGACGATTTTGGTTTCTCGCGTTACCTGTCCGAACTGCCGCGTGGCGGAAACTCTGCTCGGCAAGGCCAACGTAGCGTATGAGAAGATGATTGCCGAGGAAAACGCCGATTTCTGCCGCGAGCACGGGATCAAGGGAGCTCCCACGCTGATCGTGACCGACGGCACGAATTATCAGAGCTATTACGGCGTGTCGGAGATCAAAAAGTATCTGGCGACCCTGTAACGAAGGATCAATCATAGCGAGGGACGGCGCACAGCATCCTCCCTCGCTGTGTCTGTGGAGGAATATGATCATGGTGGATGTGATTGTTGTCGGCGGTGGGCCGGCGGGACTGACAGCGGCGATTTACGCCAGACGCGCCGGGAAAACCGTGCTGGTGATTGAAAAGAACGGATTCGGCGGTCAAATCGCCTATTCGCCCAAGGTGGAAAATCTTCCCGGTTTTTCGCAGATCGGTGGCGCGGAATTTGCCGAAAAGCTGACGGAACAGGCGCTGACACTCGGCACCGAGGTGGAACTGGAAACGGTCGTCGACGTCGCCAAAAACGAAACCGGCTTTTGCGTTTCTACCGAAGAAGGTGGTGCGTATGAAGCCGCCACGGTCATCTTAGCGGTCGGCGTCAAGCACCGTATGCTGGGTCTGCCGGGCGAGGAGAGCTTGATCGGCAACGGTCTGTCCTTTTGCGCCGTGTGCGACGGTGCGTTTTACACCGGCCAGGATACGGTGATGGTCGGCGGTGGCAATTCGGCGCTTCAGGAGGCACTGTTGCTCTCCGAGGTCTGCCGTCACGTAACCGTGGTGCAAAATCTTTCCGAATTTACCGGCGAAAAGACGCTGGCCGATGCGCTTTTGGAGCGGAGTAACGTCGAAGTACTGTTTCATACGCTGGTGGAGGGCTATCGTGCCGAAAACGGTGTTTTGACGGGACTGACGGTTCGCGACGTTGTCAGCGGTGACGTGCGTGAGTTGCACGCAGACGGCGTGTTTCTTGCCGTTGGTCTGGTTCCGGAAAACGATCGTTTTTCCGCGTTGGCGGCCGTGGATGAACGCGGCTATTTTGCGGTGGGCGAGGATTGCCTGACCGCCACCCCCGGCTTGTTTGTGGCAGGCGACTGCCGTCAAAAGACGATTCGTCAGGTCGTTACCGCTTCGGCGGACGGCGCTGTCGCCGCCATGGCGGCGTGCCGTTATCTGGACCGGGCGGACTGATCCGTTGTTTACCCGTAGCGGTTTCCGCTACGGTTTTTCGAAAAAATATGACAAATCTGAATTTTTTGTTGTTTTTTTGTTGAGAATATCATAATATTATAATATGTAGTACTATATACGGTGGCAAACCGTTGAAAGCACAAGGAGGCTCCGATGCAAAAGCTCTGGGATCGGCTGTTGCCTAAATATACACGCCTGCCGCTGTTGCTGGTGGTGCTGTTTAATATATTCGTGTATTATGCGCCGTCGCAGTTGTTTGTGTCGGATTCGCCGCGCTACGACCTGTCCCTGTCATTGGACGTACTGTTGCCCTGCGTTCCTTTTTTTCTGTTGTTTTACGTGATGGCATACGGGCAATGGGTCGGCAGCTATCTGTGGCATTGCCGTGACAGCGTGCAGCTGTGCTATCGGATTGCCATGGCGGATATTGTGGCAAAAACCGTTTGCCTGATTTGCTTTTTACTGATCCCCACCGAGCTTACCCGCCCGGAGCTGACCGGCAACGGCGTGTTTGCCTGGGGGACGCGGTTGATCTATGCAATCGATAAGCCGGTGAACCTGTTTCCGTCCATCCATTGCCTGGAAAGCTGGATGTGTTTTCGCGGCTCTATGATGCTGAAGCGAAAAAACGGATGGTATATTGCCACGCAGGGTGTGCTGACGGTGTTGGTATTCGCTTCCACCGTGCTGATCAAGCAACACTTTGTGGTGGATATTCCGGCAGGAATTCTCGCCTGTGAGATCGGGTTGTTTTTATCGGGACGCTGTCGTTGGTGGCGTGTGTTTGAAACGGTACAAACGCCGTCGGCTAAGGTGTGGCTGCGGCAGCATACTATGGAGTGAAGCAGACAGAGGAGGGGTGCCTGTTGAACGATCAGGAAAAGAAGACTTCCGCCGCTCCGGCGGATACCGCACCGCTTGCCAGCTGCAAGCAGTGGTGGTGGATGGCGCTGTTTGCCGTGATTGCCGTGGGGAGCGTATGGGCTGTTGTGTCACAAAGCCGAGAGTTTTCCGTCGGTGAATTCTGCGGTTACATCCGACAGGCATCGGTTCCGTGGCTGGTTGTGGCGCTGTTCAGTATGCTGGGTTTTATTTTTTTCGAGGGCGCCGCGTTGCTGATTTTGTGCCGCGCCGTTGGGTATCGGCAGTCCCTGTGGCGCGGATGCGTTTACTCGGCGTCGGACATTTACTTTTCTGCCATTACCCCGTCTGCCACGGGTGGACAGCCGGCCAGTGCCTATTTCATGATGAAGGACGGCATGAACGGCATGATGGTTACGGCCATTCTGATTGCCAATCTGTGTATGTATACGCTGGCAATCATCGTGATCGGCATCGTTTGCCTGACGTTTCGTCTGGACATCTTTTTGAAATACAGTCTGTTGTCCCAAGTGTTGATCATCGTCGGTTTTCTGATGCAGATTGGCCTGCTGATTTTCTTTTTCATGGTGCTCAAGCATGAGCGGTTGTTGCATCGGATTTGCTCGGCCGTCCTGCGGTTTTTGTGCCGGATTCGCCTGCTCAAGCGGCAGGAGGAGCGGCAAGCCGCGTTGGATGCGTATATGGAAAAATATCGAAAGCATTCGCAACTGATTACCGGGCACCCCAAAGCCTTATTCGGCTGTTTTGTGTTTAATCTGTTGCAACGGGCATCGCAAATTGCGGTTACGATGTTCGTGTATGCGGCGACCACCGGCAGTGGACTGTGGCAGGCCGTGGATTTGTGGTTTTGGCAGGGGTACGTCGTACTGGGCACGAACTGTGTGCCGATCCCCGGTGCCATGGGTGTTTCGGATTATATGATGCTGGATGGCTTTCGCAACGTTATGAGCGAAACTCAAGCAGTCAATTTGGAACTGCTGTCGCGGTCGTTTTCGTTTTACAGTTGCGTGATTCTTTGCGGTATCGCGGTGCTCATCCGGTATTGTGCAGTAAAAAAGAGGGGAAGATAATCCATGATCGGGTTTTATGATTACACCGTCGTGTTGACGTATTTGTCCTTGCTTTCGGCGGGAAGCGGTATTTTCGTTTCGCTGAGCGGAAGTGGACATCCGTATTGGGGTACGTTTTTTCTGTTGTTTTGCGGCTTGTGCGATGCGTTTGACGGGCAGGTGGCCCGTACTAAAAAGAACCGCACCGAGCAAGAGCGGAGCTTTGGAATCCAAATCGATTCGTTGTCCGATTTGGTGGCGTTCGGCATGTTGCCGGCGTGCATCGGCATGGCGCTGATTCGCACGTCGCCGATTATGCAACAAATTTTTCACGCCGAGCGGCACAACGTACCGTTGCGCTTGGTCAGCGGTTTGTGCTTTGCCGTGATGGTGCTTTACACTTTGGCGGCGCTGATCCGACTGGCCTATTTTAACGTGACCGAGGAGGAGCGCCAGCGCACCGAAGGTGGCGTTCGCTGCACGTATACTGGATTGCCCGTTACCTCCGCCGCGCTCATTTTCCCCAGCGTCATGCTGTTCCGGTATCTGCTGCCGATGGATATTTCCATTTTGTATTTCCCCACCACTTTAATTACCGGTTTTCTCTTTTTGTCCAAGCTTCGTATTCCTAAGCCGCATTTGCGTGGAGTTCTCATCATGATCGGCATTGGTGCGGTCGAGGGCGTTTTGCTGGTGCTGTTTTTCGTGCTGCGGCTCAAGGGGTTGTGGTGATGGCGGCTGATCGGGAAAGCGCGGCTCTGCGATTTTTATATCGCACGGCGGTAGGCCGTCTGTGCCTGCGCTTGTTGACCGCTCGCTGGGTCTCACGTGTAGGCGGCGCGTTTTTGGACAGCCGTCTGTCCAAGCCGCTGATCCGTCGATTCGTGCGTGCCAACGGCATTGATCTTTCGGAATTTGAAGCGGATCATTTTCGTTGCTTTAACGATTGCTTCAGTCGCCGGATAAAACGTGGTCTGCGGCCGCTCCCCGATGACGATTCGGTCTTGATTGCCCCGTGCGACGGTCTGGTCAGTGCGTATCGTATTCAGGCGGATACGGTCCTGCCGATTAAGCAAAGTGCTTATACCGTGTCCTCCTTGCTACGGGACGACGCGCTTGCCGCGCGCTACCGTGATGGCGTTTGCGTGGTGTTTCGCCTGTGTGTGAACCACTACCACCGCTATTGCTATCCGGTTTCCGGTAGAAAGGGAGACAACGTATTTATCCCCGGTCGTCTGCACACGGTGCGCCCGATCGCTTTAGAGGCGCACCCGGTGTTCACCGAAAATTGTCGGGAATATACCGTGATCTTATCCGAACGCTTCGGTTCGGTGCTGCAAATGGAGATCGGCGCCATGTTGGTCGGAAAAATTGATAACTACCACGGTGCCGGTGCGGTGACGCGCGGTGAAGAAAAAGGAAAATTTCTTTACGGCGGCAGTACCGTCGTACTGCTGTTGGATCAAGAACATGCCGCCGTGAACGAGCGCTTTTTTGAAGCGACCGCGAACGGCACGGAAACGCCCGTTCGGATGGGCGAGAGCTTGGCATAGTGGGCGCATGAAGATTCGGGCACGGGAGAAATTCCGTTGTCTGTTCCGTTGCCGGCGGACCACCGCCCGTGCTGTCATCGTTTACCAAAACATAAAAAACCTCCGCGGTGCGGAGGTTTTTCTATTACAGCTCCAACAGCCGAGCCGCATTTTGATACATGATTCTGTCGTATACCGATTGACTGATGGCGTTCTCGTGAAGCAAATCTTGGAAAAAGGTGATAAACGGCGTGAAATCGAATTGGGTGTTGCAGGCATCGGTGCCGAAAAACAGCCGATCCTGAAATTCGTTCAAAAAGCGGATGCAGTACTCCCGGTCACGGGATAGATTGGCAATCGGTGTTCCGTCGGACAAATCGAACTGCAGGTTTTCATACCGCCGAAGCAGGGTCGGTACCACGCCTTCTTCAAATTCACCATCCGGGAAGCACCCCACCTGTTCACCGTTGAGATCGAAAACAAAGGCGCGTGAGCCGGGCGTTTTCAGCTTCCCCAGCTCTGCCCAAAAGACGGGTCCGTGCCCGAAAATCTTCAGCTTGGGGAACCGCTGAAGCGTATGCTCCAGTTGTGGTAAGCCGGGGTCGTCGTATAAGCCGAAATCGCCGGCCAGTTGATCGCTGCCGTCGTACACGATCGGTAGCTCTACGTCGCTGGCGGCCTGAAACAGGTTTTGCACCCTTTGTTTTTGTAATATTCCAGCACCTTGGTCAGCGGTGCCCGATCCGTGTTGATCATGGAGCGAGGATCGACGTTGCAATACGGAATAAAGCGATCGGGATACGCGTGGCAAATATCCAGCACCTCATCCACCGATTGCGGAAAATAGATTTCCGGACTGACTACCGGCAGTAAGACCGCATTGTCAATACCGGCGTGATCGTACGCGGCGATTAGCTGTTCCGGGTCGTAAAACGGCGTAACAAAGGGGAGAGGATGCTTATACACGTGGGAATGAATATCGATAATCATAATACGGTTGCCTCCCGAGCGGCGGACGGTCGTTGTCCCTTTGGTTTCATTGTATTATAACGGTGCCTGACTGTCAAGAATTTCGAACGCTTGCCGTAGATGAAAGAACGCTCCAAAGCGCGGTACATTTGGGTAAGGTTGTAAAAAAAGTGGAAAAACCACTTGAAAAACGTCGGACGGCATGCTACAATCAATATAAGAAAGTAGATTGTGTACCGGACGGCGCAGGGTGTCACAGGTGCGAAATTACCCGGCGGTGCGTCGGAAGAACCAATCGTCATTGAGGGAGGTTATCTTATGAAACGTTGGATATCAGGCGTATTGGCACTTTGTTTGGTCATGGTGCTGGCGGCGTGTAGCAAAAGCGAGACGTCAAACGGCGGCACCATCGCGGAAACCACGGCGGCGACCACCACGATGACCACGGCGGTTTCGGAGACCTTTGTGAAACCGGAAAGCTATGCAACCGTCATTTTGGTGACGATTAACCCGCAATTTCGCTTGTACGTGGATGCCAACGGCGTCGTGCTGGCGGTAGAGCCGGTGAATGAGGATGCTCAATCGATCTGTGACGAGTTGGATTTTGAAAACAAAACGTACGAAACGGTAGTCGAGAAAATTGTGACGGCTTCCAAAGAAGAAGGTTTTATTCAGGATGAGGCGACCGTCAACGTGGAGATTGTCGAATCGGACGTGACCGCCGAAGAAAACGACGAGATTTTGGAAAACACGGAGCAGGCGGTTACCGAAACGGCTGAGGTGCTGCAGGTGACGATTCAGGTGAACGTCTCGGTGTCCGACGAGGTTACGGGCGCAACGGCCACGACCGTTGCCACGACGACCACGACCGTTACCACGCAGACACCGACGACGGTGCATACGCACCGCTATGGTGCGGCGGATTGTACCACACCGGCAACGTGCTCCTGCGGTGCCACCAAGGGGGCGGCGCTGGGCCATGCGTATACCGACGGCGTTTGCACGCGTTGCGGTGCCAAGGATGCCAACTACAAGCCGACCTCGGTGCTGACCAAGCAGGGGCGCTGGGTGCTGGAGTGTCTATCCAACAAGTACTATTACCGAGTCACTCTTACCCTTTGCAAGGCAGATGACAACGGCTTCGGGTATGCTTGCGGTGAGCCGGTTAGCGAGCTTCCGGAGGATATGCAGAACGAACCGGCGATCAAGTCTGACTGCGCAACCTATCAGGGCGTTGAATACTTCCTGGGTATGGGCGACGGCGCCCCCATGAACGTGAGCGAGGACGGGAACACCGTGACGTTGTTGGATAGCTCAACCGGCAACAAGCTGGTGTTTACACGCACCGGTGAAAATACGTTGACCTGCCAGGAGGCAACGGGCAGTGCCTTTACCGGAAACTGTGCGGTCTGCTTCCAAAAGGGTGCGGTATACACGTTCTCCCGAGCTTAAAGCAAAAAACGAGGCCGACGGTTTGACGTTCAAACCGTCGGCTTTTGTGATGTTAACAAAGCAGGCGGCTACAACCGTAGTCGCCTGCTTGCTTGTATGTATGTTCGTGACTTCAGCGTGTTAGGATGTGGGCTGGTCGTTGGAGCAGTGGGCAAGGCTGGCCAGTTCGGCACCGTAGCGGCACAGGACGGCAACCACCACAAGCACGATCCCCACCGTGATCGTTCCGCCGTTGTCCATTTCGGTGAGATCGAGCTTGACGTGCAACAGGCTTTCGATGATCTGTCGCACAATATCGGCCAGAATACGGCAACCGAGAGGGACGGCAATGGCGATGATCCCCAACCGCGACATTTCCTTGGCTCCGGATTCGGTGAAGGGGTGCCGGCCAACCGTTCGTTACGAAAATAGGCTTCGGCAAATTTTGCTGTAATCGCCTCGCCGGTATAAACGATCAGCCCGGTGTAGGTGGCGGATACCACCGTGGCCAACCTTTCACTGACTGAGATTTCCAGCCACGTAAACAGTGTACCGGAGCTGATTCGCAGTATCGCTTCGCCGCAGAAGGGGAGAGCGATCAGGCAGGCCGCGCAAAGAATGACCCCGATCAGCGAGCAGATGAAAACGATTTTGCTGAGGATATAGCCGATTTTGGCAAGAATTTGGATGGCTTTTAACGATTTCACAGAGAATCCCTCCTCAAAACGTGCTCGGATAACCTCGCCGGATGCGGACGTGGAAAGTGCTTACTCGGTCAATCGCACGGCGAGAACGTGGCGGTGCGTTAGTCAGGCAACGACTGCCCCGGTGCCGTAACGAATTGCAGAATCGCTTGAAATTCCGTGCTTAACCGACGGCTCAACTCCTCCGCCGAAAAATAGCACACGCCGGTGGCACATAACGCGCCGATGCCAAAGGTATAAATCCAGACGTTTTCAAACGTCGTTTGCGCCTGTGCTTCGGTAAGATGATATTCCTGCTGTAGCGTAGTAATGCATTGCTCCGCCGTCGTACCCAACTCCGGGAAAATGTCGTGAAAGGCAACTCGCTGATGATGTTGCATGAACAACAGTTGATACAACTGCGGCTCCTGCATGGCAAACGTTACCATGGTGATGCCGATTCGCTTGAAGTGCGGTGTGCCCGGCTCGACCTCGACGGAATAGGCTTCAAACCGGCGCAACGCCGCCGCGCGTACACCGTCGCGAATCTCGCCCATGCTGTTAAACACGGTGAACAGCGGGCTGGCGGAGCATCCCAGCACCGCTCCCAGACTTTTGGCAGTCAGCGCTTGGATTCCCTGACAGGAGACCAACTGTAAGGCGGCGGCAATGATTTCCTCCGCGGTAAATTTTGGCTTTGGGGGCATGCGGAAACCTCCTTGGCTGTAATAAAAGTGTTCTAAAACGTTTGTTTTAGAACTGTATGTTTATTATAAACGCTTTCAGCGGTTTTGTCAATACGGTGGCGTACATTTGTGATCGTCACGTCGGGAAATTGCAAAAGCGTCCGTCATCGCAATCGATGACGGACGCTTTTCAGCATTTTTCGGTGCTTTATTTGGTGAAATGCTTTTCTTTTTTCCGTACACGACTCTGCCAATCAGCGCGCCGCCGCTCAACAAGAGAAAAGCCAGCCACAGCGCGACGTGGCTTTTCACGCCGGTGGAGGGAGAGGTGGTGGGAATGTCGTTGGTTTTCGCCAATTTGGCGATGACGGTATCTGCCAGCGCTATTTGCCTGTTGCCGTCCTTGTCACTGAAATACTTGTGACAGCTTTCGCAGAGCCAATACTCCGTATGGCACTCCGCTTCGGTGGTCGCCGCCACGGCTGCCACGTGCGCTAACGGGTGCTTTTGGGTATCGACCTCGCCGTATTCCTCACCGCAGACTGCACATTTCGCTTTTTGGTACAAGTAGCCGTGCCACCGGTGTGCCCGTCATTTACGGTAACGGTCACTTCGGTTTGGTTGCCTACCTGATCGGTAACAACGATTTTCTGCTCACCCTCTGCCGCAGACAATATGAACTGTCCGTTTGCATCAAGTGTTACGGGCGTTCCGTTCACCGTAACCGTAACTGTCTTTGCGACGCCAAGCACGGCTTTTGCTCTGCCGAGGAAAAGTTTGCCGAATTGGCTGCAAAGTTTTGACACCAAGTCTGTGCCTTGCTGCCCTGATAGGTATCAGTCACGCTGGCGTTAAATATTACGCCCGATGCCAACACGTACTCCGACAGTAGAAACATACCTGCTGTCTTGCCGTCGTTGGCTTTATCCGCATCCAACACACGCCACTTGATGGACGTTGCGCCGTTCTTTCAGAAGTAGACGTAGCTGTTCGGAGTGTAATATTTCCCGTCGCTGTTCGTAACCTCGGTAGGATATTGGATAGCACTTGTACCCAGCGTGATGTCCTTTTTCGACGTTGCGGTGGTGGTTGTCGCCGTTGCCGTTGCTACAATCGGCGTCAGCGGCAAAGCCGTTGCCAGCATACGCGTCGCGAGCAGGATGCTTAACCATCGTTTTTTCGTAAACAAGCCCCTTTCGCGGAATTTTCAAAAAATCACAGCGGATCTCTTGAAAATTCTTCGATCTATGTTACAATTATTCTACACCGTACATCGATGGACGATGCAATAGTTTTTTTACAAAAATCGAAAATTTTCGGGGGATTACGGATGAGCCACAACAATTTATTTTCGATCGGAGAAATTGCCAAAGCGATCGGTATCACCAGAAAGATCATACTGAATTACGAAGCCAAAGGGTTGATCGTTCCCGATCAAAAGAACGGCGACACGGGGAATCGCTATTATACCATCGATACCTTTACGCAAATTCGCACTATCCGGCTTTTTCAAAGCCTGGGGTTGTCGCTGGACGAGATACGAGAGTATTTTAACGACACTGCCGACGTGGCGCAGTTTATCAAACGCTTGGAAGTGATGCGGGACAATATTAACGCCACCATCGAAAAGCTGCGTGAGCGAGCGGGAAACGCCAGCCTGCAAATACGCCGCATCACGGTGGAGCCGCAGACGGTCTACGTAAAAAAAGCGCGCACACGCACCGTTGGCGAGCGAAGCGCGCTGCTGCGTAAAACCGCGCTGGAGGCAATGCGGGAATACGAAACGGATATTTCACGGCGCATGTACTTTATTGAATATCCGCTGGACAATCCGGACGACTTGACCTACGCCGTGTCAGTGACGGCTGACAGTGTTGGGGAAAACGTGCGTGCCATTCCCGGTTTTTCCGCCGTTTCCTGTTTTCATCACGGGGCGTATGAGGAGCTTCCGGAGATGAGAGCCGTGCTGACGGCTTATGCCGAAGAAAATCAGATCAAGCTGTCCGGTACGTGTCGTCATATCTATTTGGAAGGGCCGCCACAGCACAAGGACCCGGAAAAATTTATAACACAGATCGTTTTACCGAGCGAGGAGTAAATAAAAGCGACAGCAAAAAGTGTGGCAAAGCACACTTTTTGCTGTCGCTGTTTATGAGCGTGAGTTATGCGGCGGTTCTGTTTCTCGCCGGGACGACGATCACCAGTACGCCGCACACCATCAGACCGAACCAAATCAGAATTAAACCGCTCCAACCGATCGTGCCCAACGCGTTGGCAAACAGGGTGGAGGAGGCCGAAGCCGCGATATAGCTGACAAAATCGAGATAGCCGGTTGCGCCGGAAACCATACCGGTATCGCGCAGACCGGGACAGTAGCGGCTCCACATCATCGTGGCGGCACCGTTGGAAGCCATGATGCCAAAGATGATGAACGCGATATTGACGACCGGCTGGTGGATGAAGAATAGCAGCAGAAAGGAGAACGCCGCAGTGGTGAAGCAGAGAAGGATGGTGCGGTCCATGTTGTGACCGAGACACTCATAGAGAAACACGGGAATGAACGTGGCGGCGGAAATAATCAGCGTGGCGACGGTGAACAGCAGTGCCGAGGCTTCGGAGGAAAAGCCCAGGTACTCCTTCAAATAGGTGGGCAACCAAAACACCACGGTGGTACGCACCACGCCGGTGATGATGGAGATCAACGTGAAGCGGAGAATACGGTGTCGGATCAGGAGCCGAATACCGCCGCCTTTGTTTTCGGGCTTGTGGTATTGATGGTAATGCACAATGCCGCGTCGTTCAAAAAGGCTAAAGACGACGAAGCAGACGAATGCCATGACGACCAAAACGATACTGCTGATTTGAAATGACGATTTCCAAGTCAGCCAAGCGGCAACCAGACCGGCGACCGGCGAGCCGAAAAAGGAGGCAAACGTATAGCCGAGCGAGCATCGCGTGGCGTAGATCGGTTCGGTATTTTCTGCTACCAGCTTGGTCATGGGACCGTAGATCATGGCAAGAAAGAAGCCGGTCATGCCATAGGTGATTTGCGATGCCAGAAACGAGTTGACGGTCAACGAAAACAGTAGTGAGCAAACGCCCGCCATGGCGAGGCCGATGCTGATCATATATTTGGCTTTGATTCGGTCGCCGATGGCGCCGTTGACTAGCTGACCGACGGCATAGGTGACGAAATACGTAGATGACAGCGTGCCGATTTGCAGGGTGCTTAACGCCCCGGTATCGGTCATTTGCGGAGAAACGGCGCTGAGAATATTGCGAGCAAAATAGACCGCTAAATAGGACAGTGAGCACATGGCACCGATCAGAACGGCATGACGTGCTTTGACGGATAGACGGGGCATGGTAATTTCTCCTTCAGCGTGACGGACGGTTACGGTATCGCGGTAAGACGGCGGTGTGTGTCCTCCGCTTCGACGGCGATGCGGCGACTTTCTGCGGCAGAAACGGTGCGTAACGGCTGTTTTCGGGGTAGTCCCCAAATGTTGAAAACGCGCGGACCGATCCAAGACCCGTATTCGCCGGAGGAAAATACGCCTGCCAGCAGGCAGAGCGCGGCCTTGGACGGCTTCATGAAGATCAGCTTCATGGGGTGCTTGATCAGCGCAAACAGCCACGGCGGGTAATGCGCCGTAATGTTGGTAAAGGTAATGCCGGGGTGAACGATTGCCAGCGTGGCATCGGTTTCATGCCGAAACAGCTCTGCCAGCGAAAACGTAAGACGGCGCTTGGCATTGCCGTAGACCAGTCGCGCCTGTGGCCGGGTGGAAAAATCAACGTCGTCGGGGTTGGTCTCGGCGTAGGTGTGGGCAATACTGCTGACCGCGACCACGTGCCCTTTGCGTTGCCGTAACAGGGGTAACAGCTCCTTGGTCAGGTAATAGGGCGCGGCGCAGTTGATCTGAAACACGTTGTCCAGCCCGGTATCGCAGACGTAACGCGGAATACTGTACGCACCGGCGTTGTGAATGAGGATGTCAATCGGCAGGGCCTTGAGCTGTTCACAGGCGGCGCGCACCGAGTCCATGTCCGACAAGTCCAGCGGAATACGGTGCAAAGAAAGGCCCGGGAACTGCACCTGTAGTTGTTCCCGAAGCAAAGCCGACCGCGCCGGGTTGCGGTCCAGTAAGATTAAGGAAGCGTTCAGTGCCGCCAGATAATGACACAGCTCGGTTCCCAGTCCGCCGGTCGGTCCGGTAATCGCCACCGTCACACCGGTCAGGTCATGTGTGTGCTTTTTCAGCCAACGTTTCGTATTCATGTTGATATTGTAGCATTCAGCCGTACCGTCGTCAACGGCTTTTTTGCAAATGTTTTCAAAAAGACTTGACATCTGCCAGATTTATGGTACAATAAGAAACGCGCCGAAAATATGCGCTTAATTTGGGCCTTTAGCTCAGTTGGTTAGAGCAACCGGCTCATAACCGGTCGGTCCCGGG
>CAYMHR010000025.1:0-21437 GCA_964390295.1 uncultured Eubacteriales bacterium
CAAGAGATGCGAAAATAGAGAATGTGTTTTTGCCAAAACAATTCCTTTATAGTTTGCCCTATTAAGTTGTGTTGCACCTTTAGTGTAACATAAAAGAAAAGAAACCGCAAGCCCCTGCGGTTTCTTTTTTCTTCATTCTGTCCGCAAGCGATCACACAACGCCGGATCGGGCGTTACGTACACGGTGCGGTTGTTTTCGTAAATCACCATGCCCGGCTTGGCACCGGACGGCTTTTTCACGTGGCGGATGCGCGTGTAGTCCACCGGGACCTGTGCCGAGGATGCGGCTTTGGAATGAGTCGCCGCCAGCACTGCCGCCTGACGCAACGTGGTTTCCGGTGGTTCAACACCTTCAGTCAGGATCACCGTATGCGATCCGGGAACGTTTTTGGTGTGAAACCACCAGTCGCTACCCTTGGCGATCCGCGTCGTCAGTTGATCGTTTTGCACGTTGTTGCGCCCGACCAGCACCGTAAAGCCGTCGTCGGTACGGAAAGAAAGCGGCTTGGTCGGCGGCGTCGGGCGGCGTTTGCCACGGGGTGCGCGCAAGTATCCGCTTTGCTCTAGCTCGCGACGAAGCTCCTCCAGCTCGCGGCTATCCGCGGCGCGGGAAAGCGCATCGGCCACCGACTCCAGGTACTCCAGCTCCACCTCGCCCCGCGCGATCTGTTGTTGGAGCACTTCCTCGGCGGTTTTGGCTTTGCGATACTCCTTATAATACTTTTGGGCGTTGCGCGCCGCCGACAACGCCGGGTCCAGCGGCACCGTCAGCATCGCACAATTCTCGTCGTAATAATTCATCAATTCCGCCGCCGACGCTCCCTTGGGAATGAGCGACAAATTCGCATGGATCAGCTCGGCGTACAGGCGTTTCCGCTCCCGTTCGCCGGATTCCGCCAGCTCACGGCGCTGATTGGCCAGCTTTCGTATCAACCGTTCGGTCACAGTCGTTAGGGTGCGGGTAATGTCGTGAGCATAACGGTGCATCCGTTCGACGGCATCCTTTTCGGCGTAAAAATCATCCAGCAACGCCGAAAAGCTCGGCGCTTCGCGCCCGGTCGCCTCCAAGCCATACTGTGTAATCGGAAGAAAGCTGAACTCCAGCGGCGAACCGTCGGTACGGTACAGCAAATACGGCACGCGCGGACCGCCCGGTTGTAACGACTCACACACGCGCGTGATGGCGGCAACCAGCATGGCGCTATCCGGCCGTTCTCCGGCACGACAGGCGATCTCACGGCAAATCAGCGGTGAAAAGCCCTGAACGGTAGCCTGCAACGCCCGATCGGTCGGCAACCCACTTTGCAAAAGGCGAGCCGCCAGCTCGTCAACGTTGCAAAGCAAAGCGTCTAGCCGCGTCGGGTCTGCCGGCGGCAACGAATACGGTACGCCCGGCAAAATCGGACGCACCGACGACGTGGACAAATCGATGCGCTTCACGGCATCTACCACGCGGTTGGACCCGTCCACAAGAATCAAATTGCTGTGACGACCCATCAGCTCGGCGGCCATCGTCAAGCGAACCGGATCGCCCAGCTCGTTGACCGCATCAAAATCAAAATACAGAATGCGCTCCAGTCCCGGTTGGCGGATACCAACCAGGCGCGCTCCGGTCAGTCGCTTGCGAAGCAACATACAAAACGAAGGCGGCGTTGCCGGGTTTTCCAGGGAAACGCCGGTTAATTGTACACGCGGCGAATTGACACGCGCCGAAAAATACAGTTTTTCCGTACCCTGCCGTCCGCGCATGGCAAAAACCAGCTCCTCCTTGGAGGGCTGGTGAATTTTATCCACACGCGATTCCTGCAGAGCTTGCCACAGCTCGTCGCGCAGGCAATGTAAAAAAGCGCCGTCCAGTGCCATCGTGTCAGTCCTTTACCGTGAAATAGGGGGCTTCACCGCGGTGAATGACCACGGTCATTGCCGGGAACGCCTGCCGAAGCCATTGTGCCAGCAGTTCAACCACCACCGCTTCGGTACTGAAATGACCGCCGTCAACCAAGGTTTTTCCCGACGGGACCGCCAGCCACTCGTGATGCTTGACTTCCCCGGTCACGGCGGCATCGGCTTGCTCAAGCAACGGCAAAACCAGATCGGCACCGGCACCGCCGCACACCGCCACCGTGCGGATCGGCGCATCACCGGCACGCACACGAACCGCCGTCTGCAAGCGTTCGGCCACCAAAGCGGCAAAAGCCGTAGCTTCCAGCACCTGCGACAAGTCACCGATCCGGCTCATGCCGTCGGGAGCGCGCCGCACCTGTTGCAATCCCAACTGCGCCGCCAAGCAGTCGTTGACGCCGCCGTCCGCTTTGTCCAAATTGGTATGAAGGCACAGGGCGACAATGCCGGTCTGTGCCAACCGATACGGAAGGCTGTCGGTCATCAGCGCATGCAACGGTGAAAAAATGACCGGATGATGACTGACGATCAGCTCGGCACCGCAAGCAACGGCGCAGTCGATCGCCTCCGGCGTAATATCCAGCGAGACAACCGCGGTGTGAACGTCCGCGTCGGCAGAACCGACCAGTAATCCGCTGTTGTCCCACGGCTCGGCGGTTTCCATCGGCGCTTTTTGCTGAAACAGCTCCATAATTTCCGCCAGCTTCATCGGGCACCCTCCTTGATAACGTCGTTTCCGCGGCGATACTGCCGCACTGCCTCCAGACACGCCGCCACGTCCGGTGTCGGACAAGCGCGGTATTGCCGTGCCAACCGGTTTTCCACCACCTGTAAGTAACCGTCCCCCTCCGGCAGGGGGATTTTCCCCACGTAGCAGCGTGCCGCATCGACATCGCTCGGTACGCCGGTAAAAGCCGCGTGGATCACCGTGTACCAGTGCTTGCCGACGCAGGTGACCCGCTCTGCCAAAACGTCGAAGCCGTCGGCATACAAGGCCGCACGCAGTTTCTCAGCCCGTGTCATCGGCTGAAGAATCAGGCGATACCGCGGATCGCGTACCCATGGTGCCGCCCGTAAAATCTCCACGATCGTTTCACCGCCCATACCGGCGATCACGATATCGTCTACCTCGTCCGGCTGAACGGTTTGCAGGCCGTCGCCCAAGCGAACCGAGATCGATGCCGTCAGCGCCGCCTGTTCCACCGTGCGCCGCGCGTTTTGCACCGGACCGCTCCGCACGTCGGAAGCAATCGCCATGGGGCAACGCCCTTCCGACACCAACGCGACCGGCAAAAACGCGTGGTCGGTTCCGATGTCGGCTACACGACTGCCCGGCCGCACCAGATCGGCGGCCAACCTCAAACGTAAATCCAACATACTGCTCCTAGCGGCCCGCATAGCGAGCCGCCCTTATCATTCCCGTTACTTGCTCAAATGCGCGTTGATCTTGGCGACCAACTCATCGGCGTCGACACCGTGGACGGCACAAGCCTGCTCCAGCGTTTCGCCGCGAGCCGAAGGACAACCCAGACAGTGCATACCCATTTCCAAGAAGTAGGGGGCGGTGCTGGGATCGGCATCCAGAATATCCCCGATTAGGGTGGCTTTTGTGATCTGCATATCTTACACTCCTTTTCACTGCAAACAGTTTATAGCTCTATTGTACCATAGTTTTTCCGTTTTGCAACGGTTAATTCATATTTCCCGTCAACTGCATCACGATGGCCGTTGCTACCAGCGGTGCCGTTTCGCACCGCAAAATCCGTTTTCCCAGCGTCGCGACATGTGCACCGACGCGGCTCAAAGCCTCCACCTCGGCAACCTCGAAGCCGCCCTCCGGGCCAACCACCAGCGAAACCGACGCGGTTTGCCCGTTGACCAGCGAGCCGAGCGGACTGCCGCCTCCCTCGTACAGGGTCAGCGTATATTCCTGTGCGGCGAAGGAAAGCAACTGTGCGAACGAAATCGGCTCGGTCACGGTGGGGATAATTCCCCGTCCACTTTGTTCGGCGGCCGAAGCGGCAATTTTTTGCCAGCGCAGTTGTTTTTTGGCTCCCTCGGCGGCGTTTAACCGCACCACACTGCGTGCCATACTGACCGGGACGATTCGATCGACCCCGATCTCCACGCATTTTTGCACGATCAGGTCCATCTTTTCGCTCTTGGGAAGCCCCTGATACAACGTTACCTTTACCGTGGGCTCGCTTTCGGTCGGCATCCGCCGCACCACCCGCGCTTGAACCTCGCCGTCCGACAACGACAGAATACGGCACTGATAATCCGTTCCGCATCCGTCGCACAGCGTCAGCTCCTCACCGACGCGCATCCGTAGCACACGGGTAATATGGCGTGCATCCTGACCGGTGACGACGGCCACGTCGCCGTGCAACGGCTCTACAAAAAAGCGTGACATACGTTATTCCTTTCCGCACACAAAGCAGCACCAGCCGCCGTGTATCCGCCGTTCACGCACCGTGAAGCCGCAGGCAACCAGCGCCGCCTCGACCTCGTCACCGCGTTCCTCGATGATGCCGGAAACGATATACGCACCGTGCGGCTTCAAAAACCGTGGAATCAGCGACGATAGCTTCAAAATAGCGTCCGCCACGATGTTGGCGAGGATGACGTCGTAGGTTCCGCTGATCTGCTCCACCAGATCGCCCTGACGAATACGATACTGTGGCTCGCCGTAGCCGTTGACCGTGCCGTTTTCCACCGCCATTTTGACGGCCAGCTCGTCAATATCGACACCGACGGCCGACCGGGCACCGAGCAGTAACGAAGCGATGGACAAAATACCACTGCCGCATCCGACGTCCAGCACGGTGGTGTCCGGCGTAATATACGACTCCACCGCCTCCAGCACCATACGGGTAGTATCGTGGCCACCGGTGCCGAACGCCATGCCGGGATCGATGGACAAGATCAAGCGATCTTCGGGGTTATCGGTGGTTTCCCAGGTAGGGCAGATCAACAGCCGTTTCCCAACGGAAAGCGGCTTAAAATACTGCTTCCAGTTGTTCGCCCAATCCTGCTCGCTGACAACGGCGGTATCCACCACACTGTCGATACCACAGGCGGCGAACCGCTCGCGCAGAAACGCCACCGTTTCGGTGGGGTTTTCCTGCGGTTCCAAATAAATGTGTATAATACTGCGTGTCCGATCGCGTTGCAACAGCTCCTCGTCGATCAGATCGATGTGGGCGATCTCCCGTGCTCCCTGCTCCAAATCGCTGTAATCCTCGACATAGATGCCGTAGGGCACCGCCATGTGGGCAATATCCGAAGCGCGGTCGGTATCGGCCGTAGCCACGCGGATCCGCACCTCTGTCCAATCCATCGACATTTCGTTACCTCCGCAAGCCGGATTGGCTTTTCATAAACGGCAAAAGCTTTGCCAAAATCGTATCGCATCCGCCAACGACGTTGCTTTCGACGTTCAGCGGCATCACCGGATCGTGCACGCTCAAACGCAACAGGAACCAGCCGTCGCCTTCACCCGGACCGAAGGAAACGCGCACACCCTCGCGACTGTCGTCCGCCACGTGCCAACCGCGCTCAGCGGCGTACGCTTCCAGGGCAGTCAGCACCCGCTCGCCGTACTCCCGGAACGCCGACTCGGTAATGTGGAAGCGCAGCTCGCATCCCTCCGCCGGCTCCGGCAAAGCGGCGATCAGATCGTCCAGCGTTTTGCCCTCGACGCGAAGCTGTACCGCTTTGATGATAATCCGCGTCACCAGATAGGCACCGTCGTCCAGAAAATAGTTATCGCGCAGGGCGGCGTGACCCGACGTTTCGATGGCAAGCGGCGAGTTGATCCCGGCGGCATTGAGACGCAGAGATTCGTTAATCACGTTTTTATAGCCGCGCTTAAAACGGCAATGCACACCGCCCAGCGTCTGTTCGATAAACAGCTTCAGACCGTCGGAGGTGATGGAGTCGGTTACAATGGTACCGCCGTCGTTCCCCTCCAGTGCGATGGCCGACGCCAACGCCACCAGTCGATTGCGATTGATTTCACGACCATCGGGACCCACGCAACCGGCACGGTCCACGTCGGTATCAAAAATGACCCCCAGATCGGCACGGGCAGCGGTTACTGCCGCACAAGCCGAAGCCATCGCTTCGGCGTTTTCCGGGTTAGGAATGTGGTTCGGAAAGCGACCATCAGGCTCCAAGAACTGACTTCCGGTCGTGTCGGCTCCCAGCGGTTGGAGAACCTCGGTAGCGTAAAAGCCACCGGCACCGTTGCCGGCATCCACCACAATATGCATCCCCTGCAACGGCCGTTCGCCGGCACCGACACCGTCGATGATCATTTGGCGCAGACGTGCCGCGTATTGTGCCATGTAGGGGATTTCTTCCACCGCTCCTTCGGCAACCGGGGCGGCTTTGGTCTCCGCCGCCAAGGCCAAAATCTCACTAAGATCGCTTCCCTCGATACCGCCGGACGGCAAAAAGAACTTCAGCCCGTTACGGTTCCAGGGATGGTGACTGGCGGTGATTTGCACCGCACCGTCGCACGCCAGATCCACAGTAGTCATAAACATAGCCGGCGTCGAAGCCAGTCCGCAGTCCAACACACGCACCCCGGCGAAACGCAACGACGCTACGACCGCATCGCGGATTCGCGGGCCGGACAGGCGGCTGTCGCGACCGACCGCCACCGTCAGTGTTGCCGGGGCCTTACCGGCCTTTTCGGACAGCCAGCAAACGAAGGCATCCACAATGCCGCGCACGACCTCGTCGGTCAGCTCACACGGTTCGCCCGGCACTCCGTCTAACGCTACGGCGCGGACATCGGTGCCGCTTTTCAGTTTTTTCCAATCGATCAAGCTCATGTTGCACGTTCGTTCCTTTCTCAAACACACTTCTGGCAGTATTGTAGCATACTTTTCCTTAGAAGAAAAGAGCCATCCTTCCGAAAAAACGGAAAAAATATGGAATTCCCCCTTGAAAATCGAAGGATTTTTTGGTATGCTATACGGTAGATTGTAAAAAGCGGCGAGGATGGTGTGAAAATATGAGGATCGGCTTTGACAACGCCCTGTACATGGCAAAGCAAAAAGAACATATTTTAGAGCGCATCTCGCAGTTCAACGGTAAGCTGTATTTGGAATTTGGCGGCAAGCTGTTCGACGACTACCATGCCGCCCGCGTTCTGCCCGGATTCGAGCCGGATGCCAAGATCCGCCTGCTGTACGAATTGCGCGATCAGGTCGAGGTCGTTTTCTGTATCAGCGCCGGCAACATCGAAAAAACGAAGATTCGCGCCGATCTTGGCATCAGCTACGAAATGGACCTGCTTCGTCAAATTGACGTCATCACGCGCATGGGGATCGAGGTCGGCAGTGTCGTCGTCACCCAGTACACCGGCCAGCCCGCGGCAGACGCCTTTATGCGTAAGCTGGAGGCGCGCGGCGTTACGTATTACGTTCATCGCCCGATTGAGGGATACCCCTCCAACGTGGATCACATCGTCAGCGACGAAGGCTACGGTGCCAACCCCTACATTGAAACGACCAAACCGTTGGTGGTCGTCACGGCACCCGGCCCCGGCAGTGGCAAGCTGGCCACCTGCCTGTCGCAGGTCTATCACGATCATCGCCGCGGCCTGATGTCCGGCTACGGCAAATACGAAACCTTCCCCATCTGGAACCTGCCCCTGAAGCACCCGGTCAATCTGGCCTACGAAGCAGCAACCGCCGATTTGCAGGACGTCAACATGATCGACCCGTTTCACCTGGAGGCTTACGGTGTCACCACCGTCAACTATAACCGCGACGTGGAAGCCTTTCCCATCGTGCGCACCATTTTGTCGCGTATCACCGGCAACGACCGTTGCTATTGCAGTCCTACCGATATGGGGGTCAACATGGCCGGTTATGCCATCGTGGACGACGAGGTTTGCCGCGAAGCCGGCAAGCAGGAGATCATCCGCCGGTACTATAAGGGCCTGTGCGATCTGAAGCAGGGCAAAGAACGCCACGAAACCGTGGACAAATTGAGCTTGCTGATGCAACAAATGGACCTGAAAAAGGAAGATCGTCCGGTTGTCATGCCGGCACTTGCCAAGCGCGAGGCTTGCGACGGTGCACCGGCAGCGGCGATTCGTCTGCCGGACGGTCGTGTTATTACCGGCAAGGCCACCCGCCTGCTCAGTGCGTGTAGTGGCGCCATGCTCAATGCCATCAAGGTGCTGGCCGATATTCCAAAAAGCGTTTTGTTGATGAGTCCGCAGGTGTTGGAGCCTGTGGTGAAATTGAAGCTGGATTTGTTAAAAAGCCAAAGCAGTGTGCTGAAGCTGGACGACGTGCTCACGGCGCTGTATATTTGCGCGGCATCCGACGCTACGGCCGCCGCCGCGGTGGAACAACTGCCGCAGCTCTGCGGATGCGAGCTTCACTCCACACAGCTGTTGCACTCCGGCGATGAGTCCACCCTGCGTAAAATGGCGATTAACGTTACCTGCGAACCAGAGTTTCCGGATAAGAGCCTGTATTTCACGTAAAGCGAGGATTCTCCCATGACTGCTCACCCGATTCGGAATACCGTCCTCGACGTACTGGTGATTCTGCTAGCAGGTGCGCTGTCCGCATTCGGCCTGTACGTGTTTGTATACCCCACGGCGTTCGCTCCCTCCGGTGTTGACGGTTTGGTAACCATTTTGCACAGCTTAACCCAATGGAACGTCGGCTTGCTGACGTTGGTACTGAACGCGCCGCTTTTGATCCTGGCGTTGTTTGTTCTTAACAAAAAGTACGTTGTCTACACCGTTCTGTACACGTTGGTCAGCTCGGTCATTCAATCGATGCTGGAGAGCGCGTCGTTTTATCAGTATCATACCGATACCGATCGCTGGATTCCCGTGGTATTTTCCGGCATTATTCTAGGAATACGCACCGGCTTGATGCTCAAAATCGGCAGTTCCACCGGCGGCATGGATATTATCGGCAGTGCCATTCAGCTCCGGCGGCCACACATCAACGTGGAAACGCCGATCACCCTGTTGGGGCTGGTTTCCGTCGCACTTTCCTTCTTCGTGTACAATCGAGACGTAACCTGCCTGTTGCTATCGGCCGTACAGCTTTGCATTGCCAACTGGGCGATCGGTCTTGTGTTGAAAAATACACGCAACGCCATCGAAGCGAAAATTATCACGCCCAATCCGCAGGAGTTTTCCGAGGAGATTACCAAACAGCTCCGGCACGGTGCCACAGTCGTCCCCTGCTCCGGTATGTTTACCGGGGAGGATAAGTTTATGATCATCACCGTGGTAAACGTCCAGCAGATCGGTGACCTGATTCGCATGGCCAAGGCACACACCGATACGTTCGTTTACTTCACACCTGCCAGTGGCGTTTGGGGAAATTTCCGCTGGCGCAAGGACGAGCTCGTCAAATAACCGTATCCCCCTACAACTTGATATGCCAACGGGCTTTGCCCGTTGCTCTATGCCGCTGTGGTGGAATAGGCAGACACAAGGGACTTAAAATCCCTCGGTAGCAATACCGTACCGGTTCGACCCCGGTCAGCGGCACCAAAGCTCCAAAGACATACGTCTTTGGAGCTTTATTTTTTCTTCTCCACCATTCGTCTTTAGGACTTTGGATCGTTAACGGTAAAAAGTGCTTTGCAGGGCTTCGCCTTGCCTTTTTTACTTTTTAGCAGTATAATAAAGGATGATATATGACGAGCTATACCAAAGAAGAAGTCATAAAATCGAACTTTATGGAGGTAAGCAAATGAGTAAAGCGTACGATTTTTTGAAAGAATGCGGTTCTTTTTTCGTGTTATCAATAAATGGGGACTATCCTGCCGGCCGACCATTTGGTGCGGTAATGGAAATTGGCGAGGATTTATACTTATCTACGAATGATATGAATGAAGCCCACAAGCAAATGCGAGAGAATGAACACATTCAGATTGTTGCAAAAAAAGCGGAATCAAGAGAATGGATTAGAATTACAGGCTTGGCAGCCGAATGTGATAATCAAGAATTTAAAGATAGAATGCTCGAAGAATGTCCCGTTTTGCAACAGAGAATTGGTGCAGTCGGAATGGAGCATTTTATTATGTTCAAAGTGAAAGTGGAAAGCGTTGAAATAAAATAGTCTGAATGAAAAACACCGTAGAAGGGAGACACTCCGTGAGGCAGTTGTCTTCCTTCGGCTTTTGTAGTCAGTCAGGAAGGATTGCATTGTAGGTAAAATCAATCGTTTTTCCGTCGCGCCTTCACGCTCCGCCAACTGCCTGATAGTGGATTTACACACGTTCAAAAAATTCGGTACAAACCGGAAAGACCACGTTTATGGTGTGCGTGGAAGCCGAAAACGGAAAAATTTTCTATTCACCTATTGACACGGTAGGTTTTATGTGTTATTCTAATACCGACCTAAACGGTAGGCAGAATAAGAACGCTGTGGAGAGGCGGTTGCGTGCGACTGCGACCACGGTCACGACCGCTACGACGGCGGTGAAACGCACGCAAAAATCAAGGTGGGGATGGATGAATGAAAAATCATTTTGAAAAGCTCGTCCGAGCAAATTTTCGATTCGGGCGAATGTGTTGCTGACATAAAAACCACTACGTAACCCATCTCACAACGAAAGGAAATCATCACGATGTCTGACTACAAATTTGAAACCCTACAGCTCCACGTAGGCCAGGAAACGCCCGATCCGGCCACCGACGCCCGCGCGGTGCCGATCTATGCAACCACTTCGTATGTGTTTCGTGACTGCGAGCAAGCCGCCGCACGATTTGGCCTTACCGACGCCGGCAATATTTACGGTAGACTGACCAACTCCACGCAAGACGTGCTTGAGCGGCGCGTGGCAGCACTAGAGGGTGGCGTGGCAGCTTTGGCTCTCGCCTCCGGCGCGGCGGCAATCACATACGTCTTGGAGGCGCTCGGCCAAAACGGCGGTCACTTTGTGGCGCAAAAAACGATTTACGGCGGTAGCTACAATCTGTTGGCACACACGTTGCCCGGCTTCGGCATTACGGCCAGCTTTGTCAACATTCACGACTTAATCGAGGTGGAGTCGGCAATTCAAAGCAATACGCGCGCTATTTATATCGAGACGCTTGGCAATCCGAACAGCGATATTCCGGATATTGACGCGCTGGCCGAGCTTGCCCATCGGCACGGTATTCCTCTGGTGGTCGACAACACCTTCGGCACGCCGTATCTGATTCGCCCCATCGAGCACGGTGCCGATATCGTCGTTCATTCCGCCACAAAATTTCTCGGCGGTCACGGGACCACGCTCGGCGGCGTGATCGTAGACTCCGGCAAATTCGATTGGGCGGCAAGCGGCAACTATCCGGCCATTGCCAAGCCCAATCAGAGCTACCACGGCGTATCCTTCGTCGACGCGGCCGGCACGGCGGCATTCGTTACCTACATCCGCGCGGTATTACTTCGGGATACGGGCGCAAGCATCTCGCCTTTTGCGGCATTTTTGCTACTGCAAGGCATTGAAACCTTGTCGCTTCGCTTGGAACGTCACGCAGAAAACACCCGGAGAGTCGTCGATTTTCTAGCAAATCACGCACAGGTGGAGGCGGTTAATCACCCGTCGTTGCCCGGTCATCCCGATCACGAGCTGTATCGAAGGTATTTTCCGGCGGGCGGCGGTTCCATTTTCACCTTTGAAATCAAGGGCAGTCAGGCGGAAGCCCACCGGTTCATTGATAGCCTTCAAATTTTCTCTCTACTGGCGAATGTAGCCGACGTAAAAAGTCTGGTTATCCATCCGGCAACGACAACGCACAGCCAGCTTTCCGCCGAAGAACTGGCAGACCAAGGAATCAAGCCCAACACCATTCGTTTGTCCATCGGCACGGAGCATATCGACGATATTCTGGCCGACCTGCAAAACGGGTTTGATGCCGTAAGAAACGCACGGAGGTAACGGTATGTCAAACGTCTATACGTCTGCCGACCAGTTGATCGGCAAAACACCGCTCTTGGAGCTTACCCGCATTGAAAAAGCGCTGAGTTTGAAAGCGCGGCTGATTGCCAAGTTGGAATATTTTAACCCGGCCGGTTCGGTGAAGGACCGCGTTGCCAAAGCCATTCTCGACGAAGCTGAAGCATCCGGCAAGCTAAAGCCCGATTCGGTGATCATCGAGCCGACCAGTGGCAATACCGGGATCGGGCTGGCATCGGTAGCGGCGGCACGCGGCTATCGTGTGATATTAGCCATGCCCGAAACGATGTCGGTGGAACGCCGCCGACTGATGCAGGCGTACGGTGCCGAGCTGGTGCTGACCAAGGGAGCCGAAGGCATGAAGGGTGCGATTGCCAAGGCGGAGGAGCTTGCCGCCCAAACGCCTAACGCCTTGATTGCCGGTCAGTTTGTCAACCCTGCCAACCCGAAAGCGCACCGAGAAAACACCGGCCCTGAAATTTTCAACGACACCGACGGCGAGGTGGATATTTTCGTGGCGGGAGTCGGTACCGGCGGCACGATCACCGGGGTGGGAGAATATTTGAAATCGAAAAACCCCCGCATTCAGGTCGTCGCGGTCGAGCCGGCCTCCTCGCCGGTGCTCTCCGCGGGCGTTGCCGGGCCTCATCAAATTCAAGGGATCGGTGCCGGTTTTCTTCCTGCCGTCCTCAATACCGACGTTTACGACGAGGTGATCCCCGTCTCCAACGAGGATGCTTTTGCCATGGGAAAACGGATCGGCAGGAGCGAAGGCATTCTCGTTGGTATTTCTTCCGGTGCCGCCGTTGTTGCCGCCGTTCAGTTGGCAAAGCGTCCCGAAAACGAGGGCAAAACCATTGTCGTTCTTCTGCCCGACACCGGTGACCGCTATCTCTCGACGGCACTGTTTAACGACTGAAACACGATGGAGAGAAACGTATGATTTATCTTGATAACGCGGCAACAACCAAAATGAGCGAGTCGGCCATTCGCGCCATGCTTCCCTATCTGGATGGCGTATACGGTAATCCTTCCAGCCTTCATTCTGCCGGACAAAAAGCAAACGAAGCACTGGTTGATGCCCGTCAACGCATCGCCAAGCAATTGGGGTGTGAGGCGAGAGAGATCACCTTCACCTCCGGCGGTAGCGAAGCGGACAATCAGGCCGTTCTGTCCGCCGCCCGCATCGGCCGAAAACGCGGAAAGATGCACGTGATCTCCACCGCCTTTGAGCACCACGCCGTTTTGCATACGCTACGACGGCTTGAAAACGATGGCTTTACCATCACGCTTCTTGACGTTCACGAAAACGGGCTGGTAACACCCGAACAAGTCGCCAACGCCATTCGAGAAGACACCTGTCTTGTGACCGTGATGTATGCCAACAACGAAATCGGTACTATTCAGCCGATTCGGGAAATCGGTGAGCTGTGCCGCAACAGAGGCGTGCTTTTTCACACCGACGCGGTACAGGCGGTCGGGCATCTTCAGATCGACGTCCAAGAACAGCAGATCGACATGCTGTCCTTGTCGGCACATAAATTTCACGGTCCGAAAGGGGTCGGCGTCTTATACGCACGCAAAGGAATCCCCCTGACGAGTCTGATTGAAGGCGGTGCGCAGGAGCGCGGCAAGCGCGCCGGCACCGAGAACGTCCCGGCCATCATGGGCATGGCGGCGGCAATGGAAGACGCTTATCATCGCATGGGCGAAAAAACGGAAAAGCTGATACTCTTGCGTGACAAGCTGATTGCCGGGCTGTCCCGGATCCCACATTCGGTTCTCAATGGCGACGCCAAGCAGAGGCTACCGGGCAACGTCAATTTCTGCTTTGAAGGCATCGAGGGGGAATCCCTGCTTCTGCTTCTCGACGACAAAGGGATTTGTGCATCGTCGGGCTCGGCTTGCACCTCCGGCTCGCTTGAACCCAGTCACGTGCTTCTGGCGATCGGCCGACCCCACGATATTGCTCACGGCTCACTGCGGCTGTCGCTTTCTGAAGAAACCACCGAGGAAGATGTCGACGACACGATTAAAGCCGTAACGGAAGCTGTGGAATATCTGCGCGGTATTTCTCCCCTGTGGCGTGATCTCGTAAACGGAAATAAAAAATTTGTAATTCAGTGAGGAAATACGTATGGCTTTATACAGCGACAAAGTGATGGATCACTTCCGGAACCCCCGAAACGTCGGCGTAATTGAAGACGCGGACGGGATCGGTGAAGTCGGCAATGCCCAATGCGGCGATATTATGAAAATCTATCTGAAAATCGAAAACGACGTGATTGCAGACGTAAAATTTGAAACCTTCGGCTGCGGCAGCGCCATCGCTTCCAGCTCCATGGCCACCACGCTCATCAAGGGCAAGCCGGTATCCGAGGCGTTGGCGCTCACCAATCAAGCGGTGGCGGAAGCACTGGACGGCTTGCCGCCGCACAAGCTGCACTGCTCCGTTCTTGCGGAAGAAGCCATCCAAAAAGCGTTGCAAGACTATTTTGACAAAAACGGCATACCGTATGACAAAGCCGCCTTTTCCGATTGCGCCGGCTGTCATCGTTCGCATGACGACACTTGATTTTTCCGGTGCCGGTGTGGTATTCTTATAAAGATAGCAGGAGGGATCGTCATGATGATTTCAACAAGAGGGCGCTATGCGCTTCGCGTTTTAATTGATCTTGCCGAGCACGCCGACGCGGGATATATTCCCATGAAGGACGTGGCAGAACGCCAGGGAATCTCCTTGAAATATTTGGAACAAATCATACCGGTATTGTCAAAAAACGGCATCGTGGAAGGTGTGCAAGGCAAAGGCGGCGGCTACAAGCTGGTTCCGCCGCCGGAAAAATGCCGGATTGGCGACGTGCTCCGACTGACCGAGGGCGATCTTGCTCCGGTTGCCTGTCTGGAGCGAGGGGCACCGTCGTGCGGCAAAGCCTCGGACTGCCGAACGTATCCGATGTGGGTGGAGTTTTATCAGCTCATCAACCACTTTTTTGACGGCAAGACCTTGGCGGAGTTGATCGATCATCACCGCACGAATCACTGCGACAACGGAGCTGAACAGCAGGATGCTCCGGATACCGTCCAAAGCAACAGTCACCAGGGATAACCTGCTTGATTCCGTCAATTCCGCTCAACCTGTAACTGGCTGAGCGGAATTTTTATAAACCTCTTGACTCTATAACAGTTGTAGAGTTTATAATAATACGGTTGAAAATCAAGGGGGTTCCTGCTTATGGAGAAAAATCTGACAAACGGCAGCGTATTCAAGAATATTTTGATCTTCTCGCTGCCCTACTTACTTTCGTATCTGCTGCAAACCTTGTACGGAATGGCAGACCTGTACATCATCGGACAATTCGGCAACGTTGCCGATTCGTCTGCCGTTTCCATCGGCTCACAGGTCATGCATATGCTTACGGTAATGATCGTTGGTCTTGCCATGGGTGCCACCGTTTTTATCGGGCAAGCCATCGGCGGCAACGATCCGAAAAAAGCGGCCAAAGGAATCGGCAACACCGTGACCATTTTTATGGCAGTTTCCGTGGTGTTGACGGTGGTGCTCGTTGTACTCGTCAAGCCCATTACGGCGCTGATGTCCACCCCGGCAAACGCCGTTTCCGGCACGATTGATTATCTGACCATCTGCTTTATCGGTATTCCGTTCATCACAGCGTACAACGTAATCAGTGCCATATTTCGTGGCATGGGCGACTCCAAAAGCCCCATGTATTTTATTGCGATTACCTGCGCCGCCAACGTTGGCTTGGACTATCTGTTCATGGGTGCGTTTCACATGGGGCCTGCCGGCGCGGCCCTTGGCACAACACTTTCACAGGCGATCAGCGTCATGGTATCGCTGGCCGTGATTTTGAAACGGAAAACCGGCATTCCTTTGACGAAAGCCGATTTTAACCCCGATCGCCCCGTCATGGGCAACGTTCTGAAAATCGGCATTCCGGTCGCCTTGCAGGATGGTCTGATCCAAATTGCTTTTATCGTTATCACCATCATCGCCAACGGCCGTGGGCTCAGCGATTCTTCCGCCGTTGGCATTGTGGAAAAGGTCATGAGCTTTCTGTTTCTGGTGCCATCCTCTATGCTTTCTACCGTTTCGGCTTTGGGCGCACAGAATATCGGAGCAGGAAAACCACGACGCGCGGTGGACACCCTGCGCTATGCCGCTTTTCTTGCCGCCGGATTTGGCTGTATCGTGGCGATCGTCATTCAGTTCTGGGCCGAGCCGGTGGTATCCCTGTTCACCGACGTAGCCACCGCCGAAGGTGCCGAGGTCGTTCGCCTGGGCGGTCAATATCTCCGTGGCTACGTGTGGGACTGCATTTTTTCCGGTGTGCATTTCTGCTTCAGCGGTTATTTCTGCGCCATGGGAAAATCCGGCATTTCGTTCCTGCACAACATCATCGCCATTGTCCTGATGCGTGTTCCCGGTGTATATCTGACCTTAAAGCTGTTCCCCACCTCGCTGTTTCCGATGGGTCTGGCAACGACCTCCGGCTCTATTATCTCGGTGATAATCTGTGTCATTGCGTTTACGGTACTGATGAGAAAAAACAGGCAGAATGAGATGGAAACTGAACATGAATAAACACGAGAATGTTTTTGATCGGACGAATAAACCCTCCAACAAATGCCGCAAGACGCCCGTCACGCCCACCACAGGTATGGACAAGCGTGATCTTTTTTCCATCGGGGACGTGGCAAAGCTCTTTCATTTGAGTGTCAGCAGCCTGCGGCACTATGAGGATATGGGGCTGATCGTCCCGGAATACATCAGCCCCGACAGCGGTTATCGCTATTACGGAGCCAGACAATTTGAGGTGCTGAACAGTATCCGTTATTTACGTGCCTTGGATATGCCGCTGACCGACATTGCAGATTTTCTCAGCAATCGGGATGTGGAGCACATGGAGGAAAAACTGCTCCTGCAAAAGCAGTCGGTCGTGGCCAAGCAGGAGGAACTAAAATGCATTGAACGCAAAATCGATAACCGCCTGCAATCGCTCGCAGATGCCAAAGCTTCCGTATTTGACACGGTTGGACTGACCCACAAGAACGGATGCCGCATGGTTTGGGTGGGTGACTCGCTGAAAATCCGTGGTTTTCTGGACATGGAGGCACCCATGCGGCGACTGGAACAGGAACAGGCGGAGGCGATGGTTTTTCTTGGCAAGGTAGGCGTTGGCATTGCCCCGGAGAATCTGGAAAGAGGTTCCTTCGGCAGCTATGACGGTATCTTTCTGATTCTGGACGAGGAAGATCGTTTTGAGGGTGAAACCACGCTTTTGCCGGAAACCCTCTGCGTAACCATCCGTTTTCACGGTAGCCACGCCGAAGCTCCGGCACAATACCAAAAACTGCTTGCCTATATTGCAGATCACAAGCTGAAAACCAGTGGTTTTTCCCGGGAGATCACCATGATCGACTACGGGCTGACCAACGATCTGAACAAATTCGTCACGGAAATCAGTATTCCTGTTAATTGCACGTAAGATAAACCCGTTATCCGCTCCGTCGGTGATGTTTCTATAGCCAAAAATCCGAACCCGGCACGTGACAGTGCCGGGTTCGGATTTTTAGTATTTGGTCGAGGTGACAGGTCTCAAACCTGCGGCCTGATGGTCCCAAATATATAATAGAACTTTTTTTACGGCATTTCGGGCAGTTTGTAACCCTTTCGTCTGGAAATCACTCGCTCTTTGGGCATCTTGTGTCCACTGTTTCCATGTGCTCCGAAAATGACTGTGGGATGAAATGTGGTCGTAAAAATACTCCCCGAACATGGATTTTGCTCGGGGAGTTTGCTGTTGTTGGTATCTTAACTCTGAAACAGTAAAAAGTCAAGTCCTTTCTACCGTCAAAATTTGAGCCGCAGTAAACAAAGAATAAAACCCTGCTGCATAATAAAAAAAGAAAATGCAAATACTATTGACATTATCACGGTTGACCGATATAATAATAGTAACAGGAGGTGAAACACCGTGATGATAAACGAATTAATGGAAAACAAAAAAATAACGCAATATCGATTGGCTAAGGATAGTGGCATTGCCTACACAACTATCAATGATATATGCAGCGGCAAGGCACAGCTTGAAAAATGCTCCGCCGAAACGATTTACCGAATATCTAAAGTACTCGGTGTTTCAATGGAGAGTCTCATAGAACCCTGCTTTGATAAACGTAGCGACTTTGAGCTGTTCAAGAGCAACACCTGTCATAGACTAAAGGAACTTGGCGATGTCGAATTTGTTATTGAATTGCTGGAAGAAGATCATATTCGCAAGTATTATAAGAAAAAATGGTATCCAGAAAGTTTATACCTTCTTGCAATGTTGGACTATGTCAGCAGAGAGAACGATATACCGATTTGCACACAGTATGATGATATGCGCAGTTTGAAATTGAAAACAATTCTTTTCCCTGCCAGTGTGTTGGTCGTAGCCAAGGTTGCTAAAAGCGATGAACTGAAACATCGTTGTATCAGGGAAGCGATTCCCGAATTCATGCGGTTTAATATCGTAGAAAGTGAGGTGCGCAATGTCATCTAACAGTTTTACAAAGGAAAACCTTGATACCTACCTCAAGGAATTGGCGAAAGAGTTCAGAAGGCTCAACGGCAAATCCATGCCGGCAGAAATCGTATTGGTCGGCGGTGCCGCTATTCTAACAAATTACGGCTTCCGTGATATGACTACGGATATTGATGCCGTGATCCATGCTGCCTCATCAATGAAAAATGCCATAAATGTGGTTGGCGATAAGTTTGATTTGCCAAACGGCTGGCTGAATGCAGATTTTATGCACACCGGATCGTACTCACCGAAACTGGATGAATTTTCGGTTTATTATAAATCTTTTTATGGTGTTCTTTCTGTCCGTACAATAGCGGCGGAATATCTGGTTGCGATGAAGCTTCGCTCCGGAAGAAAGTATAAGAACGACCTATCTGATGTAATTGGTATTTTGGCTGAACATGAAAAGAAAGGTGCACCTATTACACTCGAAAAGATTGATGCAGCAGTGACTAATCTTTATGGTGGTTGGGATGCCTTCCCCGAGGACTCGAAACCATTTATTGAAGATGCTCTTAAAAACGGTGATTTTAACAATGTCTATACTTCGGTTAAGAAAGATGAAATTGAGTCCAAAGATATTTTGATCGGGTTTGAAAGAGATTATCCAAAGGTTACAAAAGAATCCAATATAAACGATATTTTAAAAACATTAAAAGCAAAGAGAAACAAAGATTAATAAATGGCAGAAAAATGCATAAAAAATGCTTATGAATTCAGACGAGTTCATAAGCATTTTTTAGTATATTTCTTGTTCTCTGCTGTCAAAGAGATCGCAATCAAAAAATTCACGAACAGTTATTTCAAGACCGTCACATATTTTCTTTATAGAAACGACACCCGGATTTTGACTTTTTTCGTTTAGCATACTATAAATTGTAGAGGGCGCTACACCGGAGATATTGGCTAAAGCGTTAATGGCAATATGCTTTTCCTCACACAATTGAAGTATTCTTTTGGCAACTGCTTCTTTTGTATTCACCGGTGCACCTCCTTATTACATAAAATTTTACCCAAAATTGCGATAAATCGTGTAGGATATATCGCGATTTTGGAATTAATGTGATATAATATGCAATAAAGAGCGAAAAAATATACAAGAAAAGTTTCAGAGTGTTTGCGTTGATACCGATAATCTAATAGACGAGAGCGTTAATACTTTGTTGGAACAGTTGAATCTTAAAGAAAGAAATAGCGACAGAATTCTTGGAATTTGCGAAAAAACAATACGCCTTATTAAGCAGAGAAACGCTGAAGTGAGCAGATTGAAAATCGGAGGTATATAATTATGGCGTCAAATAGTGTTGATTCTGCAATTAACAAGGTAAAAGTTAAAGGCACAATTCAAAGAGTATTTGGTTGGATAATAGCGGTTTTTAACGGATTTATTGCCTTCGTTGGATGTGCTACATCCGGATTTAAAGAGGCACTCGATGTATGCTTGCGGCTGGCTTTTTCCCAAATTGCTATCTTGATGGGCAGCACAATAAGTTAGTTGTACCTACAATGCCGCAGCAACAAGTTTCAACCGTCTCTACACCTGCTCCTAATGCAACAACTCAAACGGTAAAATATACCACCGTTCAGTGCAAAGGTTGTGGTGCAACAAATAAGATTGTCTCTGGAACGGTAGGCGAATGTGAATTCTGCGGATCGCAGATTTCAGAATAGGATGGTGAAGAAAATGCAGAAAAAATCTTTTTCATGGGGAATTATTGCATTAATGTTCTTTCTGTTTTTCCCCATTGGCATTTGGATGTTAGTTAAAAAGATGACTGACGAAAAATTCAACTATATTAAAAATGGAAAGTCTTTAAAAATTTTAGCATGGATATTAATAGGCTTTGCTGTAATGTATTTGATTATGGGAATCACAGGCGAACTCGAAACCGAAGATGGATCAAGTGTTGTGAGTGGCGTTATTATAATGCTTATGATTTTTGGCGGCGGCGGTGCTTTTGCATTGTATAAGGCCCATTCGTACATAAAGAAAGGTACAAAGTACAACAGATATGTTTCCATTATCAACAGCAGTAATGATACATTAATCGATAACATCGCCGCAGCTTATCCTACAACCTACGAAAAGGCAACAGAAGACATTCAGTCAATGATAGATGATGGATATTTTATGAATGCGTATATTGACTTAAACCGCAGAGAGTTAATAATGCCGCAAAGGTCAGTATCGGTTAATGTTACTGTCGATCAAAACACCGCTCACGCTGATGCTCAGCCTACAAGTGTAAAATGCAAAAATTGCGGTGCAACCAATACATTTGTTGCTGGTGCAGTAAATGAATGTGAATACTGTGGCTCACCACTGTAAAAGAGGTGTAAAGATTGACTTGGGTATGGTTAATAGTTGAATGGGTAGTAATAGTCGGAGGCTTGTTTTTGTTTGCTTTTTTTGCAAATAAAAAGAGAAAAAGACAGTCTCAAATATATTCTATAATAGTTGATGCAGACAGCGAAACAATTCCGATGCAAAACATAATGAGTGCACTTCAAATGGATTTTGCTGCTATTTCAAAAGATATTAATGCTATGATACAAGCCAAATCAGACGGATACTTCGAACTGTTCCTCCTCGAACTCAGCACAGGGATGCGCCGAGGTGAGATTACAGCTCTGCAATGATCTGACCTCAATATGCAGACAGGTGAACTGCACATCTGCCGACAGGCGACTACGGTGCATGGCAACATTCAAATAAGCACACCGAAAACCAAGTCCTCCATCCGCACGGTTATCCTTCCGCCGGAAATCGTAAAAATCCTTGCGGAATACAAGAAAAGGGTTAACTCACGGTGGATGTTCCCGTCACCAGTAAAAGATGATGCCCCTCGGCATCCGTCCTCGATACGAAAAATATTGGAAAGAACCTTGGAGAGAGCTGAGTGCAAGCACATCCGCTTCCACGATCTCAGGCACACCTTCGCCACCAACGCCCTTGCCAAACGGTGCGGTCTTTCTACAACCGAATATCTCCGCCAAAGAGCA
>CAYMHR010000026.1:0-20608 GCA_964390295.1 uncultured Eubacteriales bacterium
GAATGTGCGGATTTTATTGCAAAAGAAAAAGACTCTGACCTTTTAAGTCAAAGCCCAATTTCTTCCATTTGCAATACCACAGATGTAATAAGTTTCTATACTGCCTCATCAACCCGTAGCAAACACCGTTCGGGTTTTATTTTTGCAAGAAACAACGACCTCGCCCTTGTAAACCGCCTCAACCGTAATAAACCGCAATTCACTGACACGAATCCCGTTCCGCAGATCGTTTGCAAAAATAAGATTTAATCGTTCGTTACCTTGTTGCTTTGCAGTGTTGACAAGACGAACGTATTCCGCTTTCGTCAGTTCCTTCTCTTCCAAACGGAAAGCTCTCCGTTGTACTTTGAACTGCTTGATACAGCAATCCGTCCACCCCATAAAGCGCAGAAACGCATTGACTGCCGCAATCATAGAATTCGCGCTAGTGATTTCATAGCGTTCAACAAGCGCCGCCTTAAATTCCATCACCACCGCTTTGCTAACTTCACGTGAAGCGGCAAAGCTACGGAAGACCGCTACGTCACGTGCATACTTTTTGATGGTGTTCTCGCTCTTTTCATCACTGCGAAGCTGCGCTTCAAATTTCTCAATCATACCTGCGGATACCATTCGTTTTTTCATATTTCTTACCTCCGTATATTTTTGCACGGCAACACGTTACCATGCAAAACAATAGTGAGCCACTCCACCGCTCGACAGTCTCCCCCTTGCATTTTGGAAGAAAGGTTGGTATACTAGTATTACATCATCACAGAAAGGATGCTTTACTATGACTGTGGCTGAAAAATATGCTCTTTGGCTGTCTCGCGCCGTCGATGATCCCGACCTGGTTTCCGATTTGAAGGCGATTGCCGACAACGACGAAGAAATTAACGAGCGATTTTACCGCGAGCTTGAATTCGGCACCGCCGGTCTGCGCGGCGTAATCGGTGCCGGCAATAACCGCATGAACATTTACACCGTTCGCAAAGCAACGCAGGGACTTGCCGATTATTTGAATCATCGCTATTCCCACTCTCGCGTCGCGATTTGCTTCGATTCGCGCATCAAATCCGACCTGTTTGCCAAGGAGGCGGCTCGCGTTTTGGCCGGCAACGGCATTGCCGTCAGCCTGTTCGCAGAGCTACAGCCGGTACCGGTTCTGTCCTTTGCCGTGCGCGAACTGCAGTGCCAAGCCGGCATTATGGTCACGGCCAGCCACAATCCTGCCAAATATAACGGCTATAAATGCTACGGCTCCGAAGGGTTCCAAATGACCGATGAGGATGCTAATGCCGTTACCGACTGCATCCGTCGCGTAGATACGTTCGACGGCGTTCGCTTGGCCGATTGGGATGAAGCGGTGAAAAACGGTGACGTCACCATGATCGGCGACGAGCTGGTCCAGCGCTATCTTGATCGCGTTGCCGAACAGCAGATCAACCCCGGAATCTGCGAAAAAAGCGACCTGAAGGTGATTTATACCCCCTTAAACGGTGCCGGAAGCAAGCCAGTGCGCGCCATTTTGAAGCGTATCGGTCTGAAGCAGGTCACCGTCGTGCCGGAGCAGGAATTGCCGGATGGCAACTTCCCGACTGCTCCCTACCCCAACCCGGAAATCCGGCAGGCCTTTACCTGCGCCTTGAAGCTGGCCGAGGTCGTCAAACCCAATCTGTTGCTCGCCACCGATCCGGACTGCGACCGCGTTGGTATTGCCGTGCGGCAGGACAACGAGTATGTGTTGCTAACCGGCAACGAGACGGGTTGCTTGCTTTTGGAGTATATTTTATCCTGCCGCCGTGCCAACGGCACCTTGCCGGAATCGCCGGTTGTAGTGAAAACCATTGTTACCTCCGATTTGGCGACGCGTATTGCGGAAAAGTACGGCTGTGAAATGCGTGAGGTGCTCACCGGCTTCAAATATATCGGCGAACAGATCGGCGAGCTGGAAGCGGCAGGCCATCCCGAACGGTATCAGCTCGGCTTTGAGGAAAGTTACGGTTATTTGGCCGGAACCCATGCCCGTGACAAGGATGCGGTCGTCGCCTCCATGCTGATTTGCGAAATGGCCGCCTACTATGCCGGACGCGGCAAAACGCTGTTGGACGTTCTGCATGGCTTAAGCGAAGAACACGGCGCCTATTGTCACAAGCTGGTAAATATTCAGTTCGAGGGTGCCCGCGGTATGGCCGCGATGGATCAGCTGATGACCTCGCTGCGTGAAACGCCGCCCGTGGAAATCGCCGGTCTCAAGGTACTTGGCACCGCCGACTACCTGCGTTCCGAGCGCCGCACCGCCGACGGCGAGATCAAAGCAATCCGGTTGCCGAAATCCAACGTGCTGGCCTATGAGCTGGAAAATCACGCCGGTCTCATCGTACGTCCCTCCGGCACCGAACCGAAAATTAAGGGCTATGTAACCGCCACCGGTGCCACGCCGGAAAAAGCCGCCGAGGTTGCCGACACACTACTGGCCGCCACCGAAACGCTTCTGTCCGCAAAATAACAGCCATAACAAACGCGCGTCTGCTTGGTTCAGCAAGCAGACGCGCGTTTCACTTTTCAGTCTTCAATTTTGCTTTTCTCGTTTCGTGAGAAAACCGCCAACAGCACGAACATGACTACGGGGAACAAGATCGCCGTCATCAGACCCATGCGTAAGCCGAACTGCTCCGGATCACCGCCGGTATAATACGGTTGTACCGCATCAGACACAAAGCCGGTCAACCACGGTCCCAGCGAGCAGCCGACGTCTCCGGCCAATGCCAGGCTGGCGAACAACGCCGTACCGCCGCGCGACACGCGCGGCACTACATAGCTCAGGGTCCCCGGCCACATCAAGCTCACCGACAAACCGCAAAAAGCACAGCCGAGTAACGCCAGCAACGGCCACGGCGAAAACACCGCCAATGCGTAGCAAAGAACGCACAGCACGGAGCTGGTCATCAGCACTGGGCGAAGCGGCACGTGATCACCAAAACGGCCATACCAAAACCGCCCCACACCCATAAACAGTGCAAACAAACACGGTCCCAGCAAATCGCCCATCACCTTGGGGATTCCCAACCCCTTTTCGGCAAACAACGATGCCCACTGTGCCATGGATTGCTCGGCGGCACCGGCACAAATCATGGTGCCAAACGCAATCCAAAACGCTCCGCAGGAAAGCAGCTCCAGCAGTCCACCGTGTTCAGAGGCGCTTTCCACCGTTGGAAACGGGATGCGCAACCCACGTATCAGGTTCGACAACGGTAAAACCGCCCACGCCATGATGATCGCCCACCAATAATCGTTGCCGAGCAACGATAACAGGAGCGTTGTTACCACGACCGCCGCCACCTGGCCCAGCGGATAAAACGCGTGCACCAGTGTCAGCGAGGTTGCCTTGTTTTTGCTGGGAAGCGCGTCGGCCATCGGGCTGATCAGCACCTCCAACAATCCGGCACCGGCAGAGAATACCAGCGTGGCCAGCACCATACCGACATACGGAGTCGACACAATCCGCGGCAAAATACCAAACAGCACCAGCCCCACCGCCGTTGCACCGTGTGCCACCATAAAGCAGATACGATACCCCAGACGATCGACAATATACAGCGACAGCAAATCCATCGTAAGTTGCGTTAAAAAATTGATCAGCACCAATCGGCCGAGCATTTCAAAGGAAACGGAAAACTGACTTTGCAAAATGGCAAAGAACAGCGGCACAACGTTAATGGCCAATGCTTGGATCGCCGCGCCCCAGTAACAGCTCTTCCACGTTCTTTGATAGTTGGGAGTCATTTTTACCATCACCACTTTTGTACAAATTATATAAGCATTTAGTATACACGAATTTCAGCTTTTGTCAAGCCGTTCAGCGGGAGGATCAATCGTTCGGGAAAAATCGATAAAAAATACCGATTTCTCATTGCAAAACCAATTTTAATATTGTATAATAGTGGACAGGTATGAATTACTTTAAGGAGGAACAGGTAAATGCAGAAAAAAATCAGCACCCTTCCCTTCAAAGGAACCCCCGAACAGAAGGAAGCGTTGCAGAAGGTAATCGATGCCAACAAGCACGATTCCAGCCGGCTGATGGGTGTTATGCACGAAGCGCAAAACATCTACGGTTATCTGCCCATCGAGGTTCAGCAAATGATTGCCGACGGCATGAACGTCCCGCTGGAAAAGGTGTACGGCGTGGCTACCTTCTACGCGCAGTTCGCACTGTCGCCGAAGGGCGAGTACAACATTTCCGTCTGTCTCGGAACGGCTTGCTACGTGAAAGGGTCCGGCGATCTGTTTGAAAAGCTCAAGGAGTTGCTCGGCATCGATGCCGAAGAATGTACTCCCGACGGTCGCTTCTCGCTGACCGCCTGCCGTTGTATCGGTGCTTGCGGTCTGGCTCCCGTTCTTACCGTCAACGACGACGTGTACGGTAAGCTCACCGTAGACGACGTTCCCGGTATTCTCGCCAAATACGGCAAATAACCCATGCGTGAGCTATCGCTGAACGTTTTGGACGTTGCCCAAAACTCCATCGCAGCCAACGCCACGTTGGTTACGATTGCCATCGAAGAATCCGACGATCGATTGACGATCTGCATCGGTGACAACGGTTGCGGCATGACCCGTGAACAGCTGAAACGAATTCGCGACCCTTTTTACACCACCCGCAAAACGCGGCGCGTCGGTTTGGGGATTCCTCTGTTTCGCATGGCGGCCGAAATGGCAGGCGGTTCTTTCTCCATCGACTCACAGGTCGGGGTCGGTACCACGGTCACAGCTTGCTTCGGCTTGCATCACATCGACCGGATGCCGCTGGGAGATATCGTCGGCACGATGGACACGCTCATCCGCTTGAATCCGAACGTCGATTTTCTCTACCGTCACACGGTAGAGGGCCGCTCCTTTGAGCTGGACACCCGTTCCCTGCGCGAGGTACTGGACGGCGTTCCGCTTTCAGAGCCGGACGTTATGAACTGGATCGACGAAGCTCTGGCGGAAGGAATCCAGTCCTTGGATAGCAACGCTTAATCACTATGATGATATAATTAGGAGGTTTTTGTATGAAATCCATTGCGGAACTTCAGGCTCTCCGCGACAAAGCACGCGAAAAGATGACGGTACGCGAAGGTTCTCACGACGGAACACGCGTTGTCGTCGGCATGGCCACCTGTGGCATCGCCGCCGGCGCACGCCCCGTGCTGAAGGCCTTTACGGAAGAAATCGCCAAGCGCCATCTCGGTCACGTTGCCGTGGTGCAGACCGGGTGCATCGGCATGTGCGAATTCGAACCGATCGTTGAAGTCATTGCCCCCGGCAAAGAGAAAGTTACCTACGGCAGAGTCACCCCCGATATGGTCGCTAAAATTGTGACCGATCATCTGGTCAACGGCAATCCGGTGGCGGAATATACCGTCTCCAATTTAATGAAATAAGACAGGAGGAAAAAGAATGTATCGTTCTCACGTGCTGGTTTGCGGCGGTACCGGTTGTACTTCCTCCAATAGCCAGGCTATTATTGAAACCTTGGAAAAAGAGATTGCGGCAAACGACCTGACCGACGAGGTAAAGGTCGTTCGCACCGGCTGCTTTGGTCTGTGTGCGCTTGGCCCGATCATGATCGTCTATCCGGAGGGCTGCTTCTATTCCTGCGTCAAGGTAGAAGATATTCCGGAAATCGTTTCCGAGCATTTGCTCAAGGGTCGTATCGTCACCCGCTTGCTGTACGATGAAACCGTCGCCAACGAAGGCGAGATCAAGGCGCTGAACGAAACGGATTTTTACAAAAAGCAGGTTCGTGTCGCTCTGCGTAACTGCGGCGTTATCAATCCGGAATCGCTGGAAGAATACGTCGCCAACGACGGTTATCAGGCGTTGGCCAAGTGCTTGACTGAATACACCCCCGAACAGGTCATTCAGATCATTACGGATTCCGGCCTGCGCGGTCGCGGCGGCGGCGGCTTCCCCACCGGTCGCAAATGGGCGCTCACCGCTCCCAACAAGGCACCGCAAAAGTACGTCGTTTGTAACGCCGACGAAGGCGATCCGGGTGCGTTTATGGACCGTTCCGTGCTGGAAGGCGACCCGCACTGTCTGGTCGAGGCCATGGCCATTGCCGGTTATGCGATCGGCGCTTCCATGGGCTACGTTTACGTACGTGCCGAGTACCCCATCGCCGTGCGCCGTCTGCAGATCGCCATCGATGCTGCTCGCGCTGAAGGCTTGCTGGGTAAGAATATTTTCGGCACCGGATTCGACTTCGATATGGAAATCCGTTTGGGCGCCGGCGCGTTTGTGTGCGGCGAGGAAACGGCGTTGATGACCTCCATTGAAGGCAATCGCGGTGAGCCGCGTCCCCGTCCCCCGTATCCGGCGATCAAGGGTCTGTACGGTTGCCCCACCGTGGAAAACAACGTGGAAACCTTTGCCAACGTTCCGCAAATCATCCTGAAGGGCGCCGACTGGTTCGCTTCGATGGGTACCGAGAAGTCCAAGGGCACCAAGGTGTTCGCTCTGGGCGGCAAAATCAAGCATACCGGCCTGGTGGAAATCCCGATGGGTACTACCCTGCGCGAAATCGTTGAGGAAATCGGCGGCGGTATCCCGAATGGGAAAACCTTCAAGGCGGCACAAACCGGCGGCCCGTCCGGCGGTTGTATTCCGGCCTCGCTCATCGATACGCCTGTGGATTACGACAACCTCATCGCGATCGGTTGTATGATGGGCTCCGGCGGCTTGATCGTCATGGACGAAGATACCTGTATGGTCGATATGGCCAAGTTCTTCCTGGAATTCACCGTGGACGAATCCTGCGGCAAGTGCACGCCCTGCCGTGTCGGTACCAAGCGTCTGCTGGAAAAGCTGGAAAAAATCACTTCCGGCAAGGGCACGCTGGAGGACATCGACGAGTTGGAGCAGCTTTGCTACTACATCAAGGAAAATTCCTTGTGCGGTCTGGGTCAAACCGCTCCCAACCCAGTTCTCTCCACCCTGCGCTTCTTCCGCGACGAATACGTCGCTCACGTTACCGAAAAGCGCTGCCCGGCCGGTGTTTGCAAATCGTTGATGCATTATGAGATCGTGGCTGACAAGTGCAAGGGCTGTACCGCCTGCGCCCGCAAATGCCCGGTCGGTGCCATCAGCGGCTCGGTGAAAGAGCCTCACACCATCGATACCGAAAAATGTATCAAGTGCGGTGTGTGTATGGATACCTGTAAGTTCGGCGCTATCGTGAAGAAATAAGGAAGGAGATGCCAATTATGGATATGGTTAACGTCAAAGTCAACGGCATCGCCGTTAGTGTTCCGAAGGGCTCCACCATTTTGGAGGCCGCCCGTGCCGCCGGTGTGGAAATTCCCACGCTGTGCTATCTGAAAGATATCAACGAGATCGGCGCCTGCCGCATCTGCATGGTCGAAGCGACCGGTGCTCGCGGTTTGGTCACCGCCTGTGTTTACCCGGTAGCGGAAGGAATGGAGATTCAAACCAACTCCGCCCGCGTACAAAAAGCTCGCAAAACGACGCTGGAACTGATTTTGTCCACGCACGATAAAAAATGTTTGTCCTGCGTTCGCTCCGGCGATTGCGAATTGCAGAAGCTCTGCAAGGATTACGGCGTAGAAGACAGCGGCAAGTACGACGGCGATTGCCCCAAGTACGCTCTGGATACTTCCGTACCGCATTTGATTCGCGATAACAACAAGTGCATTTTGTGCCGTCGCTGTGTCGCGGCCTGCAAACAGCAGTTCGTGTCCGTAATCGGTGCCAACGACCGCGGCATCGACACGCATATCGCCTGTGCCTTTGAAAAGCCGCTGGGCGAGGTTCCCTGCGTTTCCTGCGGTCAGTGTGTAGTGGTCTGCCCCACCGGTGCTTTGACCGATAACGACAGCACCGCCGACGTTTGGGCCGCGCTGGCCGATCCCAATAAGCACGTGGTTGTCAGCACCGCTCCGTCCATTCGTGCCACCCTGGGTGAATGCTTCGGTATGCCGGTCGGCACCAACGTCGAAGGAAAAATGGTTGCCGCCCTGCGTCGTTTGGGCTTTGACAAGGTGTTCGACACCGACTTTGGTGCCGATTTGACCATTGTGGAGGAAGCCAACGAGTTTGTGTCTCGCGTAAAGAACAACGGCGTTTTGCCGATGATCACCTCCTGCTCGCCCGGTTGGGTCAAGTTTGCCGAGTACTATTATCCGGATCAACTGGATCACTTGTCCTCCTGCAAATCGCCTCAACAGATGACGGGTGCCGTGATTAAAACCTATTATGCGCAGAAGATGGGCATTGAGGCGAAGGATATTTATCACGTATCGGTCATGCCCTGTACCGCGAAGAAGTTTGAAATCGGTCGTGCGGACGAAAGCGCCGCCGGCGTTCCGGACGTGGATGCCGTTTTGACGACGCGCGAGTTGGCTCGCATGATCGACCGTGCCGGCTTGAAGTTTGAGCTTTTGCCCGATGAAGACTTCGACGCACCGTTGGGTGAGGACACCGGTGCCGCCGTTATTTTCGGTGCAACCGGCGGCGTTATGGAAGCTGCACTGCGTACTGCCAACGATTGGCTGACCGGCAAAGACAACGACGCGGTGGATTTTCACGACGTCCGCGGTATGGATGGCCTCAAGGAAGCTACCTATACCATCAACGGCATGGAAATCAAGGTGGCGGTTGCCAGCGGTATTGCCAGTGCCAACTACGTTATGAACATGATCCAGAGCGGCACGGCTCCGTGGCACTTCGTTGAGATCATGTGCTGCCCCGGCGGTTGTATCAACGGCGGCGGTCAACCCATTCAACCGGCTTCGGTGCGTAACTTCACCGATCTAAAGTCCTTGCGTGCCAAGGCTCTTTACGATCAGGATGCCGGCATGGCTCTTCGCAAGTCCCACGAGTCTCCCGTGGTGAAAAAGCTCTACGAAGAATTCTTTGACGATGGCATCGGCGGTCACAAGGCGCATCATTGCCTGCACACCACCTACGTTGCCCGCAAAAAATTCCAATAAGCTCATCGGCTTTGAAACCGCGCGTGGTAAACACGCGCGGTTTTTGCATCGCTTTATCGGCGTATTCTGCCCTGTTTACTCGAAAATGAGTCTTGATTGCTTGAGCATTTCGGTGTATAATGTGCATGAAATTCGTTGTAAGGGATCGTCGTTATGAAAATTATTGATCTGCTCACTTCACACACGTTGTCACTATCCTTTGAGGTGTTTCCTCCGAAAACCGACAGCGCCTTTGACAGCGTAAAAGCCGCTACCGAGGAGATTGCTACGCTTCGGCCGTCGTTTATGAGCGTCACCTACGGTGCCGGCGGCGGAACCAGTCGCTATACGCTGGATATTGCCAAAAAAATTAAAGAACAGTACAACGTGCCGACGCTGGCGCATCTGACCTGCGTTTCTTCCACGCACGAAACCGTGAAACAACGTATTCGGGAAATGCAGGAGGCCGGTATACAAAACGTGATGGCTCTGCGAGGCGATATTCCTGCGGAATGCTCGAACGATCGTGCCGTATGGAGCTATCATCACGCCATCGAACTGGTTCGGGAATTGAAAAGTGCCTCTGCCGATTTCTGCATTGGCGGTGCGTGCTACCCGGAAATTCATCCGGAAAGCACCAATCAGCGCGAGGATATTCGGTTCCTGCGCGAAAAAACGGAGGCCGGTTGCGACTTTTTAACGACGCAAATGTTTTTTGACAACAATCTGCTCTACAATTTTCTGTACAAAATCCGTGAAGCCGGCATTACGGTTCCCGTGATTCCCGGCATCATGCCGATCACCAATGCCAATCAAGTGGCGCGAGCCATCAAGCTGTCCGGCTCCTTTATGCCGCAACGTTTTAAGAGCCTGGTGGATAAATTCGGATCGGACCCAACGGCCATGAAGCAGGCCGGAATCGCCTATGCCACCGACCAAATCATCGACCTGTATGCCAACGGCATCACCAACGTGCACGTGTATTCCATGAACAAGCCGGACGTTGCCCAAAAAATTCAGAAAAACCTATCGGATATATTAGGAAAAGAAATGCCGTGATTGATGATGATTTTTAGCAAAACCTACTGTGAACCGCCCCGGCGAGAAGCCGAGATTTTTCGCTACGCCGGATGCCGGCAAGCGGATGCGGCACTACAAGCTCTTCTCACCGACTGCTGGGACGAAGTCCGTGATAGCCTGACCTACAAGGTGTGCTACCACGAATCCTGCTTCACGGCTGAAGACGAGCTGTGTCGCTTTGACACCTTTGCCTGCCGTTCCCAAACCTTGGCGCGGCATCTGGCTGGGTGTCACCGTGTCGTTTTGTTCGCCGCCACCATCGGTGTGGGGATCGACCGCCTGATTGGCAATTACGGCAAGCTCTCCCCTACCAAAGCGCTCCTGCTTCAGGCCATCGGCGCTGAACGCATCGAAGCGCTTTGCGACTGCTTTTGCGACGATCTGGCAAAAGAACACGGTGCATTGACCTCACGCTTCAGCCCCGGCTACGGCGATCTGCCGCTCACCATGCAATCCGATCTCTTTCGAGTTTTGGATTGCGAACGGAAGATCGGACTGACGCTGAACGGCAGCTTGCTGATGTCGCCGTCTAAATCGGTAACTGCCATCGTAGGCATTGGCGGCACTTGCCGCCGCTCGCAACGTTCTTGCGAAACCTGTTCGCTAACCAACTGTGCATTTCGAGGTGCTGTATGAATTTTCGCGATTATCTGAAGCAACGTATCGTCTATTTGGACGGTGGCATGGGCACCTTGCTACAACAGCAAGGATTACAGCCCGGCGAGCAACCGGAATATTGGAATTTATCACATCCCGACGTCGTCACCGCGATTCATCGGCAGTATTACGAGGCCGGAAGCAACGTGGTCTGTACCAACACGTTCGGGGCAAATTTGCTGAAGTTTTCCGAAACGGAGCTGGAAGCGATTGTTCGCGCCGCCGTGGAAAACGCCAACCGTGCACGGAGCACTTCCCTATCCCCGAACGAAAAATTCATCGCCTTGGATGTCGGGCCGTCCGGCAAATTGTTAAAGCCGCTCGGTGACTTGGCGTTTGAAGATGCGGTTCAGCTATTTGCTACTACCGTTCGCCTCGGCGTGAAATACGGTGTTGACCTAATCCTCATCGAAACCATGAACGACAGCTACGAAACCAAAGCGGCCTTGCTTGCCGCCAAGGAGAATAGTGACCTTCCCGTTTTGGTATCCAACGCCTACGGCGAGGACGGAAAGCTGATGACCGGTGCCACACCGTCGGCCATGGTAGCCATGCTGGAAGGCATGGGCGCCGACGCTATCGGCGCCAACTGCTCACTCGGCCCACGCCAGCTCCGCCCCGTCGCAGAAGAACTGTTGCAAAAGGCGTCCGTTCCCGTACTACTCAAGCCAAACGCCGGCTTGCCGCGTTCTGTGAACGGCACCACGGTTTTTGACGTGGGTGCCGACGAGTTTTCCGACGAGGTAGCCGCTTTGCTACAGCAAGGCATCCGTGTTGTCGGCGGCTGTTGCGGCACGACACCGCAGTATATTCAATCTCTGCACGAAAAGACGGCCGCTCTCTCGCCAAAGCCGATCACACCCAAAGCGATCACCGCCGTTTCCTCGTATACCCACGCCGTGGAATTCGGCAACCGGCCGATCCTGATCGGTGAGCGCATCAACCCCACCGGAAAAAAGCGCTTTAAGCAAGCTCTGTTAGACGGAGAAATGGATTACCTTTTATCCGAAGGTGTCCACCAGCAGGAGTGCGGTGTCCACGTTCTCGACGTGAACGTCGGTCTGCCTGAAATCGACGAGGTTTCCATGCTGAAAAACGCTGTGTGTGAGTTGCAAGCCATTCTTGACACACCCCTTCAGATCGACACCTCCGATCCACAGGCGATGGAGGCCGCGTTGCGCTGTTATAACGGAAAAGCCTTGATCAATTCCGTCAACGGAAAGCAGGAAAGCATGGAAGCCATCTTCCCACTTGTCAAGAAATACGGTGGCGTTGTCGTAGCATTAACGCTGGATGAAAGCGGGATTCCCGACACCGCCGAGGAGCGCGTCGCCATTGCCGAAAAAATTCTGGCTACAGCGGCAAATTACGGAATTGATAAGAAGAATATCGTTTTCGACACGCTCGCCATGACGATTAGCGCCAACAACCGGGCGGCGGAGGCAACGTTACGCTCCCTACACGATATTAAGCATCGACTCGGCTGTCACACCTCGCTTGGAGTTTCCAACATTTCCTTTGGCCTGCCGAACCGCGATGCCATCAACGGCACCTTTTTTGCCATGGCGCTGGACAACGGACTTTCGGCCGCCATCATGAATCCCTATTCTGCGGAAATGATGAAAACCTATTATACCTACACAGCGCTGAAGGGATGGGACCCCAACTGCGCAGAATACATCGGCCATGCCGATGCCTTTACCCCAACAGCGGCACAGCCGACCGTGACCACCGCGAAAGCGACGGACACCTACTCGACGGAGCTACAGCAAGCGATTGCGACCGGGCGCAAGGAAAAAGCGGCGGAGCTGACACGACTGCTGCTGTCCACGGTGCCTCCCCTGCAAATCGTAAACGATGAAATTATCCCGGCACTCAACACCGTGGGTCAAGGCTTTGAGAACAAAACAGTCTATTTGCCTCAACTGCTGATGAGTGCCGAAGCGGCAAAAGGTGCCTTTGAAGTCATCAAAGCGTTCATGGCAACCGGCGAAAAAACCGTGGAGAAGGGAGTTTTCGTGATCGCCACGGTGCAGGGCGACGTTCATGACATCGGCAAAAACATCGTCAAGCTGCTGTTGGAAAACTACGGATTTCACGTGGTAGACCTCGGCAAGGACGTTCCGCCGGAAACGATTGTGAACAAGGTCGTCGAGCTACACGCCCCTTTGGCAGGGTTAAGTGCGCTCATGACCACCACCGTACCGGCGATGGAAGAAACCATCCGCCTGCTGCGGAAGCAGGCACCATGGTGCAAGATCGTGGTGGGCGGCGCTGTGCTGACCCAAGACTATGCCGATAAAATCGGGGCCGACAAATATGCCAAGGATGCCATGGAAAGCGTCCGTTATGCCGAATCGGTAATCAATCAAACGGTATAATTTCTCCGAACATAAACAGGCACAACGGCCAAGCGACCATCTGTCCACAGAGACACAACGTAAGAACGGGTATTCGGGTTCACCGAGTACCCGTTCTTTTTTGAACGTGCCATTTGCTGTAAAATTGGCCTATGGAAAAAGGACAGGGGGCTTTCGTTTGAGTGTGTATGGATACATTCGTGTCAGCAGCAGAGACCAGAAAGAGGATCGACAACAGATTGCCTTGCCAGAAGCAGGGGTAAGCTGTCAAAACATCTATTCCGATCAGCAGTCCGGCAAGGACTTTAACCGTCCCCAGTATAAAAGGTTGCTATGGGCATTTATAGTTCCAACTACAAATCATGCTTTGATAGCAACCTGACCCATCTTCATGCCGTGTTGCGGCAGTTTTCCTCCAAATCATCTCTCTGCGGTTCAATATGAAAGGCAATTCCGACAAAGCAAAGCGGTGCGGCATAAGCCGCACCGCTTTCACAGGTAGTTCAAAACGCACCGCGTCAGTGCTTTTCCAAAAGTCGTCCCATGAGGTCGGACGCCACCGGAGTCACCACGCCGGTCGATGCCGCCGTCGCCTCCGTAAATTTTGTGATGCCGGAGGCATGATCCACGCCAGTACTGCGATACAACAGATACGGCACCGGTGCGGAAGAATGTGTTTTGGTGCAAAGCGGTGTCGGGTGATCCGGCATGATCAGCAAGGAGACATCGGTGCCCTGCAACGATTTCAGCAACGGTGCCAGCACCTGACGATCGATCTCCTCGATAGAACGCACTTTGTTTTCCGGCTCGCCACGGTGGCCACATTCATCCGGCGCTTCCAAATGAATATAGACCAAGTCGCAACCGCTCTGCAATGCTTCCCATGCCGCTTCGCGCTTGCCCACAAAGTTGGTATCGATATAGCCGGTGGCACCCTCCACCTCACACACGCGCATCCCATTAAGCCGAGCAATGCCCTTCAGCAGATCGACCGCCGAGACCATCGCGCCCTGCACGCCGAAGCGTTCGGCAAAGCTCTGCAGTTGCGGCCGCTTGCCGTGACCCCACAGCCAAATCGACGTAGCCGGATTTTCCCCGGTGGCACGACGCTGCCGATTAACCGGATGGTCGCGCAAAATATCAGCACTCTTTTGCATCAAGTCCAGCAAGGGCTGTGCATCGGGATGCTGTGGCAAATGTTCACCGACCACCTTGCCGGAAATATCGTGGGGCGGCGTCAGCTTGCCAATCGCCGTTTTGCCACCGTGCCACACCAGACAATGCCGATAGGCGGTGCCGGTGTAAAAATCGAACTCACCGCCCCCCAACTGTTCCTGCAAGGTGCGAATGATGGCGTCGGCCTGCTCGGTGTGAATATCACCGGCACAATAATCCACCATGGTTTTATCGGCATAAGTCGGTTCATCGGACAGCGTAACCAAATTGCAACGGATCGCCACGTCGTCATCGGCCAAATCAACGCCGATATTCGCCGCCTCCAGCGGCGAACGACCGGTATAGCAATCTTGAGGGCGATACCCCAGCACCGAAAGGTTGGCAACGTCACTGCCGGGAGACAGTCCTTCCGGCACCGTGTACGTCATACCGACCTCGGCGCGTGCCGCCAAAGCATCCATGCACGGCTTTTGCGCCAACTCCATCGGCGTGTGTCCCTGCAACGCTTCACAGGGGATATCCGCCATGCCGTCACATAATAAAACAACGTATTTCATAAGTCATTTCTCCTTTGCCTATCAGTGTAGCAGATGCTCGGCGGAATTTCAATATTTTCGACCGAAAATCCGGAGCTTTTTTTTCGGAAAGCGTTGCAAAAAATTCTTATCTGCGTTATACTATACTCATATTAAATTATGGTGGGTGCGAACGTTTTCATTCACGCACAACAAAGAAATGGGGTCTTTCACGATGTCCGCTATTTTATTGCAGGCAGATGCCGGCAAGCTGCTTTCCGAATCCGCCAACACCGTTCTCGTCGGTTTGGTCGTGGTGTTCGCGGCGCTGTTGGTACTTACCTTTGTTTTTTGGCTGTTCGGTGTGATTGCCGGTCTCGGCTCTAAAAAGAATAGTACGCCGAAGCCTGCCCCGGCACCGAAGCCCGCTCCCAAAGCGGCTTCCAAGGCAACGACGGCTCCCATTGTCGAGGACGGCATTTCCGACGAAATCGTTGCCGCCATCGCCGCAGCCGTCGCCGCGACGTCGGACGGGCACACTCACTACGTCGTTCGGCGCATCAGTGCTTCCCGTTCGCAGGGTACTCGCCCCGTTTGGTCGGCTGCCGGGCTCGCTGATAACACGCAACCGTTTTAAGAGGAGGTTTCATTCGCTATGCAAGCTTTATGGGACGCAATCGTCAAAATTTGGGAAGAATCCGGCTTTGCCCGTTTGTTTAATTTTGAAAACGGCGGCTGGAAAAACCTCGTTATGATCGGTGTTGCCTGTGTGTTGATGTATCTGGCCATCAAAAAGCAGTACGAACCGTTGCTGTTGTTGCCAATCGCTTTCGGTATGTTGCTGGTCAACCTGCCGCTCGGCGGCGTGATGGACCCCCAGCAAAATTCGCTGGTTCCGTTTACACAGGACGAACAGATCGCTTACATTTCCGGTACTTATGAACAAGTGTACCCGGTGTATTTAACGGAAATTGACATCGGCAACGACGACAAAAACGTTGTTACCAAAGAAATCAACGGTATCGAATACACCGTGTATCAGTCCGGCGACGATTTTTACAAAGTAGTCGAAGATCAGGACGGCAATCGTCAGTATGTAATTCCGCAGTGGCAGCACTTTGAACAGGGCGGCCTGTTCTGGTACCTGTATCAAGGCGTCAAGTTCGGCATCTATCCGCCGCTGATTTTCCTTGGCATCGGCTGTATGACTGACTTTGGGCCGTTGCTCTCCAACCCCAAGAGCTTTTTGCTCGGTGCCGCCGCACAGCTCGGTATTTTTTCCACCTTCTTCGGTGCCAACCTGTTTGGTTTGCTTCCCTTTGCCGAATCGTGGGACATCGCGTTTACCAATCAGGAAGCTGCCTCCATCGCCATCATCGGCGGTGCCGACGGTCCTACCGCCATTTACCTCACCTCGAAGCTGGCCCCTCACCTGTTGGGTGCCATCGCCGTGGCCGCTTACTCGTATATGGCGCTGGTTCCCATCATTCAGCCGCCGATCATGCGCGCACTGACCACCAAAAAAGAACGCGCGGTAGTGATGACACAGCTCCGCACGGTTTCCAAAACGGAGAAAATTCTGTTCCCCATCTTTGTTACTGCGATCTGCGTGCTGTTGCTTCCCAGCGCCGCACCGCTGATCGGTATGCTGATGCTGGGTAATCTGTTCCGCGAAAGCGGCGTGGTTGAGCGTATTACCAAAACCGCTCAAAACGAATTGATGAATATCATCACCATTTTGCTGGGCGTTACCGTGGGTGCCACCGCCAACGCCAACACCTTCCTGCAGCCCAAAACGTTGTTGATCATCTGCTTAGGTCTGATTGCCTTCTCGCTGGGCACGGCCGGCGGCGTCTTGCTTGGCAAGGTGATGTATCTGTTCAGCGGCGGCAAAGTCAACCCGCTGATCGGCTCTGCCGGCGTTTCCGCCGTGCCGATGGCCGCTCGTGTGGCGCAAAAGGAGGGCCAACGCGAAAATCCGGGCAACTTCCTGCTCATGCACGCCATGGGACCCAACGTTGCCGGTGTTATCGGTTCTGCTGTGGCTGCCGGTGTTCTGCTGTCACTGTACGGCTAATCCCCCTCGTTTACTCACTCGCATAACATACCAGGGCGTGGAGTCATATCCACGCCCTTTTTCGGAGGTTATCTTATGGACACCGCAACCTATTTGTCATTTCGTCGTCAAGCCATGGAGCGCGCCTTTTCCCGCATGAATCCACCCCAGCGTGCGGCTGTTTTTCAAACCGAAGGACCGCTATTGATTCTTGCCGGAGCCGGCAGCGGTAAAACGACGGTGCTGGTCAACCGCATCGCCAATTTGGTGCGTTTCGGGAACGCCTATCACAGCACGGAGGTGCCGCCCTTCCTTTCGGAGCAGGCTCTGAATACCCTGCGACAATACGCCGAAGGAACCTTGCCCACGGACAGCGGCTTGGACGCCTTATGCGCCGTTGACCCATGCCCGGCGTGGCGTATCCTTGCCATCACCTTTACCAACAAAGCCGCCGGAGAACTGAAGGATCGATTGGAAGCGATGCTTGGTGACGAAGGCCGCCAGGTCATGGCCGGCACCTTTCACTCTTTCTGCGCCCGTGTATTACGACAAGACGGCGGCACGCTTGGCTATTCCTCACACTTTACCATTTACGACACGGATGACAGCCGCCGACTGATGAAAGAGTGTATGAAGTCCCTCAACATTGAAGAACGCGTGATGGGGTGCAAAGCCATTCTTGGAGAGATTAGCCGCGCTAAGGATAATCTGCTGTCACCGGAGGAGTTTACGGTTCAGGCAGGAAACGATTTTCGATTGAAAAAGGTCGCGGATTGCTATCGCCTGTACCAAAAGCGGCTAAAAGATGCCGACGCCATGGATTTTGACGATTTGCTGGTGCGAACGGTGGAATTGTTCGAAACCGAGCCGGATGTACTCCAAAAATATCAAAACCGCTTCCGATATTTGATGATTGACGAATATCAGGATACCAACCACGCACAATATCGGTTTGTCAGCTTGCTGGCGCAAAAAAGCCAAAATCTGTGCGTAGTCGGTGACGATGATCAAAGTATTTACAAATTTCGCGGTGCTACGATTGAAAACATTTTGAGCTTTGAGGAGCAATTTCCCTCCTGCACAGTCATTCGGCTGGAGCAAAATTACCGATCGACTCAAAATATTTTGGATGCCGCCAACAGCGTTATTTCCAAAAACCAAAACCGCAAGCCGAAAACGCTGTGGACCGAAAACGGCAAAGGAAAGTTGCTTCAGCTTCACACGTTGGAAAACGAAGATGAAGAAGGTCGCTTTATCGCGCGCACCGTGCTGGATAAGGTGGCGGAGGGTACCAAATACCGCGACATGGCCGTGCTGTATCGAGCGAACGCACAATCCAACGCCATTGAACGTTCACTGATCAAAAGCGGTATCCCCTACCGTATTCTCGGTGGTCATCGGTTTAACGATACCAAGGAAGTCCGTGACGCCATTGCGTATTTGCGCGTCATTAACAATCCAGACGACAGCATCAGCCTGCGTCGGATTATTAACGAGCCGAAGCGCGGCATCGGTGATACCACGCTGGATAAGGCGGCGGCATTGGCCGACGAACAGGGCATCTCCTTATACGAAGTACTCTCTCACGCAGAGGAGTATGCCGCCCTTTCTCGCGCCGCTTCTCGTATTCTTCCGTTTATTCAAATCATGGACGCGTTACGCGAAAAAGCGCAGGACGGCACCACCTCTCTCCATTTGCTGTACCTGGAAATGCTGGAAAAAACCGGCTACATGGCGATGTGGAAGCTGGCGGGTGCGGCTGAAGAAGAACGCGTGGATAATTTGAACGAATTGGCATCTTCCATTCGCACCTTTGAAGACAACAGCGAGGAGGACCTTCCCCAGTTGTCCGGCTTTTTAGAGGAAAACGCTCTGATGACCGATGTGGATAACTATGACGCCAGCGCCGACGCTCTGGTCATGATGACCATGCATGCCGCTAAAGGCTTAGAGTTTCCCATCGTCTTTCTTCCCGGCTTTGAGGACGGGGTTTTCCCCGGCATGCAAACGATGTTCCGCCCCGAAGAATTGGAGGAGGATCGCCGCCTTTGCTACGTAGCACTCACTCGTGCCAAGCGCGAACTGTACATTACGCACGCGCGAAGCCGTATGTTGTACGGTTCCACCACGCGCAACCGCCCGTCACGTTTTTTGCAGGAAATTCCCGCAGAACTGCTGGAAATTCACGAGCAGCAATCCTCCTACGGCACATCTTCCAAAGCCACGATGGGCTACGGCAGCACAACCGAGTACCGCAGCAAAGGCTCCTCGGAAGCGTGGCACAGCCTTTCTAACTCCACCTATCAAGCGCGGCGTGGAAACGAGGCGCGCGGCGGTGGCATTTCCGTATCCGGACCGACTGCTACTACCTCCACCTCTGCTCCCGGTGAGAACTGGCAAACAGGCGATCGGGTCAGCCACAAAGCTTTCGGTGTCGGGGTCATCGAAAAGGTTCAACCCATGGGCAAGGACTTGTTGCTAACCATTCAATTCGATCAAGTGGGAACCAAAAAGGTAATGGCCACCTTTGCCAAGCTAACGAAACTGTAAGAACAATTCGACCGCCTTGTCATAATATAGCAATGAAGGGCTCTGCCCCACGGCAGTGCCCCATCATGTGACATAGGAGGATTTTTATGGCGGATAACAACAGATATGCGTCAAACAACGGTTGTAAAGAAGCCGTCTGTGTGGATGCCGGCCGCGTCTATGACAGTTGCTCTGAAGAACATATTGCAAGCTATATACGACAGAGTGTCCATAAAGATACTCTGCCATTTTCCCGCTTAAAAACAACTAGTTAAAAAGATCATTCGACAAAAGCGCCGTTTAACGAGGAGAAAATTCGTAAAATTGAAAATTTACCCTCGTTAACTTGACTTTAACAAAAAAATATGATAACATATCGTTGACGATAAGGAAGGAGCGCCGATCGACAATGAACCAAAAAATTTATACAAGGCAGTATTACATTGAAAAAATTCGAGGGTTCTACCACAGTGATCTTATCAAGGTTGTTACAGGAATCCGTCGCTGCGGAAAATCGTTCTTCCTGCTTTCCGTTATGGAAGACCTAAAAAAATCAGGCATTGCCGAAAAAGATATTATTTATCTGAATCTCGATAAACGCGATTACAGAAAAATTAAAACCCCCGATGCTTTAGAAGAGGCCATCGAGAAACAAATAACAGACGATAATTTCAAATATCTGTTTATTGATGAGGTTCAAAATGTAATCGGTTTCGAAGAGGTTGTCAATGGCTTTCGAGAGGACGGAAATTTCTCCATCTTCATTACAGGCTCAAACTCGTATTTGTTGAGCGGTGAACTTGCTACCAAACTCACCGGCCGGTATATCGAGGTTGAAATGTTTACCCTTAACTTCCGTGAGTATTTGGAAATGAAAGCATTTCTTGGCAAGGAAATTAAGGCTGACAAAACGGTAGAATTTAACGAATATCTCCGTTTTGGCGGTTTCCCGAAAACGCTTGAATTTGATAGCCCTGCCGACAAGGACACATATATTGCCGATGTTATAAAACAGATACTCGAAAAGGATGTTATAAAGCACAAGAAAATCCGTAACCGTGCCGTATTCGATAAGGTTATGACTTATATCATCAATAACTTCGGCGCTACGGTTAGTCTTGGGGGTATTGCGGAACACTTTGATAAACAGGAGCATATCAAAATCCGCACCGAAACACTTAACAATTATATTAAAATACTTGAAAACGCTAAAATCATTTATAGGTGTCCACGCTTTGATGTTAAGTCTAAAAAATCACTTCGGGGCGAACAGAAATA
>CAYMHR010000027.1:0-18529 GCA_964390295.1 uncultured Eubacteriales bacterium
CATTCAAGTGTTGTTTTTGAGGCTTTTTACCTTTCGCACATATTATAAAACTTTTCACGATCGCATCTTTTTTCAAAAAAGTCTTGACATTCGCGCCGCACGTGATATAATGTGACGTGTGTTAATTGAATATAAAGGCTATGACGAAGACGGCTTTGAGCAGGCGTTCACAGAGAGTCGGTGGTTGGTGCAAACCGATAACAAGTGTTCAAAACAGCCCATCACTTCCGAGCCGGAGCTTTGAAAGCACCGTTGAGTAGAGGCTCCCGTGATTGCTGCGTCAAGGCATAGGGGCTGTTAGGCTCTGATAAGTGGTCGCTTCGGCGGCAATTTGAGTGGTACCGCGGATGTGTTTTTACACACTCGTCTCAAAATTGAGACGAGTGTTTTTTATTTTTACAAAGGAGGAATGAAGAATGTCAACTGTGGCGTCGGAAAAGCTGTATGAGGTGGCTCTGCGAATTAAGGAGATGCGCGAGATTGCCGGTTATACGGCCGCGCAGATGGCGGAAAAGGTGGAATTGTCGGTCGAAGACTACGTAAAGCTGGAGTCCGGCGAGCAGGATTTCCCCTTTTCTTTTATTCATAAATGTGCTCAGGAATTCGGGATCGGGATGTCGGATTTGTTGGAGGGTACGACCTGTGCGCGTTTGTCCTCCTATACCGTAACGCGCAAGGGACAGGGACAGCAGACTGCGAAGGAAAACGGTATCAGCATCGCCAACCTGGCGCCGAAATTCCGTAATAAGATTTCCGAGCCGTATTGGGTGCGCTACGACTACGATCCTTCCCTGCAAAACAAGCCGATCGCGCTGGCAACGCACAGCGGTCAGGAATTTGACCTCATCATCAGCGGCAAGCTGATGGTGCAGGTGGGTGACCATACCGAAGTGCTGGGCGAAGGCGACAGCATTTATTACGATTCCTCGACGCCGCATGGGATGCGTGCTGTCGATGGGCAGGATTGCGTGTTCTGCGCGGTCGTTTTGCCGGGAGAGGATACCAAAGAGGAAGTCGTACGCCGCAGCTTGGTGCCGGCGAACGCTTCTCAACCGCTGGTGTGCGAACGGTTTGTCAAAACCGAAGAGGACGAGCACGGTGCGTTGCAGCATATTGAGTTTCAAAATACCGATACCTTTAACTTCGGCTTCGACATCGTGGACGGTATCGCCGCAAAATATCCCGACAAGCTGGCAATGCTTCATCTGGATAAGCACAAAAACGAACGTCGCTTTACTTTTAAGGATATTAAGCAATATTCCAATCAAGCGGCCAACTATTTCACCTCATTGGGCATTAAGCGCGGCGATAAGGTGATGCTGGTGCTGAAGCGCCACTACCAGTTCTGGTTTGCCATGGTAGCCCTGCACAAGCTCGGTGCCGTGGCGATCCCGGCGACCAATCAGTTGAAAGAGCACGACTTTGAGTATCGCTTCAACGCCGCCGGCGTTACGGCAATTCTGTGCACGGCTGATGGTGATACCGCCGAGTTGGCAGAGTCGGCCGCGGACAAGTGCCCACAGAACATTACCAAGGTGTTGGTGGGCGGTCAGCGTGAGGGCTGGCACGATTTTGACAGTGAATTCAAGCTGTTTTCGCGCAAATTCGTTCGCCCGGAAAACGCTTCGGCCGGCGACGATACGGCGTTGATGTTCTTTACCTCCGGCACGACCGGAAACCCGAAGATGGCGGCGCACAAGCACACGTATGCTCTCGGTCACTACGTGACGGCGCGCTATTGGCATTGCTGTGAGCGCGACGGACTGCATCTGACGATCTCGGATACCGGTTGGGGCAAGTCGCTGTGGGGTAAGCTGTACGGTCAGTGGCTGTGCGAAGGCGCCGTGTTCGTTTACGACTTCGACCGTTTCGACGAAAACGACATTCTGCCCATGTTTGCTAAATACAACATCACGACCTTCTGTGCGCCTCCCACGATGCTGCGTATGCTGATCCGTGGCGATTTGAGCAAATACGATCTGTCCTCGATTCATCACATGACGACGGCCGGTGAAGCGCTGAACCCGGAGGTATATAAGCAGTTTAAGGCGGCAACCGGGCTGGAGATTATGGAGGGCTTTGGACAAACGGAAACCACGTTGGCGATTGCCAATTTGGTGGGTACCGTTCCGAAGATCGGCTCCATGGGCAAGGCGTCACCGCAGTTCGATCTGGATATTGTGGATCCGGACGGTAACAGTGTGGCGGTCGGTGAGACCGGCGAGATCGTCATTCATACCGACAAATCCGTTCCGTGCGGTTTGTTTAAGGAATACTATTTGGACGGCGAAAAGACGCGCGACGCTTGGCACGACGGGATGTATCATACCGGCGATACGGCGTGGCGTGACGAGGACGGGTATTTCTGGTATGTCAGTCGTGTGGACGACGTGATCAAGTCCTCCGGCTATCGGATCGGGCCGTTTGAAATCGAAAGCGTCATCATGGAGCTGCCGTACGTGGTGGAATGTGGCGTATCGGCGGTGCCGGACGAGGTGCGCGGCCAAATTGTGAAGGCCAGCATTGTGCTTACGAAGGGCACCGAACCGACGGAAGAACTGAAAAAAGAAATCCAGACGTATGTGAAGCAGCATACGGCACCGTATAAGTACCCGCGTGTGGTCGTGTTCTGCGATGAATTGCCGAAAACCATCAGTGGTAAAATCCAGCGCAACAAGCTGTAATTCGCATTTTCGCGCTTTTTGACAAAAAAGGGTTGACAATCTCCAAAAAGCGGTGCTATAATTACTCATATATTTAATACAAAGGCGTCGACGAAGAGGGCATGGGCAATCATCCTTCAGAGAGATGACGGTTGGTGCGAGTCATCGGTATGGTTTCTGTGTTTGTAGCTTCCGAGCCGGGAGGAAGAACCCCTGCGTTGCAGGTCAGTAGAACCTCTCCGTGATTGCTGCGTCAAGGCATAGGGATTGTTTGATCCCGAAAAGCGGTCGTCTGCCGTGAGGCAGGTGGCAATTTGAGTGGTACCGCGGGTGATTGTCAGCACTCGTCTCAAAGATACAGCTTTGGGACGAGTGCTTTTATCGTCCCGCGAAACGAGGGAAAACGTATGGAACAGATAGCGGCATTGGATTTTAAGATCAAGGAAATGGCGGGCCGTATCCGTGCTCTGCGCGAGCTGGAAGGCTTATCGGTGGAGGATATGGCGACCAAAACGGCGGTAACGGTAGAAGAATACGCCGAGTGCGAGGCTGGCGCGAGCGACCTAAACTTTGCCTTTATTTACCGATGCGCCATGGCGCTGAACGTCAACGTGACCGACATTATCGAAGGTTACAGCCCGACGCTGAAATCCTACACCGTCACCCGGTTTGGCGCCGGTCAAAAGGTGTCGCAGGCGCACGGCATGACCTATTACAATCTGGCGTATGCCTTTCGCGCCCGTATTGCCGAACCGCTGTACGTGCGTAGTATCTACGACGAAGCGGCACAGCAGCGGGACATTGAACTGACGACGCACGCCGGACAGGAGTGCGACCTGATTATCAGCGGTAAGCTGAAGGTTCAGGTGGGTGAGCACACCGAGGTGCTCGGCCCCGGTGACAGCATTTATTTCGATTCGGATACCCCGCACGGCATGATTGCCGTGGGTGGCGAGGATTGCGTGTTTTACGCCATCGTGCTTAACCCGACGGGTGAGCCGATTCCGGAGCTGGCGGCCGACAAGGAAATTACCGAGCGCACGAGTGTCCATAAGGATACCAAGGACCGCATCTATAAGAAATTTATCGACGTGACGGAAAACGAAAAGGGAACGCCGACGTCGATCACCTTTAAGAATACCGAACGTTTCAATTTTGCCTTTGATTTGGTAGACGAGCTGGCAGATCGTGAGCCGGATAAGCTGGCCATGCTTCACATCAGTCAGGATCACACCGAGCGCCGGTTTACCTTTAAGGATATGAAGAAGGCATCGGCGCAGTGCGCCAACTACTTCAAGTCGCTGGGGATCAAAAAGGGCGATCGCGTGATGCTGATCCTGAAGCGTCATTATCAGTTCTGGTTTGCGATGCTCGGCCTTAACAAATTGGGTGCCGTGGCAATCCCGGCTCCCAACCAGTTGCTGGAGCACGATCTGGAATATCGCTTTAAGGCGGCAGGCGTTAGCGCGGTGCTGTGCACGGCGGACGGCGATACGGCGCACCAGGTGGAGCTGGCGGCCGCTACCTGCCCGGATTTGAAGCACAAGCTGATTGTCAACGGTCAGCGTGAGGGTTGGCGTTGCTTTGACGAGGAATACTCGCTGTACAGCACGCATTATAAGCGTACCGAGGATGCCCCCGGTGGCGACGATCTGATGCTTATGTTCTTCACCTCCGGTACGACGGGGTATCCCAAAATCGCGGCGCATAATTACAAATATGCGCTGGGCCATTTCCATACGGCGCGATATTGGCACAACGTGGACCCTGACGGGCTACACTTTACCATTTCGGATACCGGCTGGGCCAAGGCAATGTGGGGCAAGCTGTACGGGCAGTGGCTGTGCGAGGCGGCCACCTTCGTATACGATTTTGACCGCTTCGATGCGGCGGATATTCTGCCGATGTTTGCCAAGTATCATATCACCACGTTCTGCGCGCCGCCGACCATGCTGAGAATGATGATAAAGGAAGATCTTTCCAAGTACGATTTTTCATCGGTTAAGCACATGACTACGGCCGGAGAGGCACTGAATCCGGAGGTGTATCGCCAATTTGAAAAGGCGACGGGCTTGCAGATTATCGAGGGCTTTGGCCAAACGGAAAGCACCATGATTATCGGTAATTTGGTGGGTGCTTCTCATAAGATTGGCTCTATGGGTAAGCCGGCACCGATCTATGACGTTTCCATCGTTGATCCGGATGGCAATCCGGTCCCGGTGGGCGAAACGGGCGAAATCGTGGTCAACGTAAAAAACGGGGCGCCGTGCGGCTTGTTTACGGGATATTACAATTCACCGGAAAAGACGGCCGAGGTATGGCACGACGGATATTATCACACCGGCGATACGGCGTGGCAGGATGAGGATGGCTTCTACTGGTACGTTGGTCGCGTGGACGACGTGATCAAATCGTCGGGTTACCGAATCGGGCCGTTTGAGATTGAAAGCGTCATCATGGAGTTGCCGTACGTTTTGGAGTGTGGCGTTTCGGCCGCACCCGACGAGGTGCGCGGACAGGTCGTGAAGGCCAGCATCGTGTTGGTGGATGGCACCGAACCGACCGAGGCACTGAAAAAGGAAATCCAGGATTACGTGAAGCAGCATACGGCACCGTATAAATATCCCCGTATCGTGGTATTTTGTGACAGCCTGCCGAAAACGGTCAGCGGCAAAATTCAACGCAACAAGCTGTAAGGTGACGGTATGAAAGAACAAAAGCGTTTGACGATTTTGTGCGGTCATTACGGCAGCGGCAAGACCAACGTGGCTATCAATCTGGCGTATGCGCTAAAGCAAACGTGCGAGCGCGTCACTATTGCCGATTTGGATATTGTCAATCCGTATTTCCGCACCAAGGATAGTAGCGACGATTTTGCGGCACGTGGTATCGGATTGATTTGTTCGGAATATGCCAACAGCAATGTCGATCTGCCGGCAATGCCGCCCGAAATTTACGCCATTACCGACGACCGTGATCTTCACGTGGTTCTGGACATCGGGGGCGACGATCGCGGCGCGCTGGCGTTGGGACGATTGGCTCCGCAGATCGTCGAAGAAAACAATTACGATATGCTGATGGTGATCAACCGGTATCGTCCGCTGACACCGGATGCCCCCTCTACCTACGAGGTGATGCAGGAAATCGAGCAGGCGTGCGGAATTCGTTTTACCGGCTTGGTGAACAATTCCAACCTGGGGGCGGAAACGACGGCGCAAACGGTGCTGGATTCCTTGTCCTATGCCGACGAGGTGGCGGCGCTGACCGGTGTCCCATTGGTGCTGACGACGGTGAAGCAAGAGCTGCTATCGGAGCTGAAGGACCGTGTTCCGCATCCGTTTGGACTGGAGCTACAGGCAAAGATCGGCTTTTCATGCTGAATATCAATAAAGGAGTAATGAATATGGCAAAGCTAACGTTCAAAACCGACAACTGCAAGGGCTGTGGGCTGTGCGTAAACGCCTGCCCCAAGCAACTGTTGCAGTTAGCCAAGGACAAGATCAACAAGAAGGGACATCACCCGGTCGAGATTACCAATCAGGATGCTTGCATCGGCTGTGCTTTCTGTGCGACGATGTGCCCGGATTGCATTATCAAGGTGGAAAGGTAAGGTGAACACTATGGCAGATAAAGTATTGATGAAGGGCAACGAGGCGATTGCCGAAGCGGCGATTTTGGCAGGCTGCCGTCACTATTTCGGTTATCCGATCACGCCCCAAACGGAAATTGCTGCCTATATGGCGAAGAAAATGCCGAAAATCGGCGGTTGCTTTTTGCAAGCCGAAAGCGAGATCGCGGCCATCAACATGGTTTACGGCGTTTCTTCCACCGGCAAGCGCGTGATGACCTCCTCTTCCAGCCCCGGCATTGCGCTTAAGAGCGAAGGTCTGTCGTATCTGGCGGGTGCCGATTTGCCGGCGTTCGTGGTCAACGTACAGCGCGGCGGCCCCGGCCTCGGTGGTATTCAGCCCAGCCAATCGGATTACTTCCAGGCGACGCGTGCCGGCGGTCACGGCGATTTCCGCATGATCGTTCTGGCGCCTGCTTCGGTACAGGAAATGGCAGACTTGACCGTCAAGGGCTTTGACCTGGCCGATAAATACCGCATGACGGCGATGGTGCTGGCAGACGGTACGATGGGTCAGATGATGGAGCCGGTCAGCTTGGACTTTGATATTCAGCCGATGCCGGAAAAACCGTGGGCCACTACCGGCACTAAGCTGGAGCGAGTACATAACATCGTCAACTCGCTGTCGTTGGTTCCCGAAGAGCTGGAAAAGTTCAACTTCGATCGTTATGAGCGATATCGCTATATTGAAGAAAACGAAACCATGTACGAGGAATACATGGTCGACGATGCCGAGATCGTGGTTGCCGCGTTCGGGATTGCGGCGCGTGTTTCGCGCAGTGCTGTGAACGAGGCGCGCAAGCAGGGCATCAAGGTCGGCATGATTCGCCCCATTACGCTGTGGCCGTTCCCGAAGGCTCCGTTTGCCAAGGCGGCGGACCATGCGAAGGCGTTTATTTCCGTCGAGTTGTCCATGGGTCAGATGATTGAGGACGTACGTTTGGCCACGGAGTGCCGTGTGCCCGTTACGTTGTGCAACCGCGCCGGCGGCATGATTCCCTCGCCGGAGCAGGTGCTGGAAGCCATTAAAAATGCGGTCAACGGAGGTGTCAAGTGATGGTCGTTTTTGATAAACCCCATGCCCTGAACGATATGCCGATGCACTATTGCCCCGGCTGTACTCACGGCATTATTCACCGTTTGGTTGCCGAGGTGATCGATGAGCTCGGTATTGAAGGTCGCGCCATCGGTATTGCTCCGGTTGGCTGCTCGGTTATGGCGTATAACTATTTTAACTGCGATATGATTGAAGCGGCACACGGTCGTGCTCCGGCAATCGCCACCGGCGTAAAACGTTCCGATCCGGAAAACCACGTGGTATTTACGTATCAGGGCGACGGCGACTTGGCGTCGATCGGTATGGCGGAAACGGTGCACGCGGCGGCGCGTAACGAGAACATCACCGTCATCTTCGTGAACAACGCGATCTACGGCATGACCGGCGGCCAGATGGCACCGACTTCGTTGCCGGGTCAGGTCACGCAAACCTCACCGTATGGCCGTGACGTGAAACACTGCGGTTATCCGATTCGTGTGTGCGAGATGCTGGCACAGCTGGAAGGCCCTGAATATTTGGAGCGTGTCACCGTCAACAGTGTAAAAAACATCCGCAACGCGAAAAAGGCGATCAAAAAGGCTTTCCAAAATCAGTTGGACGGCAAAGGCTTTTCGCTGGTTGAGGTGGTGTCCTCTTGCCCGACAAACTGGGGTATGACACCGCAAGCCGCCCTGCAATGGATCGATGACAATATGTTGCCTTACTATCCGTTGGGTGTATATAAGGACCGTTCGGCGGCAAAGGAGGAAGCAAAATGAGTACGACACAGTTTTTGTTTTCCGGCTTCGGCGGCCAGGGTATCCTGTTTGCCGGTAAATTTCTGGCGTACAAGGGCTTGATGGAAGAAAAACAGGTAAGCTGGCTTCCGTCTTACGGCCCGGAAATGCGTGGTGGTACGGCTAGTTGTAGCGTGATTATCAGCGACGAGCCGGTCGGTTCTCCGATTGTGTCCAATCCGGACGTTCTGGTGGCGATGAACCTGCCGTCGCTGGACAAGTACGAGGCGGCCGTGGTTCCCGGCGGTATGATTTTTGCCGATTCCACACTGATCGAACGCAAGGTAACGCGCCAGGATATTACGGTGTATTACGTTCCTGCTACACAGCTTGCAAACGAGAACGGTATGCCGACGTTGGCGAACATGATCCTTATGGGTAAAATTTTGAAGGTGTTGGGCGAGGCCGGCGAAGACGGCTTGCGTGCGGCGCTGGGCAAGGTAATTTCTGCGAAACGTGCCGATATGCTGGAAACGAACCTCAAAGCGATGCAGATCGGTGCCGATTTTGAGTAAGGAGTGACAGTTATGCAAATCAAGGTTGTAAAAACCGAAAGTCCCAAGGAGAAGCCGGAGGCTTCCACGCTGGGCTTTGGCCGGTATTTCTCCGACCACATGTTTATGATGGATTATTCCCGCGAGGAAGGCTGGCACGATGCCCGCATCGTACCGTTCGGCAATCTGTCGTTGCATCCGGCTTCCACCGTGTTGCACTACGGCTCGGAGATTTTCGAGGGCCTGAAGGCGTATCGCCGTGCCGACGGTAAGGTACAGCTGTTCCGTCCGCTGGAGAATATCCGCCGCATGAATCGTTCGGCCGAGCGTATGTGCCTGCCGACCATTCCGGAGGAGGATGCGCTGTATATCCTGAAGGAGTTTGTTAAGTGCGAACAGGATTGGACGCCGTCAGCGCCGGGTACGTCGCTGTATCTTCGTCCGTTTATGCTCGGTAACGATGAAACGCTGGGCGTTCACGCCGTGCACAACGCGACCTATATCATCATCGCCTCTCCGGTCGGTAGCTATTACAAAGAGGGTATCAACCCGGTTAAGATCATGATCGAGGATCAGGACGTCCGTGCCGTGCGCGGTGGTACCGGTGAAGCCAAGTGCGGCGGTAACTATGCGGCCTCTAATCGTGCCGGTGAGCGTGCTGAGCAGAAGGGCTATTCGCAGGTTCTGTGGCTGGATGGCGTCGAACGCAAGTATATCGAGGAAGTCGGCGCTATGAACGTCATGTTCAAGATCAACGGCGAGATTGTTACGCCGAAGCTGTCCGGTTCTATTTTGCCCGGCATTACCCGCAAATCCTGCATTGAAGTGCTGAAAAAAGCCGGTTATACGGTTTTGGAGCGTTTGTTCAGCGTAGACGAGCTGGAGCAGGCCATGCAAAACGGAACGCTGGAGGAGGCCTGGGGCTGCGGCACGGCGGCGGTTGTTTCGCCGATCGGTGAATTCTGCTATAAGGGCATCCAGCACACCGTCAACAACGGCAAAATCGGCGAGGTTACGCAAATGCTGTACGATACGCTGACCGGTATCCAATGGGGTAAGACAGCCGACACGTTCGACTGGACCTATCCGATTGACTGATTGGCCAATTAACCGTCGAGAAAGCGACTACCGCTGGAGGTAGTCGCTTTTTTTTGAAAAAATTCAAATTCCCGGTTGACAAACGAGAAAACGTAGTATATAATAATTGCATATTTTCAAATGCGTTGACGGAGATTTTTCTTCTTCACAAACCGTTGCAGAGAGCCGCCGTTGCTGTGAGGGCGGTACGGTGGAAGTGGAAATTCTGGCTCCTGAGCAGAGCGGCTGAACAGAGTTTCTCAGTAGGCGGCTACGGCATGCTCCGTTATCATGGCAAAGGGCTTGTTAGAGCTCTTGTGAGACGACCGTTTGTAACGGTAATCAGGGTGGTACCGCGGAATCCTTGTGTTTTCGTCCCTGAGGCAAAAGCCTCAGGGCTTTTTTATTGCAAAAAACGCACGATCGTGTGCAAGAAGGAGTCGATCTTATGAATCACATTCAAATCGCCGATACGACGTTGTGCCCACAGGGCAACGCGTACAGCTTTAAGGAAAAGCTGGAAATTGCCCGCCAGTTGGAAAACCTACACGTGGATATGATTGAATTGCCTGCAATTTCCGGTGGCAAGGCCGATATGCTGTTGGCGCGTACCATCAGTGCTTTTGTGAAGGAAAGCGTTTTGTCCGTAGCGGCCGGTTTGACAGCACAGAGTGTCGAGGATGCCGCGGCGGCGTTGAGCAATGCCTCTCACGCGCGGATTCGTATCGAGCTGCCGACGTCGGCTGTCGGTATGGAGTATACGGCTCACAAAAAGCCGGCGGCTATGCTGGAATGGGTCGGTCAGGTAGTGGCTATGGCCGCCGAGCGGTGTGCCGACGTGGAATTTTGTGCCGTGGATGCCACCCGTGCGGATGAAGCATTCTTGAAGCAGGCATTGCAGTTGGCCGTTGCGAACGGCGCAACGACGGTCAGTCTGTGCGACAGCACCGGCGAAATGTTGCCGGATGATTTTGCGGCCTTTGTGGCAAACGCCACGGTGGGAATCGCGGTGCCGGTGGCTGTTCGTTGCGATAATCAAAACGGCTTGGCGGCAGCACAGGCAATTTTGGCGGTGCGAGGTGGCGTCAGCTGTGTCAAAACCGACGTTGCCGGAAATACCGTTCCGTTGGAGAGCTTTGCTACCATGGTGAAAAACTGCGGCAATACCTACGGATTTTCCAGCCGGATTCGGTATACCAAATTGCATCGTACCATTCAGCAGATTCATTGGGTTACCGATAAAACGAATGCCGGTTCTTCCGTTTCCGTTTCCGCGTCGGATGAGTTGGGAATCCATTTGGATGCCAAAGACGGCAAAGACGACGTGATTGCCGCGGCCGTAAAGCTGGGATACGACTTGTCGGAAGAGGATTGTGAAAACGTTTATCAGGAATTTTTGCGCGTAGCCGATAAAAAGAACGTCGGTGCCAAAGAGCTGGATGCGATTATTGCCAGCGTCGCATTGCAGGTTCCTGCCACCTACACGCTGGATAACTACGTGATCAACACCGGCAACGTGCTTTCCGCCAGCGCACAGATCACGTTGCGCCATGACGATAAAGTGTTGCAGGGAATCAGCACCGGTGACGGGCCCATCGATGCCGCGTTCCGCACGATCGAGCAAATCATCGGTCAGCATTTCGAGGTGGACGATTTCCAGGTCCAGTCGGTCACGGCTGGGCGCGGCGCTATGGGAAGTACGTTGATCAAACTGCGCTCCGGCGGCAAGGTGTATTCCGGCAACGGTATTTCTACCGACATTATCGGTGCCAGTATTCGGGCGTATATCAGTGCGGTCAATAAGATCGTCTACGAGGAGGCGTGATGTATGAAGTTTTCATTTTCCACCAAGGGCTGGCACGATAACAACTTTGAAGAGTTTTGCAACGTTGCACAGGAGCTTGGCTTTGAAGGCATCGAGCTGCACAATATTCATAACCGCTTGTTTACCGATAAAGACGGCGCCTTTCACGATTATACGGCGGCGGCAACGCTTCGCCGCTTGTACGAAAAGAATCTCCAGCTTTCCTGTATCGATGCCATCGGGGATATTGCCGACCCGGCACAGGCCGAGTGCTGTACGGCTGAAATCCGTCACTGCCTGGAGATTGCTAAAAACTTGAAAATCCCGGCGATTCGCGTGCGTGCCGAAGCCAAAGAAGAAGCAGATGCCGCTGTGGAGACGGTGTACGCGCTGTTGAACGCGTTGTTGCCGGAGGTTGAGGAGTGCGGCGTATCGCTGTTGGTCGAAACAGCCGGTCTGTTCGTAAGCACGGCACGGTTGCGTGATCTGCTGGATCGGTTCGCCTCCGATCATTTGGCGGCATTGTGGAATATGGCGGCCGCCTATCTCGGTGCCGGTGAGGACCCGGACGAGATTATTAAAAATCTGGGTGCTTACGTGCGTCACGTGCATCTTAACGATGCCGTTAAGTGCGATGAGCGCGTCGAATATCGCTTGCTTGGTGAAGGTGATTTGCCGATTGCCGATATGATGTTGGCGTTGCGTTCGGTGAATTACGATGGTTTTATTTCATTGGTGTGGGACCCGGCGTGGTGTGAAGAGCTGGACGATATGGAGATCATCTTCTCGCAATTCGTCTCCTACATGAAGCCGTTTGGCGATACTTCGCGCAACGCAAAGGCGTTGTACTATAACCGCGCACATACCGGTAAATACGTGTGGGAAAAGGATCGCTTGATCGATGCCACGTTTTCCGACGTGCTGGATCGCATGGTGGAGGAATTTCCCGATCAATATGCCTTTAAGTATACCACGTTAGATTATACCCGTACCTACAGCGAGTTTCGCGACGACGTGGACGAATTTGCCCGCGTGCTGATTGCTCTGGGGGTCAAGGCAGGGTCTCACGTGGCGGTGTGGTGCTCCAACGTGCCGCAATGGTACATTGCATTTTGGGCAACGGTTAAGCTCGGTGCCGTGCTGGTGACGGTAAATACAGCATACAAGATTCATGAGATCGAGTATTTGTTGCGCCAATCGGATACCCATACGCTGATCATCACGGAAGGCGCCAAGGACTGCCACTACGGTCAGATTATTGCCGAGCTGTGCCCGGAGCTGGAGACCGTCAAAGCCGGAAAGGCGTTGCATGCGCGGCGGTTGCCGTTCCTGCGTAACGTTATTACTGTTGGATTCCGCCAAAAGGGTTGTCTGGAGTGGAACGAGGCCCTACAGTTGGCCGAGCAGGTGCCGGTGGAGGAAGTATACCGCATGGCGGCGGCTGTGGACAAGGACGACGTTTGCAATATGCAGTATACCTCCGGCACGACCGGATTCCCTAAAGGTGTGATGCTGACGCATTACAACGTGGTCAACAACGGAAAATACATCGGCGACCACATGGATTTGTCTACGGCGGATCGTATGATGATTCAGGTGCCGATGTTCCACTGCTTCGGCATGGTGCTGTCGATGACGGCCTCCATGACGCACGGCACGACGATGCTGCCGCTGCCGTACTTTTCTCCCAAACCGGCACTGGCCTGTGTTCACAACGAGCATATTACGGCATTTAACGGCGTGCCGACGATGTTTATCGCCATGATGCAGCACGAAGATTTCGCAAAAACGGATTTTTCGTATATGCGGATCGGTATCATGGCCGGCGCGAATTGTCCGGCCGATTTGATGAAAAAGGCCACGGAAGCCACCGGCATGAACATGAAGGAGATCGTATCCGTTTACGGTCAAACCGAAGCCTCACCCGGTTGTACCATGAGCAGTTACTACGATTCGCTGGAGGTTCGCACGGAGACGGTCGGCAGCGCCTTTGCTCACGTCGAGTGCAAGATTGTTGACCCCGAAACCGGCGAGGACTGCCCCGACGGCGTCAACGGCGAGTTTGTGGCACGCGGGTATAACATCATGAAGGGCTACTACAAAATGCCGAAGGCAACCGCTGCCGCCATTGATGCCCAGGGTTGGCTGCATACCGGCGACTTGGCTTGCCGTACTCCGGAAGGAAATTATTTGATCACCGGCCGCTTAAAGGATATGATTATCCGCGGCGGCGAGAATATTTACCCCAAGGAGATCGAGGAGTTTATTTATACTTGCCCGAAGGTCAGTGACGTTCAGGTAATCGGCGTGCCGGATGAAAAGTACGGTGAGGAGATCATGGCCTGCATCATTCTTAAGGAAGGCGAGACCATGACGGAGCAGGAAATGAAGGAATATATCGCCGCCAACATGGCACGGCATAAGGTGCCTCGATATATTGATTTTGTGGATAGCTTCCCGATGAATGCCGCCGGTAAAATCCTGAAATACAAGATGCGCGAAGCCGCCGAACAAAAAATCAAGGCGATGAAGCATTGATCACAAGCAGCGAAGTAACGGCGGTTACTTCGCTGCTTTGCAAAAGCGGAAAAAGATGGCGTTACCACTTGCTTTTTTTCGCAATTCGCTGTACAATAGGTCAGGTTTGAAAAAATTGTAACAAAGGGAGTATCGTTGTGCTACTGTCCGTTTCCATTGCGTTGTTAGCCGGCTTGTTGATGACACGGTTGTTTAAGCCTTTGAAACTACCGTCCGTAACGGCCTATTTGATCGCCGGTGTGTTGATTGGCCCGTATTGCATCGGGCGATTGGGAGTTCCCGGTCTTGGTTTCGCCAGCGAGGAAGCAGTCAATGCCTTGTCGTTGATTTCCGAGGTGGCGTTGGGCTTTATTGCGTTTTCCATTGGTAATGAATTCCGTGTTAGCGACCTGAAAAAAACGGGTAAGCAGGCGCTGGTGATCGGCGTGGTACAAGCACTGGTGGCTACTCTAATGGTGGATATTTGCTTGTACGGCGTTCATCTACTGATTCCCGATAAGCTGACCCTGCCGCAGGTCATTACATTGGGAGCGATTGCTACGGCAACGGCTCCGGCGGCCACGCTGATGGTTGTGCGTCAGTACAAAGCAAACGGCCCGCTGACAAAGCTGTTGTTGCCGATCGTGGCGCTGGATGATGCTGTTGGCTTGGTGGTTTTTGCCGTTTCTTTCGGTATCGCCAAAACCATGGTCAGTGGTAACGTGGACATGGTTTCCATTTTGGTGAATCCGCTGATCGAAATTGTTTGTTCCTTGTTGCTCGGCGCCGTAATGGGATGGATTCTGACACAGCTGGAGCGGCTGTTCAACTCCAACACCAACCGTTTGAATTTAACGATTGGCATCGTATTTTTAACGGCCGCACTGTCTATGCTGGATTTCCAGATCGGTTCGGTGCATATTCAGTTTTCCTCGTTGCTGGTTTGCATGATGCTGGGCACGATATTTTGCAATATTTGTCCGTTGTCGCACGACCTGATGGCTTCGGCAGATAAGTGGACTTCACCGCTGTTTGCGCTGTTTTTCGTTATCAGTGGTGCGGAACTGGATTTGGGAGTTTTTACCGATCTGGCCATCGTCGGCGTTGGTGTCATGTACATTATTTCGCGCTCGCTCGGTAAGTATTGCGGTGCGTGGGGAAGTGCCAAGCTGACGCATTGCGAACCGCAAATCAGCAAATATCTTGGTATTACGCTGTTGCCGCAAGCCGGTGTGGCGTTGGGCATGTGTACCACAGCGACACAGCAGCTCGGTGAAGCCGGTGAATTGATTCGCAATATTACGCTGTTTGCTGTGCTGATTTATGAGTTGGTTGGTCCCTTACTCACGCGTCAAGCACTTGCCGCCGCCGGTGAGATTCAGCCGATGCCGGAGGAAGTCAAGCATCGTCGGTCGCACAAATTGGCAGAGGCAACCAAACAAAAAGAACAACGATAAAATGCACTCAAAAAGAGCTCTGTGAGAATCACTCACAGAGCTCTTTTTATTTTCCTTCGTATTCTACCACGGAGCGAACGTCGTATCCAGCAAGCTTGTTACGCCCGTTCAGGCCCTTTAATTCCATCAAAAACAGCATGGACACGATTTGGCCTCCCACTTCTTCGACCAGCTTTGCACAGGCCGCCATGGTACCGCCGGTAGCCAAAAGGTCATCAACCAAAACGACCCTTTGTCCCGGCTTTACAGCGTCGCGGTGCATTTCGATGACCGCAGAGCCGTATTCCAATTCGTATTCCTGCCGCACCACTTCGCGGGGAAGCTTACCCTGCTTACGCACCAGCACAAAGGGCTTGTGCAGACGGTAGGCGAGAGGAGCACCTAAAATAAAGCCACGCGATTCGGCACCGACAACGACGTCGAAATCCTGACCCTCCAGCAATTTCAATAGCTCGTCGATAGCGAGCTGAAAGCCGTCGGCATCCTGAAGCACCGAGGTGAGATCGCGAAACATAATACCCGGTTCAGGAAAATCCGGAATGGTTAAGACGTAATCTTTGACTGTTTTCATGGTGGGCGCCTCCTTCATAACACTATTACTTTAGCAGAAAACTTGGTAAAAGTAAAGAGCTTTCATGGCGAAAAGGAAACTTTTCCGCACCTTTTCGTTGAAAAAATCGTACTTGCCTGCAGTAAAAAAGTGGTGCCCTCGAAGGAACGTTGAATTCCACGAAGGCACCACTGTCATTGGACGTGCGTTATTCGATGGGGGTAGCTTCTGCAATGGCCTCAGCTTCCGAAGAATCTGCGGCTTCTTCCGCACTTTCTTCAGCGCTGTCTTTTGCAGCACTTTCCTCCAGCATGCTGCGCAGAGCGGCCACGTAAGGGTCGTCGCTGGAAGCATGCGTGTTGATGACGTCGACGTCGTTGTACATCTGCATACCGGTTCCGGCGGGAATCAGCTTGCCGATAATCACGTTTTCCTTCAAGCCCAGCAACGGATCGACCTTACCTTTAATAGCGGCATCGGTCAATACGCGCGTGGTTTCCTGGAAGGAAGCGGCGGACAGGAAGGAGTCGGTTGCCAAGGAAGCTTTGGTGATACCCAACAGAACGGGAGAGCAGGTAGCCTCCTTCAAGTGAATGTCACCGGCCTCAATGCGAGCACGTACACGTGCGTTTTCGGCATCGAACTGACTGCGATCGATCATGGCACCGGCCAGCAGATAGGTATCGCCGGCATCGTCCACCTTTACCTTGCGCATCATCTGGCGAACAATGACTTCAACGTGCTTGTCGTTGATGTCAACACCCTGCATACGATAAGTGCGCTGTACTTCCTGAATTAGGTAGTTTTGAACGGCTTCCTTGCCACTGACAGCCAAAATATCGTGGGGATTGATGGAACCTTCGGTGAGACGATCGCCCTTCTTTACCACGTCGCCCTCTTGCACGCGAATGCGAGAGCCGAACGAGATGGGATAGCTACGCTCATCGGGATTTTCGGCATCGGTGGAGGTGACGTAGATCACGCGCTTTTTCTTTTCCTCGCCCAAACGGACAACACCGTCGATTTCGGAAATAATTGCGAGCGATTTCGGCTTGCGACCTTCGAACAGTTCTTCAACGCGGGGAAGACCCTGCGTGATGTCTTCTGCCGAAGCAACACCGCCGGTGTGGAAGGTACGCATGGTAAGCTGTGTGCCGGGTTCACCGATGGATTGAGCGGCGATGATACCGACTGCTTCACCAATCGTGACCGGGTCCACCGTTGCCAGGTTGGAGCCGTAGCACTTCGCACAAACGCCATGTGCTGCCTGACAGGTCAACACGGAGCGAATCTTAATGCGTTCCACGCCGTATTCTTTAACCAGCTTGTTGGCTTCCGCTTCGGTCAACATCGTGTGACGGTCAATGATTACCTCACCGGTGGTGGGGTCCACAAAATCTTCGGCCAAGTACCGACCGACCAAACGCTCGGTCAGCGGCTCGATCATTTCCTTGCCGTCCTTAATGTCGTACACTTCGATTCCTTCGTGGGTGCCGCAGTCGTCCTCGCGGATGATGACGTCTTGCGAAACGTCGACCAAACGACGGGTCAGATAACCGGAGTCGGCGGTACGCAGAGCGGTATCCGCCAAGCCCTTACGAGCACCACGAGAGGAGATGAAGTATTCCAAGATGTTCAGGCCTTCACGGTAGTTAGCGCGAATCGGAACCTCGATGGTACGGCCGGAGGTGTTGGCGATCAAACCACGCATACCGGCCAACTGACGAATCTGTGCGATGGAGCCACGAGCACCGGAATCGGACATCATGTAGATGGGGTTGAACGGGTCCATGTTGTTGTTCAACGCCTTGGTGACCTTATCGGTGGTATCGTTCCACGTGCGGATCACCGTCTGATACCGTTCTTCATCGGATAACAAGCCCTGATTGTACAGGGAGGTGATTTGATCGACGGTCGCTTCCGCTTCGGCAATGAGCTGTTTCTTTTCCGGCGGAATCGAGGCATCGACCACGGCGACGGTCAAAGCACCGCAGGTGGAGTACTTATAGCCCTGAGCCTTAATGGCATCCAGCACCTCGGAGGTGCGCGCCGGGCCGTGTACTTTAATGCACTTATCGATGATTTGCGACAGCTGCTTCTTGCCCACCTTGTAGTTGATCTCGTACAGGAATTGATCCTCGTCGGTGTTGCGTTCCACCAAACCGAGATCCTGCGGAATGGGCTGGTTAAAGATGATACGGCCGATGGTGGTTTCTACCAGGCGAGACTGCTTCTTTCCGTTGATTTCCATGGTACGACGGACACGGATTTTTGCATGAAGCCCGATCACGTGATCGGAATACGCCATCATAGCCTCGTTTTCATCGCGGAACACCTTGCCCTCGCCCAGCTCACCGGGCTTTTCGATGGTAAGGTAGTAGGAGCCGAGCACCATATCCTGCGTCGGCACGGTGACGGGTCGTCCGTCGGAGGGCTTCAACAGGTTGCCGGCTGCCAACATTAAGAAACGGGCTTCCGCCTGCGCTTCGGCCGACAACGGCACGTG
>CAYMHR010000028.1:0-18422 GCA_964390295.1 uncultured Eubacteriales bacterium
TTTTAAACACTTTCGATCCGATAAGGCTCCGAGCCCAAACTGGCCGAATTATATATATCTGCCCCCCCCCCCGATTTTACAACCTAATTTTCTCCAATAATCAGCAGGAGATTTTCTCATCAACAGTTTCATTTTTACGCTCTTCCAAATGTTCATTCTAACCTCACCTTTTCAATTTTTTCTTAATTGACATCAGTAATGACTCGCGCTCTGATTTGAACAGGAACAAGACTGCAAAATACTCGATGATACAAATGCCAATGGAAGCAACGGTCCACATAAAGCTTGTGCCAACCAATCGCAGTGCGTAACCGGTCACGGCCATGGAAAGTGTGGCAATTACGGAAGGAGCAATATGAACAGCTGTATCCTTCAGTGTAATCCCGCAAATGATCCACAAGCAGATAATCTCCGGTATAACCAGATCCAACTTGACAAATGCCCGGACATAAACCAATGTCCAAAATCCATATCGAACAGAAAGCACGCAAACAGGAATCAATATCGCCACATCAAGGATTTGTAAAAGCAAGGGAATAACAAATTTCCCCTTGGCACGATAAACGTCACTGCACATACTCACAAAAATGGTGCGCAAAGCCGTTGAAAGCGCCATGATGCCGACGATATCGGCCGCTTCGAGCCACTGATTTCCAAATAATATCCCGGTTGCAAAATCTCTGTATAAATACACGCCGACCGATAGCGGTAACAAAAATGTACATAATGCTTTTTGAACACCGAGAAATGTTCGATTGAACTCTTTGGGGGAATGCTGCAATTTGGAAAGAGAAGCGTACAAAACCGGAACCAACGCCGAGGTAACAATGGAAAACAAAGAGATGATGGTGGAGGATGCGTTTTTATACAAGCCCAAATAGTACTCCGACATATAATGGGAAATCAAAAGCGAATCAACCCACGAAGTCATCCAGGTAAAAATGCCATCCAGCAACGTCCATACGCCCACACTCAGCATGTGCTTCAAGTCGGTCCAGCGAAAATAAAGCAGTGGCTTAAATTTACCAAAAAGCAAAAGCAGCACGGAACGAACCAACAAGCCGGCGATGTTTCCGATAACAAGAGACCAATAGTCAAAGCCTAAAAGAGCTAAAGGTACTGTGACAAACAGCGGGACAAAGGCGGATATGATTCTGACGAAAAACAGAGCTCTGAAATTTAACTGTTTTTTCAGGCGACAATCCTGGATGCCGATAATCCCGTACAACGGAACAGCGACACCGGACACGGCGATTGGAAGGCCAAGACCGTCATTTCCCACCAAAGCGGCGAGAGGATCACAAAAGACAGCGATTGCTCCCCCGATCATGCCGGAGAATATAAGGTTTGACCAAAAGGCTACGCTCATGTATTGTGACTCGCGCCGAGGTGAGTCAAAATCATGCTGTATCAAAAACTTTTGAAATCCCGACTCCACAAAGACTTCGGCAAACGACAAAATCATAGTTATCGTGGCCAGGACGCCAAAAGCTTCCGGCGCAAGTATTCTTGCTAAAAGCATATTGATTAACGGAGAAATGATTTTGGCAAGCAACTCCGTAATCGTCGACCACTTAAACGCCGCATTTGTTTTTTTGGTTATTTCATCCATAATTTTCTTTTCCCTTTGTCTTTGTTCAAAGAATCAAGCACATAGATTGCCACGATCGGAAGAATAATATTGTATAAGAAATTATAGCCGAACCCCGATACGGACCTTCTGGCAACATCCGCAAAGAAATGCAGAGACACCGCGGTGAGTATGATCTTAAGCAAAGAATCGTTTTTCTTTGCGTCAAGCAAAAGGCCGAAAAATTTCCCAATCAGGAACATAAACGGAATTCCCCACATCCCGAAATTCAAATACGCTTCTCCCCAAATGGAAAACCCTTGCGTTTGGTAATTGGATGTGCCTATAACCCATTTAGCCAAATTATCGTAAAATAACGGAATCCCCAAAAATCCCGGCAGCATTTTGATCAGAAAATCCAAATAGGCCGTGCCATACGCAAAGCCTTCCATAGAGACTTTTCTCATTGTTTTTATAATAATCTCTTGACTACTGCCGAGCTCCAGCAACATGTCGATAAAAGGATTGGTCTCAAACATTTGCGAAAAAGCGGTTCCGATCGCATTGTCCGTTCCGGCTGAAAAAGCAATTCGGAAGAATTTTACAAAGGGGATCAGTAGAATCAAAATCAGGCACCATATATATAGCTTTTTCTTTTTTTCTTGATAAAAAATGCTTCTTAGCCAAATCAAAACCAAAAGCACGGCCAGCGAAACGCCCCGGTCTCCCGTCAACATAAAAACCAAAGAGATGCATAACAAAATGGCGGTCTCCAACAATGTTTTTTTACCGGATGCGGCTTTGCCGATATAACAAATTAGGACGCTGGGAATAAACCAATAATGCAAAACCTGTATCGTACCGGAAAGACTGCTGATCGCGTTTTCCCCGTACCCGCTTGTGAAAAACAGTTTAATCTCAGCGTATAAACACATGATTTCCGGCACTACGGAAATTAGGAATAACAGTTGACCGACCAAAATGGCACTGCTTGCATAGGGGGCCGTGTTTTTTTCAAGTTTTTCGACGGGGTCGCATTCTTTTCTTTTCGAACCGGAAGCAAGCCCTAGCGAGAAAAAATTAAACGCCAGGATGGTAAAGATCGTCCCCTCGATCACGCTATCCAACGAATACGCTGTTCCGTACAACTGATCGCTATACAGGTACGTATTGTTTTTAATAAAAATGTATGCTATATTCTGGCCAAAAGAAAAAACCGTAGTAATAATCCAGAACAGAAATTTGGCGTTCGTCAGCTGCGCGCTCCGCCTTAACACAAACAGGAGAGAACACAGTATAATATCCACAATAGTCAGATAGCAAAGCGTTAAATAGGACATATCTGTCGTATCGAAAACAATCAAAAACAATGAGAACAGCAATAATACGGCTTGCAATATCCATCGAAACCCACTGATTGATTTTTGATTCATATATACTCACCTGTCGTTCATTTTGTACAGCAATTTATAAAATCCGTCCACATTTGCGTGATTCGTTCCACATTCAATGAAGCTTTCAAGGCTTTTGCATTCTGGCCTATTTCTTGAGCAAACACTCTGTCATCGGCTATTTTCTTCATAGCCTCCGTCAATTGATACGGATTTCCCTTTTCAACCAAAAGGCCGTTCACACCGTTATCAATCAAAAATGCTGCTCCTCCACCGTCACAATCGGTAGAAATACACGGAAACCCAACCGACATGGCTTCCGCCAAGGCGTTCGGCATGCCCTCGTAATCCGAGGACATGACATACATATCCGCATCCGTTTCCAAAGAAAGAGGGTTCGGCTTATTCCCCATGAAGCAAACCTTTTCGGAAATATTTAGTTTTTTCGCAAGCTCTTGATACGTTTCGATCATATTGCCTGCTCCGTAAATATGTAAGCAATACTCCGGATGCTCACCCAAAAAGGCAGCAAACGCCTCCAGCATAAGCGGATAATTCTTCTGCTCCGTAATACGGCCAACGGCAATCATCTTTTTGGAAGCGGAATAATCCGTCTTTTCAAAAGAAAATTCCTGTAAAGGATTCGGAATGATTTCAATCTTCTTTTTGTAAAACCGTTCAAGCTGTTTTTTTATATTTTCCGTTTGAACCACCATTTCATCGGCATACGGATAAAAGATTTTGGACAACAGCTTTTCTTTGGAGGTGCACTTGTCAAAATCGTTGCGCTCCGATATGATGATGGGGATTTTGGTAAAAGACATGGAAAGAATGGTCAGGATATTGGTCATGGTCAAGAACGAAACAATTACATCCGGCTCAAAGGCCTTTACCGTTTTTCGAATCGCCCTAAGCTTCTTCACCTTGTTGATCACACCGCCGCAGTTACCCGTATAAGCATATTTTTTTACGCTTTCAAGCGGGTATACGCTATTGTCGGTATTGCCGGTAGTCACCAACAGCACCTCGGCACCTTCTCGCGCAAACGAATTGCACAAAACAGATATGACGCGCTGCGCGCCGCCAAAGCCGTTCATGCTATCGATTAAAAAAGTAATTTTCATGGCCGTTTCCCCTTAATTACCTTCGTAAATATCCAGCAGCTTTTTCCACTGAACCGAGACGTCGTACCTTGAAAGGATATTCGGATCAATGTCCTTTCTGACTTGACCCGTCCGCATCATGTTTTCAAGCTCGTTTACCCAAGCGTCAATTTCAAACGGCAAATATTTCAGCAAGCCAAGCTCAAAATCACATTCTCGGCTGACGGTGTCTGCCACCAAGGCCGGCAAGCCACAGATTTGCGCTTCCACCAGCACAACGGGAAAGCCCTCATACAAGGACGGCAAAATAAAGACGTCGAAAGAGCGGTAGGCCTGCGCCGCGTTTTGCGTAAGCCCCATAAATTTCACGTAATCGTCAAGCCCCTTTTCTTTGGCAGCTTGTCGTATTTCGTTTTCCGTTTCGCCCTCGCCGTACAGCCGAATTTCCGCCTTCATATTCTTCTGTTTAAGCGCCTCGGCCAAGGAAAGAATAAACGTATGGTTTTTTTGGGGGTGAAATCTACCTAAATGCCCGATGATCAGCTTGTCCCTTGCGTTCTCCCGGCTTCGGGCCTCCGGTTCATCACAAGACTGCACAAATTTTTGAACATCGATGGCATTATTCACCACGATGTACGGCTTTTTGCCAAAAAAAGCCTGCCCCGCTTTGTCTCCGCAAGCGACGCGTGTAGCCCTTCCCCAAGCAAAAACCGCACGATTCACCAACAATTGCACTTTTTCGAATCGCGTACTGTGGGAATGAACGACAATTCTTTTAACGCCGGCTCTGCGCGCGGCAATGACCGACAAAAATTCCTGGTAGTTGTTATGCGCGTGCACGGCATCATACGGCCCGTTTTCTTTGATCGCTTGCGTCAACAGACGAATATACTTCGCTATTCCGATTTTTCCGACCGGGGGGAGCACAATGATTTTTGCCCCCATGCTCTCAGCCTCTTTGCGATAATCGTTTTCAAATTCCGCATGAATGACAAAATCCATTTGACATTTCGTTTTATCAAAGGCGCGATAATAGTTCATAATCATTGTTTCCGCGCCTCCGCGATGGAGGGAACCAAGAACTTGTAACACCCGCATTTGCTTTCTCACCCGTTTTCGGCCAAATTTTTCAGCTTTCGATAAAAATCGTCTCTTCGTTTTTGCAAAATGTCATTCTTATATTCCAAAGACTTTTCATAATTTTCTTTGCTGATCCGAGAAAGCTCGTCCGGCGAATTGTATAACCGCACGATCGCATTTGCAAATGAAAGGCTGTCCTGTGGATCAAACAAATACTCTTTTTCAATGACCTCGGGGATTCCGCCGACGTTGGTGGAAAGCACCGGAAGACCTACTGCCATGGCTTCCAAAATGCCGCGCGGCAAGCCCTCGGCTTGCGTCGGGAACACATAAACGTCTGCCTTTTTCAGATAATCACGCACCTGATCCGGCGAAGAAAACAGCCCCGTAAACTCAACATACTCCCCAACACCGTTTTCCTTAGCGTAAGCTTCAAAAACTTCACGCATACTTCCGTCACCGATGATATAAGCGTTGACGTTGCAGCTCCTTTCCCGCGCAAGCTTTAACGCCTTGATGAGTGTTTTCTCGCCCTTTCGTTCGGAATTCATGGAAACGTCGGAAAGAACAAGCGTCAATTTGTCAATGTCCGAATATTCTCTCGGCTGAGTAAACGCATCCTCACCGAGAGTTATGGTGGAATAATAGCTTTCGAAATGCGTTTGATCCTCGCCATAACGCCGCGCATACGACGGATAATGCCGTTGTATGGAATACTCCGTCACATACGACACGCCGTTGGCTTTTTTGCAAAAAGCTTTTAGCTGACGTGAAATGACCGTACTTATGATTTTCGATATGCCCCTGTTATTTTTCACATCATCATAGGGATCGTAAACGATTTCTCCTGCAACGGGGACTTTGCCCTTCACAAAACGATAGGCCATCTGCGCTGTTTGGCTGGGCATTCTGAAAATCGCGACATCGCAGTCTCCGAGCACGTGCTTCAGCCTGCTTTGAATGGCAAAATACTGTTTCGCCAGTTGCTTGGGACCGCGAAAAAAGGGGATCGGAAACACTTCCACGCCGTCTCCGTCAACGGCGCAGTAATTTGCTTCCACCTTTTCCACTGCTTTAACGCGCGCAACGATTCTTACCGAATCAAACACATTCAAATACCGCTTCCAAAACGAATAAAAATAGATTTTATCACACCAGTGTTTTCCATCCGGAGTTTGAAATATATGCGCATCTGTAGCAACAAGAGCTTTCATCTTTCTCTCCTATTCGGCTTTAACAATCGTTTGATAGTTTTTTCAACTGTGTAATTATCTTCAAGATAACGAAATGCATTTTCCCCTTTTTCGGCAATATCCGCAACAATCGCCGTTCGAACGGTTTGGGCAAGCTGTGTAGGACTGTTGCTCGGACACCACCACCCAAACTCACCGTCCGTAATTACCTGACCGATATCCGTGTTCGGATCGGTACAAGCCAGCACAGCAAGTCCGGCCTGCATATAGGAAAGCAGTCTCGACGGGAAATTCGGGATGGTAAAACGGTGATCTAGGAAAATCAAACCCACATCACAGCAGGCTATCATTTTGTCATATTCAGCTTTTGGAATAAACCCAAACAGCTTCACATGCCCCGGCTTTTCCGCCGCCACATATTCCTCAAGAAAATGCCTGTCCGTTCCACTGCCGGCAATAACAAAATAAGCATCCTCGATATCGGCACAAGCCTTTAAGCCTTCAATAATAAACGGTACATCCTGCGGTCTGCCCAAGTTTCCGCCGTACACAAAAATCTTTTTGTCAAGCGGAAGACCGTATTTTTTTCGTATTTCCTTCTTTTCGCTCTCCGAAACACGAGCATCTATAATTTCGACGCAGTTCGGACAGATTTCAATTTTATCTCGTGGTATTTCCGGATTGTGCTTTAGGATATAATCCACATTTGCTTGCGACATACACCCGATTTTGTCCGAAAGCGCATACAGTACTTTCTCCTTATGCCTGAAATACTGATAGATAAGACCTTTTATGCCGGATTGGGAAAGCATCCCTAAGTCCAACGAGTTCTGTGGGAAAATATCCTTGAGCATTAAGTAGCTCTTTGCTCCGTCGCGCTTTTTTATGTATTGAACCGCTCCCGCCAACGTAATAGGCGGTGTAGAATATAGCACCAGATCGAATTTTACATCAGACAAGTATTTTTTGATCGCTGATATATACTGTGTTTCAAGCAAAACAGTAGCAATACCTTTTTCAATGATATTTGCCTTTTGAATATTTCCTGTTTTAACTCGTAAGATATGCGCATTATCGTTTTTTATCAAATGCGTCTTTTCTTGATTTCTGCGTTCGGTAGGAGAAACAACAAAAACTCTATGTCCTTTTTTTGCAAACTCTCTTAATAAATCTTGATAAATTCCGCTTTCATCAATGTTAGAAACGTTACTTAGTGTAAGAAATAGAATATTTCGCATAGGTTCCCCACCTCCCGCTTTATTTCATAAGATATGAATACAATTTACAAATTCCGGCCGCTTGTCAGCTGTTTTTTCTCACCATTACCTCGTTATATTTCATCATATAGATGCCATCGTCATATGCTCCGATATTTTTCTCATTTGTCTTACCATCAAGATTATTCAAAATCAAAGTCATGTGATCGCACCCACATTCATACGCATGAGGATAACCGCCTCCAAAACGTGGGTTCACCTCAGAAATGTAATACTTTCCGTTGACATCAAAAATATCAATATCAATTTGTCCCGACCAACCGCTTTCATTTGCGAATTTTTCAATTAGTGCAAATAGCTTTTCATCCTTGAAAGAGACAGCTTTATCAGTTTCGCCAGCACGCATTACAATTTTCTTCTTGGTAAAGATCGACACAGTTTCTCCACTGAGCATATCAATATATACGTCGGCACCGATTTCCTGTCCGTCAAGAAATTCTTGAATCATCAAGTTATCATCATGTGCAAAAAGCAACTCAACGGTTTCTTTGTCGTAAACCTTGGAAATGGCAATGCTTGCACTTCCTCGAACAGGCTTTACAAATACGGGGTATGTAATAATTCCAGCCTCCACATCCGCATAGAATTTTTCTTTATTTATATAACTCTTTGCACAGTTATATCCATGAGTGATAAGCCACTCATACATTTCCATTTTGTCAAGCGCCCGTTCACAGAGCTCGTATGAAGAACCAATAACTTTTACTCCGAATTCTGCAAATTTATCTTTATACTTTGCAAGCAACGAAAGTTCGGGGTCTATCAATGTCAATATTCCATCGATCTGTTCTTTTTTACAAATATCAAAAATCACGTCGATATAGCCGTCATCCGTCATTCGCGGAACTTTGTAAAACTTATCAGCTTCATATATAGCCGGTGCCAGTTCACTCATATCGGTGGCGATTACATTGCCCGTAGCACCAACCGTTCTTTTGAAATACTGTACTATCTTATTTCTTGTACCACAGCTTAAAATCAATATGTTTTTCATCGCACGTTTATATTCTCCTTTGTCTCTTGCAACTGCATTCGAATTTCAGCAAAGTTTCCCTCGGATTTATTTGTATCATCCGATACGTCACTTTTTCCAAGCACTTTTTTTATGGTCAGTAATATAATTTTAACATCGTTGATGAATGAAACGTTTCTTACATATTCCACATCCAACTGAAACCGTCGATCCCACTCGACATTGTTTCGTCCACTAACCTGTGCAAGTCCTGTTAATCCCGGTCTCACATCGTGTCTGTGTCGTTCTTCTTCCGTGTACCACGGGAGATATTCTGGCAAGAGTGGCCGTGGACCGATACATGCCATATCCCCGATTAAGATGTTGAAGAGCTCCGGCAATTCATCAAGCGATGTGGCTCGAATAAATTTCCCGTATTTGTTTAACCTCACGGCGTCCGGCAAAAGATTTCCGTCCTTATCTTTTGCATTGCTCATGGTACGGAACTTGATCAGTTTGAAAATTCTTTCTTTCCCTGTTTTTCGATCAATTTTACCCGGTCGCATCTGCACAAAGAATGGGTTTCCACCCATAGCAATCGCACCGACAATCGTCAGTATCAAAAGAATAGGAGAAAGCACGATCAACGCTGTTAATGATAGTATGAAGTCCAACAACCGCTTAAAAAACTTTGCGTACATTATGTATTCCTCATTCAAATTTAATTAAAACAGCTTTTGATAATCTCAATTACCCGGTTTTGCTCTTCAACAGTCATCTTGTTATCACTTGGCAAGCACAAGCCCCGTTCAAAAATATCGGCACCAACGTCTACACAGCCGCCGGCGATATAGGCATTGGTTCTGCAGCGTCCGCTTCCTTCGCGAGTGACAAATTCGTGCATACGGTACATCGGCTGCATATGCATCGGCTTCCAGATTGGTCTGCCTTCGGCATTATAGCTTGCCAGCGTTTCAAGGATTTCCGTCGGGCAGGTCTTTCCCTTTTCAGATATGTAAAGCCCCTTTGAATCGTCCCTGACCTGTCGGCACATATAATCTTTGTCGATAATCATAGCGGATAACCAATAGTTTGGTTCGGTACCGTCCGTGATTGGATTCATCTGAACAGGCAAATCCTTGAAGCCTTCTTTGTATCTTTCGTAAATTGCTTTTTTCTGTGCGATGTGCTCTTCCAAATGGGGATATTGACCGCGGATCACGCCCGCGATCACATTGCTCATGCGGTAATTGTATCCGACTTCTTCGTGTTGATACCAAGGTGCATTTTCTCTTGCTTGTGTGGACCACTTGCGCGCTTTGTTTGCCACCTCAATATCGTTCGTGAGCAAGCAGCCGCCAGCCGAGCCGGTGATGATCTTGTTGCCGTTGTAGCTAATGGCTGAATAGTCACCGAACGAGCCGCACTGCTTTCCATGGATAGTAGCTCCCATCGCTTCGGCGGCATCCTCAATAAGCAATGCACCGTGCTTCTCGCAGATTTCCTTAATTAAATTCATACGTCCGGGGAAACCGTAAAGTTCAGCGGAAACGACCAGCTTTACCTCCGGATACATTTCAAACGCTTTTTCCAGTGCCACGGGATCCATATTCCAGGATTCGGCTTCCGTATCAATAAATACAGGAATACCACCCTCATATACAATCGGATTAAGGGTAGCGTCGAAAGTCATATCCGAGCAGAATACACGCCGCCCCTCAAGTGCTCCGTGACTGATGGCCGGCTTTCCATACAGCGTTTCGCCCGCGTGCTTGACAGCAAGGTGAAGTGCGCCTGTACAGCAAGACAGACCCACCGCATACTTTACCTCCGCTTTTTCGGCAGCAATGCGCTCCACTTCGTTGATATTCTCGCCAACCGTACTCATCCAATTTGTGTCATATGCTTCTTTCACATATTGCATTTCCTCGCCGTGCATCGTCGGTGTGGCAAGCCACACTTTTTTTTCGAATTTTTGCATGTTCTATTCTCCTTGTTGAAGCATACTGATGTTTTCTTTAACCATCAAAAGCAATACCACAATGTGCCAATGCTCAAACACCCGTTACATCGAAACGATCAGGAATCGTCAATCGGCCGGTGCGTAACGATATGCTGCTTTACCCGGTGCCGCGTGAATCGTGCGGTGAGGCTTCGCACACTGCCGTCCGGTATAAAAAACAATAAACACCTACATATATTGTATGCAAAAAGGACAAGACTGTCAACCTATCGTATAAAAAATTGCCCGACGGCAGATTGTGCGTCGGGCAAGGGATCACATGCTTTCGGGAGCCTCGATTTTGAGCAGGCTGAGCACGTTTTTCAGGGCAATACGGGTCGCCTGGCACAGCGCCAGACGCGCCTGCTGACGATCCGCTTCGATGCCGCGGACACGGCAGGCGTTGTAAAATTTGTGGAACAGGGTCGCCAGCTCCAGCGCATAGCGCGTCATACCGGCCGGGTCCTGCGCCTTGGCGCAGGCGACGATTTCCGCTTCGTAAGACGCCAAATGGCGGATCAGCTCGCGCTCCTCCGGCGCTTCCAGCAGGCACAGCGTCGCCTGCGTGGTATCGGTCAGGGAGACACCGTCCTCCGCCAACGTGCGGAAAATGGAGCACAGACGCGCATGGGCGTACTGCACGTAATACACCGGGTTGGAGGACGACTGCTCGATCGCCAGACCGAGATCGAAGTCCATTTGCGTGTTCGCTTCGCGCAGGTTGAAGAAGAAGCGGGCGGCGTCGACCGGCACCTCGTCCAGCAGATCGGCCAGTTGGATCGCCTTGCCGGAGCGCTTGGACATCCGCACGACCTCGCCGTCACGCATCAGGCGCACCAACTGCATCAGCGTGACCTGCAGCTTTTCGCCGTCCAGACCGATCGCGTCCATGGCACCCTTCATGCGCGCCACGTGACCGTGGTGGTCGGCACCCCACACGTCGATGCAGGTGTCGAAGCCGCGGGCGAATTTGTTGCGGTGATACGCAATATCCGCCGCAAAATACGTGGGGTTGCCGTTGGCGCGCACCAGCACCTCGTCCTTGATGCCTTCCTCCACGCCGTCACGCGTGGTGTGCTTTTTTGCCTGGTATTTTTCGCCGTATTCCCCGGCGCGGTACCACAGGGCACCGTCCTTTTCATACGTCAGTCCGCGCTCGGTCAGCAGAGCGATGGTTTCCGCCAGTTCGCCGTCCTCGTGCAACGTGGATTCGGTGAACCAACGGTCGTACACAATACGGTATTTGGCCATGTCGCGCTTCATCTTTTCAATATTCAGCGGCAGGGCATACGCCACCAGTGCCGCGCGACGCTCCGCTTCGTCGGCTTCGACGTAGCGATCCCCGTAAAGCGCGGCAAAGTTTTTGGCGTGCTCGCGGATGTCGTCGCCGTGATAGGCATCCTCCGGCATGGTCACGGCCTCCTCGCCGCGATACAACTGCAGATAGCGCACCTCCAGCGACAGACCGAACTTGTCGATCTGGTTGCCGGCATCGTTGATGTAAAACTCGCGCCACACCTCGTAACCGGCCGCCTCCAGCACTGACGCCATGCAGTCGCCCAGCGCGCCGCCGCGTGCATTGCCCATGTGCATCGGGCCGGTGGGGTTGGCGGAAACGAATTCCACCATCACCTTTTTTCCGGCGCCGTAGTCGCTCCGGCCGTAGGCTTCGCCCTGCTCGATCACCGCCGCCACCGCGTCGGCATAATACGTCGGAGACAAAAACACGTTGAGGAAGCCGGGGCCGGCCACCTCGGCGCGTGCCAAATAGGTGCCGTCCAGCTTGAGATGAGAAACCAGGCAATCCGCGATCTGACGCGGTGCCTTATGAAACGCGCGTGCCGACACCATGGCGACGTTCGCCGCCAAATCGCCGTGCGAACGGTCGGCAGGCACCTCGACGGTAAACTCCGGCAACGGGGCGTCCGGCAATTCGCCGGCGGCGATCGCCGCCTGCAGGGCATCGTTCAGCACGTCACGCAACTGACGCTCGGTTTGTTTGGCAATGGGGTTCATTCCGACACTTCCTTCAAGGTAATTTCCAGCGTGGTTGCCGGAGCTTCGGCTCCCGGCGTATTGACCCGATACCGGGCAAACAGACGACCGCCACGCGCGGTCAGCTCATTTTCCAACGTATCGCACCGTACGTGCAAATCCAGTCCGCCGTACAGGGTATCGTAGCGAAACGGGTGGCACTGCCCCGACTCCAGCGTCATGCAGGAGTTGACGGTGGCGCTCTGCCGCTCGACGATCAACTGCGTGCCGCACACGGTGGTGCGCACCGCCGCGCCCTCGCGCTCCGTCGCTTCGTCGGGCGGCTCGACGTACCGCAGGCACAAGCCGCGCTCCGTTTCGTCCAGCAAGCCGGTGGCGGAAAAGCGGGTCTCCGCCGTTTCACCGTCCGCCTGCTGTCGCGTTAAAAATTCTACCAGCACCTTCATACGCAGTCCACGTCCTCCACGTCAACGCGGTAAATATCCTGCTCCACGCGACGGCCCAAAAACATATCCGCCACGTCGGAAAAGCCCTGCGGACGGTCGCTGACGTAAAAACGGCAGGAGCCGGCACGGTCCTGGTCACACAAAGCGTCGTGCTCCCGCAACCATTGCTCGCACCGCTCGGCGCACGCCGCGCCGCTGTTAATGAGGGTCACGCCCTCGCCCAAGATGTCCGACAGCACCGGGGTGAGCAACGGGAAATGCGTACAGCCGAGAATGACGGTATCCACGCCCTGCTCGCGCAACGGCTGTACGTACCGCCGTGCCACTGCGACGGTGGCTTCGTTATCCCGTTCGACCCAGCCGCTTTCCACCAGGGACACGAACAACGGGCACGCCTGGGAAAACACCTCGACGGCACGGTGACGGGTCAAATACGCGTCGAACGCGCCGGAGCGCACCGTGGCCGACGTGCCCAGCACGCCGATCCGACCGTTTCGGGTGGCCGCCAGCGCCGCATCCGCCGCCGGCTCCAGCACGCCCATGGCAGGCACGGGCAATGCGGACAGCACCTGCGGTGCCGTGGTACTGACGGTGCCGCACGCCGCCACGATGAACTTGACATCGTGCCGCAACAAAAAGCGGCTGTCCTGCTCGGCGTAGCGCGCGATGGTTTCGGGACTGTGCGTACCGTAGGGCACGCGCCCGGTATCCCCGAAATAGACCAAATCCTCCTGCGGCAAGCGGGCGAGCAATTCACGAACGACGGTGAGTCCGCCCAATCCGGAATCGAATACGCCAATCGGTCGATTATCCACAGCTCCCCCTCCTTACCCCTCTAACTTTACCACATTTTATGAACGAATACAACCTTTTATTTGCAAAAAAGAGCGCAAAAAAAGAGCGCACACCGCGGTGTGCGCTCCCGGTATCATACCAAAGCCGCCCGACAGCGCCGGGTGATCTTCCCCAGCTGCTCCCATTTGGCTTCCATATCCTGCACCAGACGAATCTGGGTGCGGGTACGCACCAGGTTGTGATCCGGCGCGTCAATCTTGAAATACAGGTCGCCGTTGAGATAATCCGTCAGGAAGCGCACCGCCAGCTCCAGCGTCATGACCTTGACGCTTTGCAGGAGAAGCTCCTCCTCGTTGTTGTCCAACAAGTCGTTGGTGCCCCGCAAAAAGCCGCGCGTGAACTGCTCGTAGAGATTGACGTCCAACGACACCTTGGACAGGTCGCGCTCGTCCTCAGCGGCGGTAGAGGCACCGTAGCGCACGGCATCCCCAAAGTCGAACAGGGAGGTACCCGGCATCACGGTATCCAGATCGATGACGCAGATCGCCTTCTGCGTATCGACGTCAAACAACACGTTGTTGATTTTGGTATCGTTGTGCGTGACGCGCCACGGCAGACGACCGTCGCGCAGGCCGTCCATCAGGATGCTGCATTCGCCCTCGCGCGCCAGCAGGAAGTCGATCTCCTCCTGTACCTCGGCGCTGCGGCCGTCGGCATCGCGCTCCAGCGCGGCGTATAAATCCTGATACCGCACCGGCGTGTCGTGAAAGTGCGGAATGATGTCGTGCAGGGTAGCCGCCGGAAAATCCGACAACCACGCCTGAAATTCACCGAACGCATAGCCGGCTTCGTAAAACTGTGTCGGGGTCTGCACCGCGTTGTAGGCGTGAGAGCGGTCTACGTATTCGTAGGCGCGCCAAAAATGCCGTTGGCTGGTATAATAATACGGCTTCCCGTCCGCCGTGCGCAAAAACGACAACACGCGCCGGTCGTAGGAGCCGGTTTTCTCCAACAGCTTTTTCTTAATATGCTCGGTAACGCTCAATATGTTCGCCATCACCGACTGCGGCTTCTTAAACACGTAGGTATTGATGCGTTGAAGCACGTATTGGCGCGTGCGATCGGCGCCCTGTACGGTGATCAGATAGGTGCGGTTAATATTTCCGGAATGAATCTCTTCCTGTGCGATGATCGGATCGGTAATTCCAAAGCAACTGGCAATCTGCTGAAAAACCACGTCATCCCTCTTTTCCAAAATGATGCGCGCCCTGTATCGGTAGTATATCAAGGTTCCGTAAAAAAGTCAAGAATATTATCCGATTGTGCTAAAAGACGCAAAAAGACAGCCGCCGAAGCGGCTGTCCGCAGCTCGGAAGGGTTACTCCTTATAGTCCAACGTGCCGTTGGCGGAGGCGGTCAGGTAGGCGTTGATAAAGCCGTCGATGTCGCCGTCCATAACGGCGTTGATATTGCCCATTTCGTAGCCGGTGCGGTGATCCTTCGCCAGCGTATACGGCATGAACACGTAGGAACGAATCTGGCTGCCCCACGCAATCTGCGCCTGGGCACCCTTGATGTCCTCGATGCGATCCAGGTGCTCGCGCTCCTTGATCTCCATCAGCTTCGCCTTCAACATATTCATGGCGGTATCGCGGTTTTGAAACTGGCTACGCTCGGTTTGGCACGCCACGACGATGCCGGTGGGAATGTGCGTCAGGCGCACCGCCGACGACGTTTTGTTGATGTGCTGACCGCCGGCACCGCTGGAGCGGAACACGTCCATTTTGATATCTTCGGGACGAATCTCGATTTGGATGCTGTCGTCCAGCTCCGGCAACACCTCCACCGCCGAAAACGACGTGTGGCGACGCCCGGCGGCGTCGAACGGTGAAACGCGCACCAGACGGTGCACACCGGCTTCGCCCTTGAGGTAGCCGTAGGCGTTTTCGCCGGTGATCTGGATGCAGGCGCTTTTGATGCCGGCCTCATCGCCGTCCAGATAGTCCAATATCTTATACGTGAAGCCGTGCTTTTCCGCCCAGTGGGTGTACATGCGGTACAGCATTTCCGCCCAGTCCTGCGCCTCGGTCCCGCCGGAGCCGGCGTGGAACGTGACGATGGCGTTTTTCTTATCGTATTCGCCGGTCAGCAACGTCGCCAGACGCTGTGCCTCCAGCTCGCTTTCCACGTGGGCGACGCCCTCCTCGCACTCCGGCAGGAGAGACAGATCCTCCGCCTCGTCCGCCAGCTCGATGAGGGTGATGCCGTCGTGATACGCAGACACCAAGCGGTTATACCGCTCCAGGCTGTCCTTGAGCGAAGCCGCGCGTTGGGTGATCTTTTGGGCGTTTTCCATGTTATCCCAAAAGCCGGGCTCGGCGGAGCGCATTTCCAGCTCCGCCAGCTCCTTTTGCATGGCCGCCACGCCGATGGCCGCGGACAGCGCTTCGATCTTCGGCAGGCTGTTTTCCAGCCGGAGCCGCAATTCTTCAAACTGAAGCATAGTCACAATCCTTTCCGAAACGGGTCACATGGGTCTATTATATGATAGGAACCGCCTGCGGTCAAGAAATTTTTTCAAATTTCCTCTTGACGGCGCTTCGATCGGTTGTTATAATATTGTGGTGCTTTTCTGTGATGAAAGGCCGTACAGATTCCTTGCCCCTTCCCGGTGAGGGGGCCATAGACCAAGAGGAGGTGCAAATTATGCCCACAGTAAAAGGTTCCTACGAAGCCGTCTTCATTTTCTCGCTGTCTCAGGGAGAGGAAGGCGTCCCCGCGATGGTGGAGAAGTTTAAGACTCTGATCGCGGACAATGCCGAGCTGGGCGACGTCGACGAATGGGGTAAGCGCCGTTTGGCGTATCTCATCAACGACGAGTCCGAAGGCTACTACGTGCTGTACAACTTCGTCAGCGGTCCGGATTTCCCGACCGAGCTGGAGCGTATCAGCGGTATTACCGAAGGTGTCCTGCGTTCGATGGTCGTTCGCAAGGACAAGTAAGGAGGCTGCATCATGAACGTTGTTTGCCTGCTGGGTCGCCTGACGGCGACTCCCGAACTCAAGACCACCCAAAGCGGCGTATCGGTAACCAGCTTTTCGGTTGCCGTCGACCGCACCTATCAGCCGAAGGGCGCTGAGCGTCAGACGGATTTTATCAACTGCGTCGCCTGGCGGAACACGGCGGAATTCCTCTGCCGTTATTTCCAAAAGGGTCAGCGCATCGCGTTGCAGGGTTCTCTGCAAAGCCGCTCCTACACCGATAAAAACGGCAACAACCGCACGGTGTTCGAGGTCGTCGTTGACAACGCCTTCTTTGCTGAATCCAAGGGTAGCACCGGTGCGGCTCCCCGCTCCGACGTGCAGCCCATGCCGGCCTATACCGAGGCCGCGCCCGCATTTACCACGGCTACTGCCAGCGATTTTGAGGAGATCGTCGGTGACGACGACCTTCCCTTCTAACGTCGCTTCCCGTGCCCCATTTTAATTGAAGGAGGATCGCCTCATGTCTGATAAAGTCGAAAAGAGCGAACGCTTCGAGCGTCCCCGCGGAGGCCGCAAGGGTCGCCGTAAGGTCTGCAGCTTCTGCGTAGACCGCGTGGAAAGCATCGATTACAAGGACGTTGCCCGTCTGCGCCGTTACGTGTCCGAGCGTGCCAAGATTTTGCCGCGCCGCGTCACCGGCACCTGCGCCCATCACCAGAGAGAGCTGACCGTCGCCATCAAGCGCGCCCGTCAGATCGCCCTGATGCCTTTCGTGAGCGACTAATTGCCAACAAAAACTACCGATCACACGATCGGTAGTTTTTTATTTCCGCGATCCGGTTGACAAACGGTAATCGGCGGTTTATAATGGCACTGAATTAAGGGAGGCGTTGGTCATGGAGCTTACGGGAAAGAAGATCGTATTTTTGGGCGACAGCATTACCGCCGGTGCCGGAACCAGCGACGTTCGTCACGTCTACTGGAACGTGCTGGGGCGGCTGTCGGGTGCCACCTGCGTCGGCTACGGCATCGGCGGACACCGCATCGCGCGTCAACAGGCGGTGGAGACCAACGGGTATATCCCCTTTGCCGATCGCGTGGACACCATGGACGCCGACGCCGACGTGGTGGTCGTGTTCGGCGGCACCAACGATTTCGGGCACGGTGACGCACCGCTCGGCACCATGAGCGATCGCACACTCGACACCTTTTACGGTGCCGCGCACGTGCTGTGCGAACGGTTGCTTCAGCGTTACCCGGCGGCGTGCATCGTCTTTTTAACGCCGACCCACCGTTGCAGTGAATCGGACGGCCCCTACAACAAGTTTGGCGTGCGCCTGCAGACCGATCTGGAGGGCTACGTCAACCGGATTCAGGAGGTCGCCGCCTACTACGGCTTTCCGGTGCTCGACCTGTTCCGCACCGCCGGTATCCAGCCGCGCGTGCCGGTCCAGCGCGAGCTGTTCATGCCCGACGGTCTGCATCCCAACGACGCCGGAAACGAACGCATCGCCCGGCGGTTGCTGGCGTTTTTGCAATCGCTGTAACCCACGACAACGTGAAAAAAGCCCCACCGCCATTGCTACGGGTTGATAAGGCAGTATAGAAACTTATTACATCTGTGGCATTGCAA
>CAYMHR010000029.1:0-17414 GCA_964390295.1 uncultured Eubacteriales bacterium
TTGTTTTGAGGTTACACCGCATTTTCTAAAATACTTCCTTATTCACCCGGAGCATACAAATCGCAGCTTATGGGTGAAGAATTGACGATTTGTGAGGATTGCTGCGAGGAAATGAACGAATTGGTCGGCTATTAACAGGTGGGGATGAACGCTGGATATGGTTAAGCAAAGAAAATTTCTTGCCGTTATTACCGTGTTGCTATTATGCGTTTCTTTGTTGTCCGCGTGCGCGTTTTTCAAAAGCGATGAAGAATTGATCGAATCCAGAATCAACAGCTTTGTGAAGGCGTATAATTCGGGGGATATGGACGAGGTCTTGAAATGTTTGGATACAAAAACCAGAAACGCCTGTCAAGCGGCGATAAATATCGGCAATGTCTTTATTGGGAAAACGGGATACGGTTTTCAGCTTTCCGACTTGTTCGACCTGGGTGCTAGTGCTCTGTCAGAGGATGATCTTTTAACCCTGTCGGATATAACGATCCATCTGGTTAACGATGCCGAAGCCACGGTTGACGTGACGATGAAATACGACGACACAAAAGCTTCGACACAGGGAAGTGCCGTTTTCACAATGATCAAAGAAGACGACGATTGGTTTATCAAAAATTTTGAAAGCAAATAACGGAGGAAAGTTTATGTTTTGCTCATCATGCGGGAACGAATTGAAAAACGGGGAACGGTTTTGCCCCAAATGCGGTGCGGGGACAGGTGTCAGCAGTAGCCCGGTATATTCAAACGGATCGTTTACAGGGGTGCAGAATCCGACGGTAAACGTAGTGCCAAACCGGTTTGTCTCCGGCGTAGCTGATTCCGGACAAAATAAGCCGTTGGTTTTCGCAATCATGGCATTACTGACCCTCAGCCTGATTTTTTCTTTTACCAACGTGTTCAAGGTTGAGGGACTTTTTGGCGTATCCGAAGGGTTTTCTTTGGCAGTAGACAGTGGCATAGTGCCAATTATTATCATTGTCTATGCGGTAGCGATCGTAGCTTTGGCAGTGCCGCTGTTAACGAAACAGGCGTGGTCTTCCAAGTTTTTTCTACCGGTAAAAATTGCAACGATATCGCTCTGTCTTTGGTTTTTGCTTGTCCTGATGGAGGGTATTGATGGGGTCAATTCCAGCGGATACAGCTCTGTTTCAGAATTTACCGTAAGCGTTACTGGATGGCTGTTTGTGATCACGACGATTGGTGCGCTGATTTTATCTTATAAATGCACCTCGAATTTGAAAAAGCAACTAAGGTGATAACCGTACTCAAGATACGGTGACTGACAAATAGCAGAAAATTATCGAATGGTAAAAGCCGTTGCCGCTTGTATCCAATGTGGATGGAAGCGGCAACGGCTTTGTTTTCATTCTGCGTTCTATGGATCAAAGTTTGAACCTTAATATTTCGTCAAATGCCCTTGTGTGCGCAGCGCCGGGAAGCCCCACTGACGAAGTGCCTCGTACACGCCGACAGCGACGGTGTTCGACAAATTCAGCGAGCGGGCGGCATCGTCGTTCAGCATCGGAAGGCGGACACACCGTTCGGGATGTTCGTGCAACAACTCTTCCGGCAGACCGGCCGTTTCCTTGCCGAACATCAAATACGCCCCGTCCGGGTAGGAAACGTCGGAATAGATATGGGTACCCTTGGTGGTAAAATAGAAGAAAGGTCCGTGATTTTTTTCAAAAAAATCTGCCAAGTTTTCGTAATACGTAATATCCAGCAGATGCCAGTAATCCAACCCGGCACGCTTGAGCTTACGGTCGTCGATCGTAAACCCCATGGGTTTTACGATATGAAGCCGACTGCCGGTTGCGGCGCAGGTGCGGCTGATGTTGCCGGTGTTTTGCGGTATTTCGGGTTCTACCAAAACGATATTGAGCTGTGCCATGCGTATGCCTCCTTACGCAAACAGTGTAACACAGAATCGCGCAAAACGCAAACGTCGTTTCTGCTGCTCGTGAAATTTTGCTGTTTTTTGTGCATTAATGCAAAAGCAAAAGGTAAAAATGAGTGAATGTCAAAAAATATTGGTCACAGTGAATAAGTTATTGCAATTTTTTTGAAAGTCGTATATACTAGTATCATATTGGTTGGGTACCAAGGAAAAGGAGATGGAAACGATGGCTGCTTCCACCAAAAAGAAACGCATGGCAACGCCGGAGAAGAACGAACTTCAAGCCGAGCTGTGCGAGAAATTGATGACGGCATTTTCCGTAACGCCGGAGCAGGCGACCAACGAGCATTTTTATCAGGCGTTGGCGCTGGTTCTGCGGGATCGTATGCGTGCTTCGCGCATACAATATATTTCCAAGGCGCATAAGCAACAATCCAAGCAGGTATATTATCTGTGCATGGAATTCTTAATGGGGCGTTCTCTGAAAAACACGTTATTTAACCTGAACCTGACCGAAGCGGCACGGGCGGCTTTGGCAGAGTATAAGGTGAAGCTGGATTCCTTGTATGAGCTGGAGCCGGATGCCGGTCTCGGCAACGGTGGCTTGGGACGGTTGGCAGCCTGTTTTTTGGATGGCTTGGCCACGTCGTCGATCCCGGCGATTGGGTATTCGTTGCTGTATGAGTGCGGCATTTTCCGCCAAAAGCTGGTGGATGGCTGGCAGACGGAGCTACCCGATTTTTGGCTGCCGGGTGGGCAGTGCTGGTTACTTCCGCGGCCGGAATTGGCCAAAGAGGTGCTGTTTGACGGTGCGGTTCGCGAGTGGTGGGACGGTACCTACCACCACGTGGAGCACGTCGACGCAACACGCGTGATCGCACAGCCCTTTGATCTGATGGTGGCCGGTAAGGACGGCAAGGGCGTTTCCACGTTGCGTTTGTGGAAGGCTACGGCACCGGGCATGGATATGTCTCTGTTTAATCAGGGAGAATACATGCGCGCCGTAGAGCAGAAGGCCATGGATGCCGGTCTCGGCAACGGTGGCTTGGGACGGTTGGCAGCCTGTTTTTTGGATGGCTTGGCCACGTCGTCGATCCCGGCGATTGGGTATTCGTTGCTGTATGAGTGCGGCATTTTCCGCCAAAAGCTGGTGGATGGCTGGCAGACGGAGCTACCCGATTTTTGGCTGCCGGGTGGGCAGTGCTGGTTACTTCCGCGGCCGGAATTGGCCAAAGAGGTGCTGTTTGACGGTGCGGTTCGCGAGTGGTGGGACGGTACCTACCACCACGTGGAGCACGTCGACGCAACACGCGTGATCGCACAGCCCTTTGATCTGATGGTGGCCGGTAAGGACGGCAAGGGCGTTTCCACGTTGCGTTTGTGGAAGGCTACGGCACCGGGCATGGATATGTCTCTGTTTAATCAGGGAGAATACATGCGCGCCGTAGAGCAGAAGGCCATGGCGGAAATTATTACGCAGGTGCTTTATCCGGCGGACAATCATCGCGAGGGAAAATCGCTCCGCCTGTCACAGCAGTATTTTTTGGCTTCGGCCTCGGTTCAGGATATTGTACAGCGCCATTTGGAGCAATTCGGGACGCTGGATAACCTGCCCGAAATGGCGGCGATCCATATCAATGATACGCATCCGACCTTGGCGATCCCCGAATTGATGCGTATTTTGCTGGATGAATGTGGCTATACCTGGGAAAAGGCGTGGGATATCGTGACCCGCACGGTAGCCTATACCAATCACACGGTGATGGCGGAAGCGCTGGAGTGTTGGCCGGAAGACTTGTTCCGCCAGCGGTTGCCGCGTATTCACCAAATCGTTTGCGAGATCAACAATCGCTTCGGTGCCGAAATGATGGCGGCAACCGGCGGTGACGTGGAAAAGGTCAGCCGTATGGCGATTATCAGCTACGGCGTGGTACGCATGGCAAACCTGTGTGTGGCGGCTTCGCATGCGGTGAACGGTGTGGCACAGATTCACAGCGAGATTCTGAAGGAAACCGTGTTTCAGGATGCCTACAGCGTGATGCCCGACAAGTTCTGCAACGTGACCAACGGTATCGCACATCGTCGCTGGCTGTGTCAGGCCAATCCGGAACTGACGGCGTTTATCACCGAGAAAATTGGGGATGGCTTCGTGTTGGATGCCGCCGAGCTGGAACGACTAAAGCCGTTGGCTGAGGATGCTTCGGCACGCGCGGAATTCATGGCGATTAAGCAGCGCAACAAGGAGCGGCTGGCAAAATATATTAAAAAGTACAACGGGATCACGGTTGACCCGCAGTCGATTTTTGACGTGCAGGTTAAGCGGTTGCACGAGTATAAGCGACAGCATCTCAACGCCTTAAATATTTTGGACACGTATCTGTCGCTGAAAGAGGACCCCACGTTGGATATGGCACCGCGCGCTTATATTTTTGGCGCAAAGTCGGCACCGGGGTATTTTCTGGCGAAGGAGATTATCCGCTTTATTTGTAAGCTATCCGAAGAAATCGAAAAAGACCCGATGATTCGTGAAAAGCTACGGGTGGTGTATTTGGAGGATTATCGCGTGACGCTGGCGGAGCTGCTGATGCCGGCGGCAGATATCAGCGAGCAAATATCCCTAGCAGGCACGGAGGCCAGCGGAACCGGCAATATGAAGCTGATGATGAACGGCGCGATCACGTTGGGTACGCTGGACGGCGCCAACGTGGAAATTTGCCAGCAGGTGGGCGCGGAAAATATGTTTCTGTTCGGCATGAACGAGCAGGAAGTAACGGCGCGCCGACAGGCAGGATACCATCCTCAGGAGTATTATCATGCCGACCCGCGTATTCGTCGTGCCGTCGATGCCATGTACAAGGGCTTTGGCGGTCGCACGTATGCGGATATAGCCGCTTCCCTGTCCGGCAAGGACCCCTATATGGTACTGGCGGATTTTGCCTCGTACCAGCAGGCACAACGCTTGTCCGGGGAAGTCTACCGTGACCGTGAGGCATGGGCGCGCATGGCGTTGCTCAACACGGCGTGCAGCGGAAAATTTTCTTCGGATCGCTCCATTGGGGATTATGCGGAAACGATTTGGCACGCTCGCCCTCTGAAATAAATAACGTCGAAAACGGCCGAACGGTAGTAAACCGTTCGGCCGTTTTATCGTTTTTGAGGGTCCGCACGCTCTTAGTTTTTGGAACGATGCCGTTTCATGGATGGCGGCAACGTCGGGAAATCGTTTTGACGTCGGTCGTGATACGTGCTGATTATAAAGACAACCAGATTGGCACCGATGCCGACGATACAGCCGTCGATACCGAACGGCTGGTGCAGACATTGATTCCACAGTAAGCAAGTGGTAAAGCCGGTGACCAGCGACAGCAGGCAGGAACGTCGGCTGGAGCGGATACCCAGCAAGGCGGCGGACAAAGGGACGAGAATCGAGGGGCTCCAAAAGGAATAGGCGATCAGCAGTATGGAAAAAACGTCCGGGATGGCAAACGCCAGCACCATGGCGGTTACCCCGGTTATTAGGTTGACCCAACGGAGACAGTGAAGTTGCTCGCGCCGGTTCATCTCCGGGTGGTGGGGGAGGATGGTGTCGCACACCAGACTGACGGTGGCTCCGTTCAGAAATCCGTCGGCGGCCGAAAGAATGATGGAGGTCATCGCCGCCATCAGCAAGCCGCGCAATCCTGCCGGCAGGATACGAAGGATCAGCTCCGGCATGACGGATTTTGCCTCGCTCTCGAAACGAAGAGCGCGTGCCGCCAAGCCGATACCGGCCGTTATCAAAAAGAACGGCATGGAAAACAGTCCGCTGTATATCGTTCCGCGTGCCGTGGCTTGAGGGCTTTTTCCGATAAGCAGACGCTGCATATACGGCGGAGCCAGCGCTTCACCGCACATCATGGCAAAAAACAGAGAGAGCCATGCCAATGGGGACGTGGCATTGAAGGGGTGGAGCAGAGAAGGCGGAATGGATTCCCACACGGCGGCGACACCACCGCCGGCTGTAATGGCAATGAGCAACAGCAGCGGCATGCCGATGGCCAACAGCAAAAACTGGATAACGTCGACAACCAACACGGAGGACATACCGCCGAACGTGGTATATAGCAATACGACCGAACAACCGATGAGCGTACCGACGGTGTGTGAAACTCCCAGCAGGGAGTGAAACACGATACCAATGGATTCCATCTGCGCACCGACGACACCGGCACAGCAAAGGAACGAAAATATGCCGGTCAGCCGACGAACCGATTCGCCGTAAGCGGCTCCCATAACGTCACCGACGGTGGTGGCATGGGGAAACCGAGCGACCCCCGGTACTAACAATTTGCCAATCAACAGCATGCCGATGCTGAAGCCAAAGAGTGCCAGTGCCGTTCCGATGCCGGTTTCATAAGCGGCAGCCGCATTGCCGGAGGAATATCCGCCGCCGACGAACGAAGCGGAAAGCGTTGCAAACAGCATGAAGCTACCGCATTTTTTGCCGGAAGCAGTGAAATCGTTAACGCTTTTTACCGTTCTGCCACCGCGCAAGCCAATGATGATGAGAAGCAACAGGTAGCCGATAACAACCAGTTTATCCAGCATGGAACCCCTCCCCGGATACTGTATGATAGAACCTGCGCTAAACAGAACAAAAAGCGCAGGCTTGGCAAGCCTGCGCTTAAATGATACCAAAGAAATATACGGTTTTATCGCTTTTGCATCAGCTGTGCGATTTTCAAAACGGCAATCTGCGTTTTGGAATCGGGAATTTCACCGTTTAGCACCATCTCAACCGCGCGCTCCAGCGGAATACGCTCTACCTCGACGAATTCGTCCTCGTCAGGTTGTGACTCGCCAAACGTAAGCCCCTCGGCTAAATACAGGTAAATCACCTCGTTACAATAGCCGGGCGACGGGTATACGCGACCGAGAGAGCGGTAGCGGCTGGCGGTGGCACCGGTTTCCTCCAACAGTTCGCGCTTGCCGCATTCCAGTGGCTCTTCGCCGGAGCGGTCTCGCTTTCCGGCAGGAAGCTCCAACAGCACCTCTCCGTAGGGATAGCGAAATTGACGAACGAACAGAAGCTCACCGTCGTCGGTCATCGGTGCCACGCATACGCCGCCGGGGTGTTCAACCACCTCGCGACCGGATACGGCGCCGTTCGGCAATTCGGCGGTGTCGGTGCGCAGGTTGATAATGCGTCCCTTAAAGCGGTATTCTTGGGTCAACGTTTTTTCTTCTAAATTCATAAGGCAAGCTCCTTTGACATAAGGTGACGGTAGGGAGTGAACGGGATGAAATACGTTACGACGATTCAACCGATGGATTATGGAACGACGTGCGGCATGGAGGGAGCACTGTCTGCACGGTATCCGTTTTTATGTGTGGCTCCGATCGGGCAAAGCGTGCTGGGGCGCAACCTGTTGGGAATGACCATGGGAAGCGGACGGGAGCGCGTGTTGATGGCGGCGGCGTTTCACGGTCAGGAGTGGTTGACCACTTGGGTCTGCTTACGCTTGTGTGAGGAGCTGTGCCAAGCGGTGGAACGTGGGCAGGAGCTACACGGAATCAACGTTCGGCGCGCTTTGGCGGGACGCTGTGCGGTGCTGGTTCCCATGGTAAATCCGGACGGCGTGGAAATCGCGCTTCACGGTTCGTCATCGGCGGAAGAACGTGCAACGGCGATCCGATCTGCTGGCGGCGATGAACCGGGTCGATGGCAGGCCAACGCCAACGGCGTGGACATCAATCATAATTTTAACGCAGGTTGGCAAAAATTGCAACAGGCGGAACGAAAAAAAGACATCACGGGCTTTTCTGCCAGACAGTGGGGAGGACCAAAAGCGGAAAGTGAGCCGGAAACGCGAGCATTGGTCGATTTGTGTAGTCGTGCCGCCTTTCGTCACGTCGTGGCTCTCCATAGTCAGGAGAGGAGATTTACTGGCAATACGGAATGGATACGCCGCCGACAGCGGAGCTGATGGCGCGCGTGATGGCGGCGGCTTCCGGGTATACCATGGTTGCTTCGCCGGAGGGGATGGCGGCTCATGGCGGATTTAAGGATTGGTTTATCCGCACGTATCGGCGTCACGGCTTTACGATCGAGCTGGGCAAAGGCGTCAATCCCTTGCCGTTGTCTGATTTTCAAGGCGTTTATGAGAAAGCACGGGAAATGCTATTAATATCTCTGCTTTTGTGAGAATTTCTGCTTGTAATTACCAAGCGGCCGTTGTATAATATTTTTGAATAAAGGATGTGCGCGGAGCAATGAGACGAGGGAGACGAATGAGACCGGTGTGGTTGCGGCGCGGAGATTTGGTCGTGGTGTGCGTCGTGCTGACGGCGGCACTGCTTTCTGGCATCGGTATATGGTTTCATCGTGCGCCGGCAGTTCGGGTTTCTGTTCAATACCCGGACGGTTCCTCGGCGTTTTTTTCGTTGGAGGAAAACCGCCGTATCGAGATTACCGGCAACAACCATATCGAGCTGGTCGTACAGATTGCCGACGGTCGTGTTCGCGTGGAACACAGCGATTGTCCGGACCAGGTGTGCGTTCACAGCGGATGGCTGTCACGCAGTGGACAAGCTGCCGCTTGCGTGCCTGCCGATGTGTGTGTACGGTTGATCGGTGCCGACAATACGGTGGATGGGGTGACGGCATGAAGCAACAACGCATCTATCGCCTGACGGCAACCGCTTTGTTATCTGCCGTAGCATTGGTCTTATCCTTTCTGGAGGGGTGCTTACCGCCTTTACCGATTCCGGGCGCGCGTTTGGGACTGGCGAATTTAGCGGTCATGTACGCGTTGGCGGAGCTGTCTTTTCCCTGTGCAGCCGGGATCACGTCGGTCAAAGCCGTCTTTGCCTTGTTGCGCGGCCCCGTTGCGTGTCTTATGAGCGCTGTCGGCGGAACGGCGGCGCTGTTGGTTATGGCACTGGCGTATTGTCTGTGCCGCCGCTACGTCAGCTTTATCGGCATCGGCGTTTTGGGCGCATCGGCACACACAGTCGGGCAACTGATCGTGTCCTTCTGCTTGCTGGGAACAGCCATGCGCTACTACGTTCCCCTGCTGCTGTTGACCTCGATCCCCACCGGTATCATTACCGGCTTGGTGCTCAACGTTACTCATCCGTATCTTCGTCGCTTTTCAGCCTAATCAGAATTCCGGGAAGGTGTGATCGTATGTCTCGTTTTACAAATGCTTGGAGGCCGCATGGTGGTGTGCACCCGCTGCAGCATAAGGATGCCGCGGACGTGGAAAGCGTTACCATGCCGTTGCCAGAAAAAATTATTTTGCCCACCTTGCAACACATCGGCGCCCCGTGCGTTCCCACGGTTAAGGTAGGGGATACCGTGGATGTTGGACAAGTTGTTGCCGATAGTGACGCACCCGTGTCGGCACCGATTCATAGCAGCATCTCCGGCACCGTCACCGAAATGAAGGAAGTCCTGCTTCCCGGCGGTCGACGGTCGCAAGCGCTGGTAATCGTTTCCGATGGCGAGCGTCGTCCGCATAGCAGCATGAAGCCGCATGAACCGAAAACCTTCGAGGAATTTATTGAAGCGGTACGCGATTCCGGATTGGTGGGGCTTGGTGGTGCCGGTTTCCCGACTCACGTAAAGCTGAATCCGAAAAATCGCGATCAAATTGATACGATCATTATCAATGCGGCAGAATGTGAGCCGTATATTGTCACCGATTATCGGGAGTGCATGGAAAATTCCTGGGATATTATTTCCGGTTTACGCACGGTGATGACCTTTTTGGGTGCCGGTCGTGCAGTAATCGGTATTGAAAGCAATAAGCCAGCGGCGATTGCCGTATTGTCGCACATGGCGGCAACGATTAACGACCCGCGCCGCTCCATTACCGTCAAAGCGTTGCACACGCGGTATCCGCAGGGCGCAGAAAAGGTGCTGATTGCGGAATGTACCGGGCGAATCGTTCCTGCCGGCGGCTTGCCGGCCGACGTGGGGTGTATCGTGATGAACGTCACAACCGTTGCCAAACTGCGGCGGTATCTCAAAACGGGAACACCCTTGATTCGTAAGCGGTTGACGATTGCCGGTTCGGCGGTAGAGCGTCCTATGAATTTGCGGACGTGGATCGGAACGCCGGTGCAGGACGTGCTGAACTACGTTGGCTTGAAAAAGCAGGTTCGTAAGCTCCTGTACGGTGGTCCGATGATGGGACAGGCGCTGATGAACGCCGAATTGCCGGTTCTCAAGCAAAACAACGCTATCGTGGCACTTGCTGAAGAAGATGTCCGTGAAATACCAGCCAGCACGTGTATTCGTTGCGGTCGGTGCGTGGATGCCTGTCCCATGAAGCTGTTGCCGACCTCGATTACCAAAGCGTATATGGCGAACGATTTGGAAGCCTTACGTCGATTGTCGACGATGACCTGCATGGAATGTGGTTGTTGCACGTTTTCGTGTCCGGCACACCGTCCGATTTTGCAAACGATTCGCATGGCCAAAGACGTTTTACGTACGACACGATAACGCAGGGAGGAAGGAAAACTATGGAACATAATACGTTGTTGGTTTCTTCATCGCCACACGTGCATTGCGGTATGAATACCCGCGATATTATGCGCGACGTCATCATTGCACTGGTTCCCGCTTTGATTGCCACGGTATGGCTGTTCGGCTTTCGTGCGTTGGCGGTTGAGCTGGTGTGCGTCGCTTCGGCACTGGCGGCGGAATATCTCAGTCGTCGTGTGATGAAGCGTCCTCAAACGGTGGGGGATTTATCCGCAGTAGTTACCGGGTTGCTGTTGTCCTTTAATCTGCCGGTGACGATCCCACTGTGGCAGGCGGCCTTCGGAAGTGTGGTGGCGATCGTGGTTGCCAAGCAGATGTTTGGTGGCTTGGGACAAAATTTCGTCAACCCGGCCTTGGTCGGTCGAATCGTACTGATGGGTAGCTTCCCCGAAACCATGAACAACTGGGTTGATCCGCTTACGTGGCTGTCCGATCCAATAGGTGCCTTGAGTGCCGTGGATGCCGTTTCTTCACCGACACCGTTGGCGCAAATGGCAGCCGATCCCGGTGTGGAGATCGACGCCTTGCCGTTGCTGTTCGGTCAGCGCGGCGGCTCATTGGGTGAAACCTGTGTGATCGCGCTGATCGTCGGCGGCATTTATTTGGTGATTCGTCGCGTTATCAGTCCGATGATCCCCTTGGTGTATATCGGCACGGTGTTCGTTTTAACGTGGTTGTTGGGTGCTGATCCGGTAACGCATATTTTGTCGGGCGGTTTAATGCTCGGCGCCATTTTCATGGCGACCGATTACGCCACGTGCCCGATCAACCGTTCCGGCAAGCTGGTTTATGCGATTGGTTGCGGCCTGCTGACGGTGTTGATCCGCTTGTATGGATCGTTGCCGGATGGCGTTTCCTTCGCCATCGTTATCATGAATATTTTAACGCCGCTGATCGAACGGGTTGTTCGTCCGCGTCCCTTTGGCAAACAGCGCGGAAAGGCGGTGGCGAAATGAAGACCATTCGAGAGATCGCGGTGTCGGCGTTGTCGCTGACGGTGATCGCCGTAGTAGTGACGGCCGCTTTGGCGGGTACCAACGCCTTAACCAAGGATGTGATTGCCGAACGCACAGAACAGATCGAAACGGCCGCACGGCAGGAAGTGATTGCGTCGGATCGATTTGAAAAAGCGGTTTTGACGACGGACGATGACGAGGTCACGTATTATATTGCCAAGCAGAACGATGGCACCGTCGTAGGATATGTTTTCACCGCCACGGCCGCCGGAAAAAGCGCGGGTCTTACCGTTATGACCGGCATTTTGTCCGACGGAACCATCTCCGGCGTGAAGATCACTGACGACAACGAGACAGCCGGATACGTGGACAAGGTGATCAAGGCCGGCTTTTTGGATGAGTTGAAAAACTATAGCGCCGATCGTGAGATCGTGATGGGGAACGACATCGATGCCGTTTCGCAGGCGACGAAAACGTCCACGGGCGTTTGCAAGGGCGTTAATCAAGCGATCGCATGGTACCAACTGGTAAAGGAGGGAAACGCGGATGAGTAATCGATACTGGAACACCTTCTCCAAAGGACTGTTGCGGGAAAATCCGGTGTTTCGTTTGGTGTTGGGAACGTGCGCTACCTTGGCGGTAACAACGCAGGCGGTCAACGGCTTGTGCATGGGAGCCGCTACCACGTTCGTTTTGCTATGCTCCAATATCGTGATTTCGTTACTCCGCAAGCTGATTCCCGACAAGGTGCGCTTGCCCTCGTATATTGTGGTCATTGCCGGGTTTACCACGATCGTACAAATGATCGTGAAAGCCTACCTGCCTTCCGTCGATGAGGCGTTGGGGATTTATTTGCCCCTGATCGTAGTGAACTGTATTATTTTCGGACGTGCTGAAGCGTTTGCCAGCAAAAACAGTGTCGGTTTGTCGGCGCTGGACGGTTTGGGAATGGGGGCCGGCTTCACCGCCGCTCTGATCGTTATGGGCAGTATTCGGGAATTCCTCGGCAACGGAACCATCTTCGGATGGCCGGAAGGCGGACTGTTTCCTCCGATCGCTATTTTCGTTCTTCCCGCCGGCGGCTTCTTTGTGTTTGGAATGTTGATTTGGCTGACCAACCGTTTGTCGATTCGACTGGAAAAAAGCGAAACTCGTCGCGAACTGGGACAGACGACGGCTTGTGTCGCCTGTCCCATGGCGGAAGCCTGCCACGGAAAGGAGGCGGCGGAGCATGAATAATTTGTTTGCCATTCTGATTGGCGGTTTGCTGGTCAACAATTACGTCCTGTCGCAGTTTTTAGGGATTTGTCCGTTTTTGGGCGTTTCAAAAAAGCTGAATTCCGCGGTGGGTATGTCGGTGGCCGTTATTTTCGTTATGCTGATGTCCACTGTTGCCACGTGGCCGATTTATCACTATTTGTTGCTTCCGAACGATCTGGCCTATTTGCAGACGATCGTATTCATTTTAATCATCGCGGCGTTGGTACAACTGGTAGAGATTGTATTGCGTCGGTTCATACCGCCGCTGTACCAGTCGCTGGGCATCTATCTGCCGCTGATCACCACCAACTGCGCGGTGCTGGGTGTTACGCTTCTGAATATTGACAGCGATTACACCTTTGTGGAATCGGTTGTCAACTCCCTGGGAGCCGGATTGGGCTTTCTGCTGGCGATGGTGATGTTTTCCGGCGTGCGTGAGCGGTTGGAAAGCGCAGAGGTTCCGGAAACTCTCAAAGGATTGCCGATCACGTTGGTGGCTGCTTCGATCGTTTCGGTATCGTTTCTCGGCTTCCAAGGGCTCTTTGGACTGTAATCGGGGGAGGGAAAGAAATGAACACCATTCTGTTGGCGGTGTTGGTCGTGGGCGGCATTGGCCTGCTTGCCGGCTTGATTTTGGCGGTGGCCTCCGTATTGATGGCTGTTCCGAAAGATGAAAAAGCAGAGGCGTTACGGGAATTGCTGCCCGGTGCTAACTGTGGTGCCTGTGGATATTCCGGCTGTGACGGATACGCCGACGCCATGGCGAACCATGGGGCCAAGGTCGGCTTATGCTCGCCGGGCGGCGTGACGGTTGCCGAAGCCACGGCGCGATTGCTCGGTGTTACCGGTGGTGAGGTGGCGCACAAAACGGCCATGGTACGTTGCGGCGGTTGTGAGGAGTTTACCTCGCGCAAGCTGGACTACCACGGCATCCATTCTTGCCGCGCTGCGGCCCAATTTTACGGCGGCAACTGGCTGTGCAATGCCGGATGCCTCGGCTATGGCGATTGCGCCTCTGTGTGCGAGTATGAGGCCATTTCGGTCAAGGATGGCCTGGCGTGTGTCGATCCCACCGTATGTCGCGGCTGTACCAAGTGCGTTTCCGCTTGTCCCAAGGGCTTGATCGCCATGTACGACAGTCACGTTTTGGGTGTTGTGCGTTGCTCCAGTCACGAAAAGGGTGCCGCAACACGCGCTGCGTGCAAGGTGGGTTGTATCGGCTGCGGTAAATGCGTTAAGATATGCCAATACGATGCGGTATCGGTTACGGATAATCTGGCGTCGATTGATCCGAAAAAATGCGTTGGCTGCGGCTTGTGTGCCGAAAATTGCCCCGTGCATTGTATCACCATTACTATGCCGTTGGAAAATACAGCCGTTGAGAAATAATTTCTGAAAGAATTTGCTATTTTCTGAAAAACAGGCTTGACAAACGGTACCGTTATACTATATAATAGTCTGCGTCCCCTAAAGGGGCGCACACGCGGCTGTATAGCTCAGTTGGCTAGAGCATGCGGTTCATACCCGCAGTGTCATTGGTTCGAATCCAATTACAGCCACCATCCGGCCCGATGGTCAAGCGGTTAAGACACCGCCCTTTCACGGCGGTAACACGGGTTCGATTCCCGTTCGGGTCACCATCACGTTTGGTCGTTGCAATAGCGGCGGCTGAATATGGGCGTATAGCTCAGCTGGTTAGAGCGCCTGCTTCACACGCAGGAGGTCAGCGGTTCGAGTCCGTTTACGCCCACCACAGCAAAGCCCACACGGGGTATTGTTCCCGGTGTGGGCTTTCTTTTTGTTTTCACAAATGGCAAACGATAAATCCTCCCCGAACGTCAAAGCGTTCGGGGAGGATTTCAGTTTACAGATCAGTCGTCACGGCGACGGTCGTCGCGGCGGCGGAAGCCACCCTGACGAGAGGCCGGGCGAGAGGAAGCCTCACGCGGAGCAGTCGGTTCGGGAGTCAGTCCCTCTACCTGGATCAGCGCATCGCGGCGAGATAGATTGATGCGGCCTTGTTCGTCGATTTCCACGACCTTGACCAGCACTTCGTCACCGACGGAAACGATGTCCTCCACCTTTTCCACGCGTTTCACATCCAGCTTGCTGATGTGAACCAAGCCTTCCTTGCCGGGCGCGATTTCTACAAAAGCACCAAACGCCATCAAGCGAGTGACACGGCCCTTATAGATTGCACCGATTTCAGGGTCCTTAGCGATGGTTTCGATGACCGCCAAAGCACGGTTGGCATTTTCGGTGTTAACAGCCGAGATGAAAATGGTACCGTCTTCTTCCACGGTCACGTCGCAGTTATAGTCGGCTTGAATCTTTTGAATCACAGCGCCGCCCTTGCCGATAACTTCACGGATCTTGTCGACGTCGATCTTGGTAGTCAGCATCTTGGGAGCATAGGGGGACAGCTCCGGACGAACGGCAGGGATCGCTTTGAGCATGATCTCATCGAGAATGTACAGGCGTGCCTTGTAGGTTTTTTCCAGCGCTTCCTTAATGATAGCGGGGGTCAAACCGTGCACCTTCAGGTCCATCTGAATGGCGGTGATACCCTTATGTGTGCCGCCGACCTTAAAGTCCATATCGCCAAAGAAGTCTTCCAAGCCTTGGATGTCCACCATCGTCATGAAGCGATCTCCTTCGGTCACCAGACCGCAGGAGATACCGGCAACCGGAGCCTTGATCGGCACACCGGCGGCCATCAAAGCCAACGTGGAGCCACAGATGGAAGCCTGCGAGGTGGAACCGTTGGAGGAGAGCACCTCGGACACCAAACGCATGGTGTAGGGGAATTCTTCCTGCGAGGGAAGCACCGGTACCAAAGCGCGCTCTGCCAGGGCACCGTGACCGATTTCACGACGGCCGGGGCCGCGGGAGGGCTTGGTTTCACCCACCGAATAGGAGGGGAAGTTGTAATGGTGCATGTAGCGCTTTTCGGTTTCTTCATCCAGTCCGTCCAACATCTGGGCATCGTCGGGATTACCCAGTGTAACGGTGGTCAGCACCTGCGTCTGACCGCGCGTGAACATACCGGAGCCGTGTACACGGGGTAGCAAATCCACTTCGGCAGCCAACGGGCGAATCTCGTCGATGCCGCGGCCGTCTACGCGCTTTCCGTCGTCCAGCAACCAGCGACGGACAACGAACTTTTGCAGTTTGTAGAGACATTCGTCCAACTTGGCGATTTCCTCCGGATATTCGCCGTCAAAGCGCTCGTGCACCTTGTCGTATACCGGACGCAAGCGCTCGTCGCGTACCAGCTTGTCATCGGTATCCAGCGCGTAACGCACGTCCTCGATGGCAAATTCTTTCACGGCTTCGAACATTGCCGGATCGGGATCGTTGGACTGGAAGGCGAATTTCGGCTTGCCGATTTCCGCCTGGATATTTTTGATAAATTCCACGATTTTCTGGTTGGCTTCATGACCGGCCATGATACCGTTGAACATCGTATCGTTGTCGATCTCGTTGGCACCGGCTTCAATCATAGCGACCAAATCGGCGGTAGAGGCCACGGTGACGTGCATTTCGGAGCGTTTCTCCTGCTCGGCGGTGGGGTTGATGACGTATTCACCGTCCACCAAACCGACGACAACGCCGGAGATCGGGCCATCCCACGGAATATCCGAGATGGAAATAGCGATGGAAGCGCCGATCATAGCGGTGGTTTCCGGCGGACAATTGGGATCGACCGACATCACGGTGCAGACGATGGAAACGTCGTTCCGCATATCCTTCGGGAACAGCGGGCGGATCGGACGGTCGATGACACGGGAGGTCAGGATCGCCTTTTCGGTGGGACGACCTTCACGGCGTTGGAAGGAGCCCGGAATGTGGCCCACAGCGTACAGCTTTTCCTCATAGTCTACGGACAAGGGGAAGAAGTCCACGCCGTCACGCGGCTTCGCCGAAGCGGTGACGTTGCACAGAATGGCGGTGTCGCCGTAGCGCACCATGCAGGAGCCGTTGGAGAGCTGAGCCATTTTGCCGACTTCCACCTTCAGGGGACGACCGGCCAGTGTGGTCTCATACACGCGGTAGTTTTCAAACATGATAAAATCCTCCGTTCAGAATATATTTCCGAACGACACGAGGCAGGGCCTTTAGCAATAAAACCAACGTTTTATGGAAAAGCGCTCGTTTCACTGCTAAAAAACCGCTTGTCCGTGTCGTTAGCGGTAAAAGAAGATAAGAAAGCAGACAGAGGCAGGCGGATACCCGCCTGCCTCATAGCGCAATCTTATTTGCGGATGCCGAGCTTTTCGATGATTGCACGATACCGGGTGATATCCTTCTTCATCAGGTAGTTCAGCAGGTTGCGGCGATGGCCGACCATCTTCAGCAGACCGCGGCGGGAGTGGTGATCCTTCTTGTGCACTTTCAAGTGCTCGGTCAAATCGTTGATGCGCTTGGTCAGTACGGCGATCTGGACTTCCGGAGAGCCGGTGTCGCCTTCGTGAGTGGCATACGCCTTCATGATTTCGGTTTTTTCCTGTGCTAACATGGTTATAACACCTCTTTCATTATTTTCCGCAGACCCAGAAAGGGAAACGGTGTGTCCCCACAGGGGCATACTCCGCAAACCGGGTAAGGGATACGCGTTTACGCGCTTTGTTATTATAACATGGCAAGTGTCGTTTGTAAAGGGTTATTTTTTAATTTTTTCAAATCTAAAAAGTTTTACAATAAGTGCGAAAGGTTTTTAAGACCTAACGCACTTATTTTTTATGGCTTTTGCCTATAAAGAGGATAGAGCAAC
>CAYMHR010000030.1:0-15993 GCA_964390295.1 uncultured Eubacteriales bacterium
GCTCAAAGCTGACGGTTTTCGTGTTTCGTGTGGGACAGCTGTTCTTGACCATCTGACCGCCGATGGAACCGGCTTGCTTGGCAGTCAGATCGCCGTTGTAGCCCTGCTTCAGGGTCACGCCGACCTCGTTGGCCGCTTCCATCTTAAAGCGGTTGAGACCGTCGCGAGCCTCCGGGATCATACTGTTTTTGCTGGACATTACTCTTACACCTCTCAAACGTAGATTGGCTGTCGCCTGTATTTTATCTTGCGTTTGCCCTAGTAGTGTGCGTGGTATTTGCAAAAATATCGATGTCAATTTGTGTCAGCGTTTCGCATTTTTTCCAACGGCTTCCGGTCTATTATCGGTGTTATTTATAAACAATATTTCCTTGGCACTTGCATTACCCTCTGTTGTCTTGCACTCAACAGCGCCACCGCAATGCGCATAACCCTTAATATTATCTCCGCTTATCTTTCTTAATATCCGATAGTATTTTCTCAATTCTTGTACGAAGTACAGGAAAACGCTTGTCGCTTATTACTGTTTCAAAGTAGTTTTTATAATCGTATCCAATTTTTACATACCAATCTTCAAACTCGGTTACGGTTGAATTTGCGTGTAAATTATCTCGACTAAAACTGAGCGTATCAAGCATTGGTGTTTTGTAAGAATACTTCCCGCTTTTTAAAGCTTCTTCAACCCCAAAATAATATTCGATAACCTTGCCGATATTCTTATACGCTTTATCCACCTCGCCAACCGAGGAATAAGCCATAGCCAGACCGTTATGAGCGCCCGCTGATTTAAGTAAAAAGAAACCTTCGTTTCCAATATTTTCTATTAGAACTATTGCTCTGTTGTATAGGCGACCATATCTCAATACTGCTCGAACAATAACATGTTTGAGTATTATATTAGTATACCATATAATTGCTATTTTTTCTACCGTTACATAAAAACAGAAATGAGAAAGGTCAATCTTCTTTCTGTCGTTTCGCTTATACCGTATAAATGATTTTGGTTACGAAACGCCTCTCTCGATAAATTCTTTTTCTCAAAAGCATGTTTTTTTGAGAAACCGCGCGGAGAGGTGTTGACTTTAGCACTTAAAAGTGCTAAACTGTTTTACATTGTTAGAATTATACGTTTCAACGTTGAAGAGGTGCGTCGAATGGTTATTACAGAGTATTTGGAGCGCAATGCCCGTCTATACGGCTCGGATATCGCCTTGGTGGAGATCAATCCTTCCGAAGAACGCGATAAGGCGGTAACGTGGCGAGATTTTAATCTGATTGAAAACGCGAATCCGGAGGCGCCGTATCGCCGCGAGATCAGTTGGAAGGATTTTGACCGGCGAGCCAATCGCTTTGCCAATCTTCTGCTCAGCCGTGGGCTAAAGCGCGGAACAAAGGTTGGTATTCTTTTGATGAATTGCATGGAGTGGTTGCCAATCTATTTTGGCATCTTGAAGGCGGGATGCATCGCCGTACCGATGAATTTTCGCTATGCCGCCGATGAAATAACCTATTGCGTCAAGCTGGCGGACGTGGAGCTGTTGGTGTTTGGCCCGGAATTCGTGTCGCGGATCGATACCATCACCGAGGAGCTCAAGGGAGTTTCGCTGTTCTACGTCGGTAAAAACGGGCCCTCCTATTCCGAGGATTGCATGCGTCTGATGGAGTATTGCTCCTCCAGCGCGCCTCCGGTGATTTTGGAAGAAACGGATTTGGCGGCCATTTATTTTTCGTCGGGAACGACCGGCTTTCCCAAAGCGATTTTGCATAATCACCGGGCGCTGACCTGTGCCTGTGAGGTGGAGCAGAAGCACCACGGGCAAACGCGTGATGACGTATTCTTGTGTATTCCGCCGTTGTACCATACCGGCGCTAAAATGCACTGGTTCGGTTCGCTGAAGGCGGGGGGGCGCGCCGTGCTGTTGCGCGGGGTCAAGCCGGAATGGATTTTGCGCGCCGTTACCGAGGAAAAGTGCACCATCGTATGGTTGCTGGTGCCATGGGCGCAGGATATTTTGGATGCGATCGATTCCGGGCGTATCAACCTGAACGATTACTATTTGGATCAATGGCGGTTGATGCATATCGGTGCGCAACCGGTTCCGCCGAGTTTGATTATGCACTGGAAAAAGGTGTTTCCGCATCATCTGTACGACACCAACTACGGCCTTTCGGAATCGATCGGACCGGGGTGTGTTCATTTGGGTGTTGAAAACGTTCATAAGGTGGGTGCGATCGGAAAGGCCGGTTATCAATGGCAGTGCGCCATTGTGAACGGCAACGGCCAGCCGGTAGAGCGCGGCGACGTGGGTGAGCTGATTGTCAAGGGCCCCGGTGTGATGCTGTGCTACTATAAAAATGAGGAAGCCACGGCAGAGGTGCTAAAGGAAGGTTGGTTGTACACCGGCGATATGGCACGCGAGGATCAGGACGGCTTTATCTATTTGGTTGACCGCAAAAAGGACGTTGTGATTTCCGGCGGCGAAAACTTGTATCCCGTTCAGATCGAGGACTTTTTACGTGGGTTTGATAAAATCAAGGACGTGGCGGTGATCGGCTTGCCGCATCCGCGACTGGGTGAGATCGCGGCGGCGATCATCGAGATCAAAGATGGGATGACCTGCACCGAAGAGGAGATCAACGCTTTTTGCGAAGGCTTGCCGCGGTATAAGCGTCCTAAAAAGATTATTTTCGACACGGTACCGCGTAATCCTACCGGAAAAATTGAAAAGCCGGTTCTGCGTGAAAAATATTGTCACGGACGACTGGTGGAATCGCAAATTACCGGATAAAGAAAAGAGGATGCGTTATGGATCTGGCAATTAAGCTCGGTATGTTGGTGTTTTTTTTCGGCGTAATGATCGGCGTGGGACTGTACTGCCGTCGTCATTCTACCGACGTCAATGGATTCGTGCTGGGTGGTCGTAACGTCGGCCCGTGGTTGACGGCGTTTGCTTACGGCACTTCGTACTTTTCGGCAGTGGTTTTCGTTGGGTACGCCGGGCAATTCGGTTGGAAATACGGCATTGCGGCAACCTGGGCCGGAATCGGCAATGCGCTGATCGGTTCCCTGATTGCCTGGGTGGTGCTGGGACGCCGTACGCGTGTGATGACACAGCATTTGGACAGTGCTACCATGCCGCAATTTTTTGAAAAGCGGTTTAACAGTCGCGCGCTGAAGCTGATGGCATCCGTGATTATTTTTGTGTTTTTGATTCCGTATACCGCGTCGCTGTATAACGGCCTTAGCCGGTTGTTCGGTATGGCCTTTGACATTGACTACTCCGTTTGTGTGATCGTGATGGCCGCACTGACGGCTGTGTACGTGATTGCCGGTGGCTATATGGCAACCGCTATCAACGATTTTATTCAGGGAATTATTATGATCGTTGGTATTTTAGCGGTTGTTGTAGCAGTTTTGCATACGCAGGGCGGACTGACACAAGCGCTGAACGATTTGGGTCGGGTGGTCGATCCGGCAACGTCTGCCGAGCCGGGGGCGTTCAACTCCGTCTTCGGTCCTGATCCCACCGGCCTGCTCGGTGTGGTTTTGCTGACGTCGCTGGGAACGTGGGGGCTGCCGCAAATGGTGCAAAAATTTTATGCCATCAAAAGCGAGCAGGCTATCAAAAAGGGCACGATCATTTCTACGTTGTTTGCACTTGTCGTTGCCGGCGGTTGCTATTTCTTGGGTGGCTTTGGCAGGTTGTTCAGCGACAGGGTGGACGTGGCGACCGAAGGTTACGATGCCATTATTCCGGCGATGTTATCCGATCTGTCACCGATTTTGATCGCTGTGGTGATCGTATTGGTGCTGTCCGCCTCGATGTCTACGCTCTCTTCTTTGGTATTGGCTTCAAGTTCCACCTTGACACTTGACTTTATTCGCGGTACACTTGTAAAGAAGCTTAACGAGCGAAAGCAGTTATTGATTATCCGTTTGCTGATCGTCGTGTTTATTCTGATCTCCGTGATCTTGGCGTTGATTCAGTACAAATCCAACGTTACCTTCATCGCTCAGCTGATGGGCGTTTCTTGGGGCGCGCTGGCAGGGGCTTTTTTAGCACCCTTCCTGTACGGTTTGTATTGGAAACGCGTGACGAAACCGGCGGTATGGGTAAACTTTGTGTTTTCCACGGTCGTGATGTTGGCGAATATCGTGGTGAAGGATTGGTTCCCGGTGTGGTTGCAGTCCCCGATCAACGCCGGTGCTTTCTGCATGCTGGCCGGATTGGTGCTGGTCCCTGTGGTTAGTTTGCTGACACCGCGGCCGGATCGTGAACTGGTTTCCCACGTGTTTTCATGCTACGATCGCAAGGCGGAAGTAACTGCGAAGGACTCGATTGGTAATTAAGGAGGATTCCCTATGAAAAAATTGATGCTAGGTAACGAAGCGGTAGCACGCGGTTTGTATGAGGCTGGCTGTTGCTTTGTTTCCAGCTATCCCGGTACCCCCAGTACCGAGATCACAGAAGCGGTAGCCAAATACCCGGAGGTATATGCCGAGTGGGCACCCAATGAAAAAGTCGCCATGGAGTCGGCGTTCGGTGCGTCGCTGTCCGGTAGCCGCAGCTTTTGCGGTATGAAGCACGTCGGCTTGAACGTCGCCGCTGACCCGTTGTTTACCATCTCGTATACCGGCGTGAACGCCGGTATGGTGATTGCTGTGGCGGATGATGCCGGTATGCATAGCTCGCAAAACGAGCAGGATTCCCGTCATTATGCGCGCGCCTCCAAGATTCCGATGCTTGAGCCGGCCGATTCGGCGGAAGTGCTCGCGTTTTCCAAGTTGGCGTTCGAGCTGTCGGAAACCTTCGATACACCGGTCTTGCTGAAAATGTGCACCCGCGTTTCACACTCGCAAAGCGTGGTCGAAACGGGGGAGCGTGTGGAGTGCCGCAAGGAGTATGAAAAAACGCCGCAGAAATACATTATGATGCCGGGTAACGCCAAGCGGCGGCATCCGGTGGTGGAAGCGCGTACCAAAGCCTTAACGGAGTATGCGGAAACGGCGACGATCAACCGCGTGGAAGACGGTCATGATCATTCGGTTGGCATCATCACCTCATCTACCGCGTATCAGTACGTGAAAGAGGTGTGCGGCGATACTTACCCGGTACTTAAGCTGGGAATGATTTGGCCGTTGCCGGTGAAAAAAATACGGGATTTTGCGGCTTCGGTCGATCAACTGTGCGTGGTAGAGGAGCTGGATAGCTTTATTGAAACGCATTGTCGTGAGTTGGGCCTGTCACCGATCGGCAAGGATCGCTTCCCGGTGATTGATGAGTTTTCTCAAAACCTGGTAGCCGAAGCACTGCATCAGGCAGTGCCGTCTGCCGGTGTCCAACTGGAGGAGCCGATCCCGGCTCGTCCGCCTGTCATGTGTGCCGGTTGTCCGCACCGTGGGCTCTTTTATACGTTGGCGAAGAATAAGATCACGGCGTTGGGTGACATCGGTTGCTATACGCTGGGAGCGGTGCCGCCGTTGGGTGCGTTGGACAGCACCATCTGCATGGGCGCTTCGGTTTCTGGACTTCACGGCTTCACCAAGGCAAGCGGCAAAAAAGCCGTGGCGGTCATCGGAGATTCCACCTTCATTCATTCCGGCGTTACCGGTTTGATTAATGTTGCTTATAACGAGTCGCCGTCTACGGTTATTATTGTGGATAATTCGATCACCGGAATGACGGGGCATCAGCAAAATCCGACGACCGGATTCAATTTGAAGGGCGATCCGTGTACCAAGATCGATTTGGAAACGCTGTGTCATGCGGTGGGAATCCGGCGCGTGCGTGTGGTTGATCCTTATGACTTGGCGGCGTGCGAATCGGTTATTAACGAAGAATTGGCGGTGGACGAGCCTTCGGTGATTATTTCGCGCCGTCCGTGTGCGTTGCTGAAATATGTAAAGCACAACAAGCCGTTGGTGGTGGATACCGACCGTTGCCGTAGCTGTAAAATGTGTATGAAGATCGGTTGCCCGGCTATCAGCATGGCAAACGGAAAGGCGACGATCGATAACACCTTGTGTACCGGTTGTGGCGTGTGTGCCCAGCTTTGTAAATTCGATGCCTTGAAGATGCAGGAGGTATGACTGTGAAAACGAAAAACGTAATGATCGTCGGCGTTGGCGGTCAGGGAAGCCTTCTTGCCTCCAAATTGCTCGGACGGTTGTTGCTGACCAAGGGATACGACATCAAGGTGTCCGAGGTGCACGGTATGAGCCAGCGCGGAGGTAGCGTCGTTACCTATGTCCGCTTTGGTGATAAGGTGTATTCACCGATTATCGATCAGGGCGAGGCTGATTATATCGTTTCGTTCGAGTTGCTGGAGGCGGCTCGGTGGACGGCGTATCTCAAGCCGAATGGCAAGGTGATCGCTAATACACAACAGATCAGCCCCATGCCGGTGATTACCGGAGCGCAGGCTTATCCGACCGAGCTGGTTGCCAAAATGCAGGCGGCAGGTATTGACATAGAGGCGTTTGACGCTTTGCAGTTGGCAGAAAAAGCGGGCTCCTCCAAGGCGGTCAACATCGTGCTGATGGGATATTTGTCGCGCCATTTTGACTTTACGCTGGACGAATGGCTGGATGCTATCGAGCAGAGCGTTCCGCCAAAATTTTTAGAGCTGAATAAACAGGCGTTCCTGCTGGGACGCGAAGCCTAAATGCCAGTTTGAAGAACAGGGGGCAACCAGGTATGTTAAAGTATTATCAACCGGAAATTGAAACCGCTTCACGCGAGCAAATTTTAGCGTGGCAGAACGAGCGGCTGGTGAAGCAGGTGCAGCATGTGTGGGAGCACGTGACGTATTATCGCAAAAAAATGGAGGAAAAGGGTGTAACGCCGGCGGATATCCGTGGGGTAGCCGATCTGCATAAGCTGCCGTTTCTGTCGAAAAGCGACCTGCGCGATGCGTATCCTTACGGCTTGCTGGCAACTCCGTTAGAGGATTGCGTGCGTATTCATTCCACCTCCGGCACGACCGGAAAGCGTGTGGTGGCGTTTTATACCCAGCATGACGTCGATCTGTGGGAGGATTGCTGTGCGCGTGCCATCGTTGCCGCCGGCGGTACCAAGAAGGACGTTTGCCAGGTGGCGTACGGCTATGGCCTGTTTACCGGTGGTGCCGGTCTGCATGGCGGTTCGCACCGCGTCGGTTGCCTGACCTTGCCGATGTCTTCCGGTAATACCGACCGTCAGTTACAGTTTATGACCGATTTGGGCGCAACGATTTTGTGCTGTACTCCTTCGTATGCCGCTTATTTGGCAGAATCGATTGAGGAACGCGGTTTGCGCGATCAAATTCAGTTGAAAGCCGGTATTTTCGGTGCCGAGGCGTGGAGTGAAGAAATGCGCCACGATATCGAGAGCAAGCTCGGTATTAAAGCGTACGATATTTATGGCTTGACGGAAACCTCCGGTCCCGGCGTTGCCTTCGAGTGCTCGGAGCAGACGGGCATGCATATCAATGAGGACCACTTTATTGCGGAAATCATTGATCCTGAGACGGGCGAGGTGTTGCCCGACGGCGAAAAGGGCGAGCTGGTATTTACTTCGATTACCAAAGAGGCGTTTCCGCTGTTACGGTATCGCACACGCGATATTTGCGTGTTGACGCGCGAGCCTTGCGCCTGCGGTCGCACGCACGTGAAGATGTCTAAGCCGATGGGCCGCAGCGACGATATGCTGATCGTCAAGGGTGTCAACGTATTCCCGTCGCAGATCGAAACCGTGCTGATCGAGCAGGGGTATCCGGCCAATTATCAGATCGTGGTAGATCGCGTCAACCATTCCGATACGCTGGAGGTCATGGTGGAAATGACCCCGGATATGTTCTCCGACGCGTTAAGCAAGATCGGTGAGTTGGAGAAATCACTGGTGGCGGCGCTGAAAACGATGCTGGGCATTTATGCCAAGGTAACGCTGGTTGCACCGAAAACGATTGCCCGGAGCGAAGGCAAGGCGGTTCGTGTGATCGACAAACGTAAAATTTAACAGCGAATGCCGTAGAGTGCAAACCGCTCTGCGGCATTTTTCGTCGTCCGTGATACGTAAATTTCGAGAAAAATTGCAGAAAAATCCACGGATTGAAAAAATACCTCTTGACGACACGGCGAAACTTTGCTATAATACAAAAGCTGTTTATGCTACCGTGGCTCAGCAGGTAGAGCAGCTCACTCGTAATGAGCAGGTCGTCCGTTCGAATCGGATCGGTAGCTCCAAAGCCTCAAGGACGAAGGTTCTTGAGGTTTTTGCTTTTTTAGTCAAAAAGGAGTCGATTATGAATCGTAAAGTTTTGGTAGGGATGAGTGGTGGCGTGGATAGCTCCATGGCCGTGTTGCTTTTGCAGGAGCAGGGCTACCGGGTCGAGGGTGTCACGTTGCGGCTATGCGCCGATCCTTTGCAAGTGCCGGAAGCAACGTTGCGGGCCGAAGCCGATGCCGCCGCCGTGGCGGAACGCTTGCAGATTCCGCATCGGGTGTGGGATTACAGCCCACTGTTCCGCGAAACGGTGGTTCACGATTTTGTAAACGTCTACACCCACGGTGCAACGCCCAATCCGTGCATCGTGTGCAATCGTTGCGTGAAATTCGGCAGGATGCTGGAACAGGCGCTGGAGGAAGGCTACGACGCGGTTGCTACGGGGCATTACGTTCGTTCGCACTGGGATGCCGATCGGGAACGGTGGCTGTTAAAAAAAGCCGTGGATTCGACGCGGGATCAGAGCTATGTGCTGTATATGCTGTCGCAACAACAACTGGCGCACATTGTATTTCCACTGGGGGAGTACTGTAAAGCGGATTTGCGAAAATCGGCAGAAAGCCACGGCTTGGTTACGGCCAACCGTCCGGATAGCCAGGATATTTGCTTCGTGCCGGATGGAGATTATCTGTCGTTTCTGGAGAAAAAGCAGGGTGTGGTGAGCACTCCGGGCAACTTTGTGGATGCTGACGGGCAGGTGCTCGGCCGGCATCGCGGTATGGCGGCTTATACCATTGGACAGCGCAAGGGTCTGGGGATTGCCTTCGGTGAACCGCGATTCGTCATCGCCAAGGATGCGACGGCGAACACGGTGACACTGGGGAGGCATGAGTCTCTGTTTTCGGTGGCGTTGATTGCCGACCACGCGAATTGGATCGCAATCGAATCGCTGACAGCGCCGTTACGCGTGATGGCGCGCACCCGGTATCAGCAACGGGAAGCACCGGCCACGGTGGAGCCTTACGGTGATAATAGCTTCCGCGTGATTTTCGATGAGCCGCAGCGTGCTGTGACGCCGGGGCAGGCGGTGGTGCTGTATCAGGAGGACCTGGTTGTGGGCGGCGGAACGATCGTCCGGGGTATTTCTGCCGGCGAACTGTAAGTAAACGTGAAAATTTTGTGCTTCGGTGATTGACTTATGCGGTATTGTGTGTTAAAATACAGTAAACTATAAAATCTTTGGGGGTAGCATCCATGCAGCGTATTCAGACTTTGGATACCAAAAACCTGTGCGACAGCGCCAAGCACGGCGGTTGCGGCGAATGCCAGACTTCTTGCCAGTCCGCTTGCAAGACCAGCTGCGGTATTGCCAATCAGCAGTGCGAAAACAAGCAGGAAGAAAAGTAATCCAAATTCCAAAATGCCGCCGAAGGGCGGCATTTTTTGTGATGGTCAGGAGAAAGAAACATGATACATTGCTATAAACTGGGCGGCTTGAATATTGTGCTGGACGTATACTCCGGCTCGATCCACTTGGTGGACGAGGTCGCCTACGATTTGATTCAGTGGTATGAAACCGAGCCGCGTGAGCAAGTGATCGAAAAAGCGTTGGCACGCTATGCCGATCGGGAAGACGTGACGCGCGGTGAGTTGGAAGAATGTCTGGAACAGCTTGACGAGCTGAAGCAGGCCGGGAAGCTGTACGCCCCCGACACGTTTTCTACTATGGCCGGCGAGCTGAAGGATCGCAGTGCCGGCGTGGTGAAGGCGCTGTGCCTGCACGTGGCGCACACCTGTAACCTGAATTGCGCCTACTGCTTTGCTAGTCAGGGGAAATACCACGGTGATCGTGCCGTCATGAGCCTGGAGGTCGGCAAGCGCGCACTGGATTTTCTGATCGAAAATTCGCCGGGGCGCACGAACTTGGAGGTTGACTTTTTCGGTGGCGAGCCGTTGATGAATTTCGACATGATCAAAGAGCTGGTCGCCTATGCGCGCGAGCGTGAAAAGCAGTGCGGCAAGAATTTCCGCTTTACCTTGACGACTAACGGTGTGCTGGTGGACGACGACGTGATCGATTTTGCCAACCGCGAGATGAGCAACGTGGTACTCAGCTTGGACGGCCGCAAGGAGATTCACGACCGATTCCGTGTGGATTACGCCGGAAACGGAAGCTGGGATAAAATCGTGCCCAAATTCCAGCGGTTTGTGGAAAAACGCGGCAACAAGAATTATTATATGCGCGGCACCTTTACCCACGCCAACCCCGATTTCTTAAAGGACATTGAGGAGATGCTGTCGCTTGGCTTCACCGAATTGAGCATGGAGCCGGTGGTGTGTGCGTCGGACGATCCGTCGGCACTGACGGAACAGGACAAGCCGATCGTCATGGAGCAGTATGAAAAGCTGGCGGAACTGATGCTCCGGCGTCATCGGGAAGGTCGGCCGTTTACGTTTTACCACTATATGATCGACCTGAAGGGCGGCCCCTGCATTTATAAGCGGCTATCCGGTTGCGGTTCCGGCACGGAATACATGGCCGTGACACCGTGGGGCGACCTGTACCCCTGTCATCAATTCGTCGGTGAGGAAAAATTCCGGCTGGGCGATATTTGGAACGGTGTGACCAACGTCGCCATGCAAGATGAATTTGCTTCCTGCAACGTCTATGCGCGCCCGGAATGTCGTGACTGCTGGGCCAAGCTGTATTGCTCCGGCGGTTGTGCCGCCAATGCGTATCACGCAACCGGTTCGGTGCGCGGCGTGTATGAGTACGGGTGTGATCTGTTCCGCAAACGCATGGAGTGTGCGATCATGCTGGAAGCGGCAAAAACGGTCGGTGATCGTTCGTGAACACGCCGATTTGTGATTTCGTACAGAGCTATATCTCCGGCCAGCCGTTGCGTCTGCACATGCCGGGACATAAAGGCCAAAGCGCGTTGGGCTGCGAGCTTCGGGATATTACGGAAATCGACGGTGCCGACGTGCTGTATCACGCAACCGGCGTGATCCGGCAAAGTGAGGAAAATGCGGCGACGTTGTTCAACACTGCCAAAACGCTGTATTCTGCCGAGGGCTCCTCGCTGGCGATTCGGGGGATGCTGTACCTGTCCCTGCTTTACGGCAAATCTTGTGGTAGAGTCCCCAAGATCGCCGCGGTGCGAAACGCTCATAAAACCTTTATGACTGCCGCGGCGTTGCTGGATATGGAGGTCGAATGGATTTATCCCGCGCAGCCGTCCAGCTTGCTCGCCTGCAATATCAGCGCCGATACGGTCGAGCGGTATTTGCAAAGCACTGTGGAAAAGCCGGTAGCCGTCTACCTGACCAGCCCGGATTATTTGGGAAACGTGCAGGACGTGTCGGCCATTGCCGCTGTTTGTCACCGGTATGGAGTGCTGTTGCTTGTCGATAATGCCCACGGTGCCTATCTGCATTTTTTACCGGAATCCTGCCATCCGATCGCACTGGGTGCTGATCTGTGTTGCGATTCCGCTCACAAAACGTTGCCGGTGCTGACGGGCGGTGCGTATTTGCACGTTGCGCATCGGGCACCCACCTTGCTTGGTGAGCACGCCGAGGAAGCGCTGTCGTTGTTTGCTTCGACCAGCCCGTCGTACCTGATCCTGCAATCGTTGGATCGGGCCAACGCCTATTTAGCAACCGAATATCGGCGTGAGCTGGTGGAATTTTCCGTTGCCGTCGATGCGCTGAAGGGCGAGCTGAAGCGCGCCGGATTTATGCTGTGCGGCAACGAACCGCTGAAGCTGACGATTGCGACGAAGGCGTATGGTTACACCGGCGGTGAGTTGGCCGCGCTGTTGTCAAAAGACGGCGTGTTTTGCGAGTTTTACGATCCCGATTATCTGGTGATGATGCTGACACCGCAGGTCGGGCTGGACGGCTTAAGTCGCTTGAAAGAGGCGCTTACGTCGATTCAATCCCGTGCTCCGATCTTAACGACGGCGCCGGGGATTCCTTGTACCGAGCGCGTGATGACCATGCGCGAAGCGTTGCTGTCACCGTCGGTAGAACGCCCGGTGGGGGAGTGCGTTGGTTGCACGTTGGCTTCGCCGGCAGTGACCTGTCCTCCGGCAATTCCCATCGTTACCTGTGGCGAACGCATTACCGACGAAGCGGTCGCGTGCTTTTCATACTATGGCATCGAAGCCTGCCGCGTCGTCGAGCGGTGAGTTGCGATATAATATCATACGATACAAAAACGGAAACCACAGGTGTGCGGTTTCCGTTTTGTACGTTATCGGTTAATTACTTTGCAGTCAAAGCCTGGTATAGCTTCATCAGCTCGGCTACACAGGAGCTTTCCGTCGTGGTTTTTACGTCAAAGCCGTACGCCTGCATCACGGCGCGGTCGTTGGCTTGATGTGCTTTGCGCAGTTCGGGCGGCATTGTCACCTCGTCGTAGAGATCAGCAAGCGAGCAATCGGGGTAGAGGGCACGTGCGTCCAGAATTTCCTGCGCCGTCTGCTCGATTTTGGCTTTTTGTTCAGCGGTAGGCGTCGGCCACGGGAAATTGTTGTAGACAATATCCTTGGCATAGCGGTAATCGCTTTTCATCCTTCCACAGACGGTTCTCATCCATGCATTGTGGACATTCGACGTGAGAACACCAAAATGGTATAACGTCGCATTTGGAACAAGAAACAGTGCATCACTGGCAATGACCGCTTTTGAAAGAAAGCCGATTGGGATATACCGCCTTTTCTCCGAGGAGGTTTTTGGAACGGCGATGTATTCGCTGTTTGGCTGAGCTATCTGGCAAAACAACGTTGGAGTATCTGCAAATTTTCGTGTGCCAGCCGCTACGCTGTTTGCACGGAATTCACGCACACTTTCTATTCTGTGCATAACCGTAGGGCACTGCTTTAATTCATGGGGGTTTGCACCCAACATCCAGAGACACCAACGCGATTTGTTGTTTATAAATTCGTATGCGCCGAGATAGGGGCGAACCCAGTTTTCTGCTAATGGTTCTCTTTTTAACAATTCCTCTTTTTCTTCGTCGGACAGTATAAATCCGCCGCCATCTCTTGGCATGCTACCAAAACGTATTTTAGGAATATCACAGATCGGATTTGTCCGGCTCTCCACAAAGATATTCGGAGCCTCAGTAAGATAAGAGTTTATGTTTTCAACGTATCGCACCAAATTGTTATCATACAGTGATTTTTTTGCTCTGTTGTGCAATGAAAAACCAACGATGACGCAATGCACGTGAGCCTTGACCGTTGCTTCACTGTCCCAAATAAACGTACGATGGGCAAATTGAATACGAACGCCCTTTTCAAACAGCGGTTTCCAAAGGGTAACTGCTTGCTGTCCTTGACAGATGGAATTGGTTGAAACAAATGCCACTTGAATCGTTGTGCCTTGGATATATTCAGCTGCCTTATAATACCAAGCCGCTACGTAATCCAATTCACCAAGTCCCTTGATATCCCCGATCGCAAAAAGCATATCGGCTTTCTGCTCTTTTGTGGCCATCATACCTCCGACAAACGGCGGATTGCCCATGATATAGCTTAACCGATCCTTTGGCACGATGCTTTCCCATTCGGTACGCAGGGCGTTGCCTTCCACAACGTTGGCATAGGATTTCAACGGGAGAAACTCGAGGGACATGTTGATAATATCCTCGGTTTCCTTCAGCATTTGACTTTCGGCGATCCACAGCGCCGTTTTGGCAACGGTTACGGCAAAATCGTTGATCTCGATGCCGTAAAACTGACCGATGGAGACTTTGATCAAGCCGTCGTAGCCGATTTGAATTTGCCCTTGATAGATAATATCCAACGCTTCGTTTTCCAAACGGCGCAGGGAGATGTAGGTTTCGGTCAGAAAATTGCCGGAGCCGCAGGCCGGATCGAAAAAGGTGAGAGAGGCCAGCTTTTCACGAAATGCCTCCGCCTTGTCCCTACGGAGCTTCGGCACCTTCAGTGCTTGAATGGCGGCCAGCTCGTCCCGAAGATCATCCAAAAACAGCGGATCGATTACTTTGTGGATATTTTCGATCGAGGTGTAGTGCATACCGCCGCTGCGCCGTGTTTCGGGGTTCAGGGTGGACTCGAACACGGCACCGAAGATGGTGGGGCTAATCTGTGACCAGTCGAAGTCCTCGCTGGCGTTGTGTAAAAGGAGATCGACGATTTCCTGCGTAAAGTTGGGAATCTCGATGCTTTCGTCGGCAAACAGTCCGCCGTTTACATAGGGAAATGCCGCCAAAGCGGCATCGATGTACGGGTCGCGATCCTCCTCTTTGGTATCGAGCACGTGAAAAAGATCGATCAGCGCACGACGCACGTCCTTGACCGGAAAGCTCTTGATATAATTGTAAAATTTCAAATGATCGCCGAAAATGCCGGCATCCTCGGCGTACAGACAAAATACGAGACGGACGCACAGCATATTCAAACTGTGCAGTGTTTCCCGGTTTTCCGGGTGGACGTACTGCTTCAAAATGGCATCGTACAGCCTGCCGACAAGCTCACCCGCTTTGATGGAGATTTGCTCCTCGCGGTGCAACAACTCGCTCTTTTCTTCTGCGAGAAATTCCAGACGGTAATATTCCTTTCCCAAGTCCTTCAGCAAGATGCTTTCCGGTTCGCCCGTGGGCTTTTCCATGTCGTAGATAAGAAATTCTTCAAAATTGCAGGTGACGATCCAACGTGGGCGCTGGGAATAGGGGAGTGCGGCCGAATAGCGCTGTGCCTGTTGAAACGGATTCAGCAAGGAGCCGTCCGATTGGCGAATGGGGTTGCGAAGGTTGAGGCCTTTTTTCTTTTGTTCGATCAGCACGTGTGTGGACGGAATATGAGCGTCGATAAAACTGGTGTGATCCAGCTTGACGCGTTCCTCAAACAGAATAAACTTTTCCGGCTCCGTAACGCCCAAAACGTCACGTGCCAGCGACAGCCAAAAGGATTGGCTGTCGCTTTTTTCATCACCGCGATCTTTCCAGTATTCTGCAAATGCTTTGGCGGCACGCCGCTTCTCCGTATCTGTCATGGTATCACCTACTTCGTCAGATTGCTGTATCCAAAATCATTATAACAAAATTATAACAACAAATCAATCATCCGTGCTAAATTTCACAAGGCGGCTTCCGCGCCGGGAAGCCGCCTTGTGATAGTCAATGAAGCGATCAATCGCTGATATCTTCAAACGAAAAGGAAATAACCGCCGGTAGGTCTGCCGGAGACACCTCAACCTGAAACCCGATTTTGCCGCCGCTGAAAAACAGGGTGTCCCACTGTTGCGCCGAGCGGTCGATGACGGTGGGAAACGGCTTTTTCATGCCGATGGGGGAGCAACCGCCGTGAACGTATCCCGTAAGCGGCAGCAGTTCCTTGGCAGGAATCATTTCGATGCTTTTTTCGTGGACGGCTTTGGCCGCTTTTTTCAAATTGAGATTGCGGCAAACCGGTACCAAAAACACGTAATGACTGCGACTGGCACCGACGGTTACCAGCGTTTTGAACACCCTTGCCGGGTCTTGGCGCAGAACTTCGGCAACCTCGGTACCGCCAACGGCATCGGTATCGTAATAATAGTGGCCGGAGTAGGCGATGCCGTGCTGCTCCAGCAGACGCATGACGTTGGTTTTTTCCGTTTTCTTTTTCACGATCCTTCACCTGCTCATCGTTCGATTTCGTGGAGAAAGTAAAAAGAAAAGCCGCTTGTTAGCGACTTTTCTCGTTTGGCTCCCCCAGTTGGACTCGAACCAACGACACCGCGGTTAACAGCCGCGTGCTCTACCGACTGAGCTATG
>CAYMHR010000031.1:0-15486 GCA_964390295.1 uncultured Eubacteriales bacterium
TTCTGGACGACGCCGACCGCGCGGTGTTTGAGCGCATGAAGCGCGACGATCCGCGCCGCTACGCCGTTGCCGGACTGGGCGAGTGGGGTGTGTCGGACGGTCTGATATTTAGCGATTGGGAGGTACGCGAGTTTCGCGTGCACGATTTGCCGGAGCCGTGGAAATACAAATTTGTGTTCGGTCTGGATTATGGGTATACCAACGACCCCACTGCGTTTATCGCGGCGGCGGTGAACCCGGTGGACAAGCTGTTGTACGTGTACGACGAGCATTACGAAACGAAAATGCTGAACAATCAGATCGCCGCCATGATTATCGGCAAGGGATATGCCAAGGAGCGCATCCGTGCCGACAGCGCCGAGCCGAAGTCCAACGACGAGCTGCGGCGGCTGGGGATCACGCGGTTGATCCATGCAGACAAGGGGCCGGATTCCGTGCGCTACGGGATTGACGTCATACAGCAGTATCACATCATCGTGCGTCCCTGCTGTCACAATACGGTCGCGGAGCTGTCGTCCTACAGCTGGTCTAAAAGTAGCACCGATCGCAGTGGTAAGGTCAAGCCGGTGGATCGGAATAATCACCTCATGGACGCTCTGCGGTACGCGATGGAGGAATTGACGTTTTTTTATCCGACGGAGCCGGAAACGGTGGGTAAAAAACCGGTGACCGCCGATGCGATGCTTCACGGCGGAGTGACTGCACGGGATTTTCGGGGAGGATGGGAATGATGCTGTATGCCGTTTGTGTGGCGGTAGGCGTTTTGCTGGGTGCTTTACTGCCGTCGCTTCGTAAGGGGATACCGGGAAGACGGGCGCACCCGGCGGAGACGGGAGACGCGGAGCTTCGTCGGGTGCGAAAGGCTCTGCGGGAATACCAAAATTTTATGACCTACGATGGATTTTCTTCACAGGGTGAGGAAAACGAATAATTCGCCAACCAGAGCGAAAGGAGACAAGAACCATGGAAGAAATCTTATCCGCAGCTGAAGCCGAGACGTTGCCGAGCAACGAACCGGTCGCCGCGGAGCACGATGCGGCGGAAAGCAGACCGGTCGGAGACGACGCCGAGGTTGAGCCTACCACGTTCAACGCAGAGTCGACCGAGTTGGTGCCGGAGGCCGAATCACCTCCCGACGACGAGCAACTGTTGACCGTGAAATTTAACAAGCAGTTGCGCTCGCTGTCGCGCGAATCGGCTACGACGTATGCCCAGAAGGGCATGAAGTACGAGGCGATCGCGCCCTTGCTGGACACGTTGAAATACGTTGCCGCGTCGGAGGAAAAAACGCTGGCGGAATTTGTGGAAGCGATCCGAAATCAGCATGAGGAAGCCGTCTTTTCACGCTTGATGGAGCGCTATGGCGACGAAGAAGTCGCCAAAGAACTGTTGGAGCTGGAAAAAAGCAAGCATCAGGCGGCGTACGAAGCCTTGCTGGAGCGTGAAAAAAACGAGGAAAGCGAAACGGAAGAAGCGGTGACCAAGCGCATGGCCGAGGAGTTTGATGCGCTGCGACGCGAATTTCCACAGTATTCCGACTTCGGTAAGCTGCCCAAGGCGGTCGTTCGGGAAGCGGTAGAGCGCGGGATTCCGTTGCTGGACGCGCAACTGCGCTACGAACACCGAGAACGGGTCAAGGCAGACCGAGTCAAGGCGGATCAGGAATCGGCGGCGCGGGCCAGCACCGGCGCACAAAGCTCCGGCGGTGCCCCGTTCGTATCGAAGGTGGAGGCCGCCTTGCTCAAGGGACTTTGGGGTTCATAAAACGAAAGGATGAAGAATTATGGCAAATGAAATCATGTATGCGTCCAAGCTCACGGAGGAGCTGGACAAGATGTTTGTGCAAAGCGCAGTGACCGGCTTTTTTACCGATAACGCCCTGCGCGCTAAATTCGTCGGTGCTCACACGGTGCTGATCCCCGATATGGAGCTGGCCGGTCTGGGCGACTACGATCGCAGCACCGGCTTTGCGGACGGCTCGGTATCGGTGACGAACACCTCCTATACCCTGTCGCAGGATCGCGGCCGTTCGTTTATGCTGGACACGCAGGACGAGGACGAAAGCGGCGTGGCGAATTTGGCCGGTCAGGTGCTGGGCGAGTTCGTTCGCACCAAGGTAGTTCCGGAGGTGGACGCTTACTGTTTGTCCAAGCTGGCCGGTATTGCGGATGCCAACGGGCAAACGATGAGCTTGGGCAGCGGAAAAACCGTGGCCAACGGCGCGTTTGCATTGTTGCAGGCGATGATCAGCAAGGTGCGGGATGCTGTGGGCTACGATGAGGCGTTGGTCGCTTTTCTGGATCCGACGCTCCATGATGCACTGATGGCAACACCGGAAATTGCCCGCTATTTGCGGATGGACGATTTCAAAAAGGGAACGATTAGCACGCGTATTAAATACATCGACGACGTGGCGATCCTGCCGGTGTCTTCGGCACGCATGAAAACGGCGTACGACTTTTTCGACGGTTCCACCGGCGGCGAGACCGACGGCGGCTTCAAGCCGACCGGCTCGGCCAAGAGCATCGGTGCGCTGGTCATGCCCAAATCGGGTGCCTCTTTGATTCGCAAAACCGAAAAGGTGCGCACCTTTTCGCCGGATCAGAACCAAAAGGCCGATGCCTACAAGTTCGACTACCGTCTGTACTACGATCTGCTGGTGAAAAAGAGCCGGAAGTCGGGCATTTACGCCTATACCTATTAAATTTCACTCAGGGAGGCCGGAGCTTCGCTCCGGTCTCCGCCATGCCGATCTAGCTCAAGGGAGAGCGGCTGTCGTTACGAGTACGGATCCGGGTTCAATTCCCGGGATCGGCACCACAAGGAGGAAGCGTATGAAGCATTGGTACGAGGTTGGGCGTATATTTTCGGAATATGAGCAGGGAATTGCCTATAAATCGGGGCTGGGTGCACGGGGACTGTACGAGCAGAACCGTGTCAACGAGCGCTTTATGGTAGGCGATCAGTGGCATGGCGCACAGTGTGGTAACGAACGACCGCTGGTGCGCCATAACGTTATCAAGCGAATCGGTGATTACAAGATGGCGGTGGTGACCGCCAATCCGATCGCTGTCAATTACACCGCCGACGGTATTCCCAACACGATGGATTTGAAAAGTCGCGTGCAGAAACTGCGGGAGGATATGTTGGCCGGTATCGACGAACCCCTACCGCAGGCCGGAGAATCGCTTCCGGGAAACGAAGAAGTCAATTTGGTCATGTCAGCGCTGTCCGATTACTTTCGCGTCACTGCCGAGCGGGTCAAGCTGGACGATCTGAAAGAGCAGACACTCCGGAACGCCTACGTGACGGGAACCGGCGTGCTGTACACCTACTGGGACGAGTCAATCAGCACGGGGTTGTATGCCGACGAAAGCCGTCGTTTGCCGATCCGCGGCGATATTGTGTGCGAAGCACTGGACGTGGAAAACGTCTATTTCGGTGATCCCTCCTGCGACGACGTGCAAAAGCAGCCCTATATTATTTTGGCCAAGCGTTGCGGCGTTGAGGAAATCAAACGGATCGCGCGCGCCAATCATCGTCCGGCTGATGAGATCGACGCCATTCGGTCGGATGCCGATTACGGCAACCAGGCCGGCGATTACGGACGTATGGAGCAACGGGATTCCCGACGCACGTGGCTGCTCACTAAGCTGTATAAGGAATGGCAGGAGGACGGTTCTTACGTGATTAAGGCGGTACAGGTGTGCCGCGGTGCGACGGTGCGAAAACCGTGGAATATCGGAATCCGGCTGTATCCGGTGACGGTGTTTCGCTGGGAGCGGCGACGCAACTGCATTTACGGAGAAAGCGAGATCACGTATTTGATACCCAATCAAATTGCGATCAACCGTATGCTGACGGCCTCGGTGTGGGCGGTCATGATGATGGGTATGCCGATGCTGGTGGTCAACGGCGACGTTATTCAGCAGGCGATTACCAACGAACCGGGGCAGATTGTGAAGGTACATGGCGGCGTCAGCGACGTGCAGGCCTCCATGCGCTATTTGAATCCGCCCAATTTTTCGCCGGCTTTTGATAACATGGTCGCGTCCCTGATTGCCAACACCTTGACGCAGAGCGGTGCGAACGACAGTGCTTTAGGCGACGTGCGCCCGGACAACACGTCGGCCATCATTGCCGTGCGCGAAGCGGCACTGATGCCTATGCAGACGGTGCAGAACCGGTTCTATTCCTTCATCGAGGATTTGGCGCGCATTTGGGCGGAGTTTTGGGTGATGCAATACGGGGCGCGCCAGCTTAAAATCGAGGAACGGGGCAGTACCTGGTATTTGCCCTTTGACGGGGCGCGGTACCGCGATTTGTTAATCAGTGCCAGAGTGGACGTCGGTGCTTCGACCTTGTGGAGCGAAAGTCAGTCGATTCGTACGTTGGACAGCCTGTTCGGTGCCAAGGTCATCAACGTTTTGCAATATTTGGAACGCTTGCCGAAGGGGACGGTTCCGGACGTCAACGGGTTGATCCGTGAGCTTCAAAAAGCCGACGAGCTGTCTGCTCAAGCGATGCGGGAGCAGGGCTCATTACCGTCGTCCGCCGCGGCACTTCCGACGAGCGACGAGGTGTTGTCGGGGTTGGACGAGGAAAGTCGGGCGCTGTTCGACAGCTTATCGCCGGAGCAACAGGCGGCGATGCTTCAGCAAGCCATGCAAACGACGGGAGGGGTACCGGATGAAACTGTGCAATCCGTATCGAACGGCCTTTAAGCAGGTCACGGACGCCGGATCGATCCGGCATTTGTTGGCCGCCGGATGGCGTGAGGTAGAGGAGACGCCGTCGCTACCGGTAGAAGCGGCTCCAAACCGGTTGCCGCCGGAGGCACCCACGATCGTTCCGCCGTCGGCGCTGAAATATAACGGACGGTACCTGTCCTGGTACGCCCGGGCAGGAACGGTGGCTCAACTGCGTGAGGTGCTGACGTTTCTCGGTCTGGCGTTTGACGCGACCGCCAAAAAATCGGAGCTTCAGGCACGGCTACGCGCCTATCTGAAGCAGATTAAGCAGGAGCCGGGAGGAAGAAATCGGTGACGGGACAGGAAATATTTCGCCAAGCATTGTTACTGTTGAACTATACCAACGCCCACGGCGCGGTGGATGCCCAGAACAATGCGGAGCTTCATCGTCGGGCACTGCCGATCGTGAATCAAATATACGCGGATTTGTGGGCGGTGCGGCACGAGGGGGACTTTGTGCCTCTTGCTTCGTTGAGCGAGCCGGTGCTGCTGGAGGCAAATACGGTGATGAACGGCATGATTTACGGTGTCGCTATGCTGGTGGCACAAACCGACGGCGATGCGGAAAACCAAACGCTGTATGCGGCGTTGTACAATCAGCGGCGATCGGCAGCGTGCACGCACGTGGACCGTATTCAGGACCGTATGCCGCGAATTGCCGGAGAATAAGGAGGAGCCGGGATGGACTATCCTCAAATGGGGCAAGCGACGCGCTATCGGGTGTTGGTACCCGAACTGAACGGTGGTGTGAATTACGCCGTACCGGCCCATCGCATTGCCGACAATCAGTTGTCCGATTCGGTGAATATGTGGTATCGAAGCGGTGCGCTAAAAACGCGGCCGGCGCTGAAGGGAACCCAGCGGTTTACCTATGAGGAGCCGCCTCACACAACGCGGTGCGGTTCGGTAGGAACGTACGGCTACGTGATCGCTCATTCGGAAAGCCGCGATTTTGTGACCCTTCTTCACGAGGACGGGACGCGCAGTAATCACGTGCGCGATAACAGCGGAGGTCAAACCGGTATTATGCTGGCGGCGATCAACCGCGATCAGCCGACGGTGGAGTCCGATGACGACGTGTTGGCTTTTTTGCACGGGGATACCGAGTACAATACCGGTGTGTTCGGCCTGTCGGAAACGTCTTGGAACTGGGTGCGGCAGACCCCCTACGTACCCAAAGTGCTGATCAACGGTCGGGCGCGGGAGACGGAAACGCGTGTGGTGAACGGCGATGCGCTGGAGCCGTACAATCTGTTGTCGGACGAGTATATTGCCACCTTTACGACCGGCGACGGCAAATACTTTTTTCTGCCGACCGCCGGCGACGAAGTGACGGAGGTGCTGTATAAGGCCACGATTCGCGGCGAAAGCACCTACGTGGAAATGCCGCATACCCTGCACTATGATGCCGCGACCGGATTGTATCTGGACGATTCCACCGGGAACGTTCAGGGATACGGTGTGGCCTATAACCGGTTGAACGGCAGCTTTTATTTTTACGAATTACCGCCGTCGGGCATGGCGGTGGAGATTGATCCCACGGTCGCGGTAACATTGCCGGAGGGTGTGGATAATAACGTGGTGGTGAAGGTGAAACGCCACGACGATGGCAGTGCGCGCGCTACGATTCTTAAAATGCGCTTTTCCGCCTGGTACGGCGGTGGTTCGGCCGGGCTCACCGGCGGCACGCGCCTGTTTGTCGGCGGCAACGCCGATGCTCCCAATTTGGTGCATTGGAGTGCGTTGAACAATCCCCTGTATTTTCCGGAAAACAATTATGCCTACGTCGGAGAAGATACGGATGCCGTGACCGCGTTTGGCAAGCAAAGCGATATGCTGGTGATTTTTAAGGAAAATTCCCTGTATTATACCAGCTACGTGAAAGGCGGCACGATCAGTGCCGACAGCTTGGAAACACAAGAAACGGTGGATATTGAAGCAGCGGCGGCAACGTTTCCCATGGTGCAAATCCATCCGGAAACCGGTTGTGACTGTCCCAATACCATTCAGTTGTGTAACAATCGACTGGTGTGGCTCAACAGTGACGGATGGGTGTACGGGCTGTTTAGCAGTGGGGCATACAATGAGCGCAATCTGCGCTGCCTTTCATTGCCGTTGGGAAACCGCTTAAGGGCGATGAGCAAGGCGCAACTGCGCAATGCCAGCGCCACACGATACGAGGAGCACTATTTGCTGTTGGTGGGGGATCGGACGATCTACGCCATGGATTTTTCCTCTTACGGGTTTCAATATTACGGTAGCTACAGCAGTGATGAAAAAGCGCAAAAAGCGATCACTTGGCATCGTTGGGAATTGCCTTGGCCGCTGGAGGCGCTGGTGCGTGTGCACGATACGGCCATTGTCGTCGAACACACCTCGGCGTCGGAAAAGCAACTGTTTGTTTGGGACAACGCCGGTTCGAGTGATCGACGCTACGGCGATACGGAGCAACGGCCGATCCAAAACAGCTTTTGTACCAAGCTGTTCGATCTCGGCCGCGTCGAGCGGTACAAACGTGTCGATTCTCTGCATTTGCAGTTGACCGGTGAAGCGGGGCAAACAGCGTGGCTGACCTATGGCGATGGGAACGGCAGACACGATCGCGCCGATCGGGTGCAGTTTACCGATGCGACGGCGGAAACGCCGTTGCCGCAACGAATCCGCACGAATATGATCCGCGTCCGCGCGTTTGGTTTTGAGGTGAGCGGTGCCGGTCGTATGGAAGTAGGCGAGATGCTGATCAATTACGAAACGATGGGGGAAATCCGATAAATGGCAACCGACTATTTTGCACAAGCCGAACAACGGAACGCCGCGTATGAAAAGCAGCAAAAGGAGCTTGGCGAGACCAAAAAAGCGACGCTGAACGATCAGCTTGATCGACAGCTCAAGCAAGCCGAGCAGGAGGCAGAGCTTCAGGTAAAGGAGCTGGACAGCAGCTACCGCAGTGTGGTGGATACGAACGCCGTCCAAAAAGAATTGGATAAACGTCACGTCAAGGAAACGCTGGCCAATTTGGGACTGCTGCGTTCCGGCACCCATGCGACACAGCAAACGGCGATCGAGCTGTCGGCCGGCAACAAAAACGCGGCGGCGTTACTGCAACGTCAAAACGCCGTGGATTCGCTGAAGCAATCGCTTGCCGAGTACAAACGCGACGTGGAAAACACGCGTCGGGAAACGATAAACGAGATTGACGAAACGGTGCAGAACAACGTGGCAACGTACAGCGCGAACACGCTGTCCGATGCGATGACGGCGGCCAACAAGGATTATGCGGCTCAACTGGACTATGAAAAGGAACTGGCGGAGCTGAAGCAGAAGGCAAAGAAAGAGGAGGAGCAAGCCGCGGTTGACAACGAAAAGCTGTATGCCAACAAGGGGTATCAGTTTGCCGGCACGGGCTACACGCGCCGGGCAGACGGCACCTCGAAGGCGGACGCGTATTTCAAGTATTACGATTCCACCGCCAACAAGATGATGACCATTTCCGGTGACGAATTGATCGACCAACTGATGGAACGGGACGGCTTGTCGAGCAGCACGGCATCGGCCTTCGTCGACAGCCTAACCGTAAACGCAGGAAACGATTATAGCACCGTGCGCTACGGAAACGGGCAGGAAAACGTCTATCTCACGCATCTGGCCAATGCCTTGACCCTGCCGCAGGATGCGAACGGGATCAAGATTTATAACCGCAAGTTCGGTACCAAGGCCCAATCCGCGCGGGACGTGCGCCGCGATTATGCTCAACGCATTTTGGAGGAGCCTGGTCTGACGGATACGGACAAGGCGGACATCTTTAACAAGGCCGGCTTTACCACCTCCGAGCTGGCCGAGTACGCCAAAAGCAGCACGACACAGTAAAGTAGCCAACCGGTACGTTCGGCAACGACGTTGCCGTGGGAAAGGAAGAAAACGATGCAAGGATTGTCGGCGACAGCGGCACTGAATCAAAGCGTAACGGCCGATTCGGTCAAGCAACTGCGTAAGACGTTGCAGATCGACGGCGGCGGCAGTCGCTCCGATTCAGCGGTAACGACGGATTGGCTACAGACCAATCGGGATTCCTTAAATAATTTTGTGACGACGACGCTGGAAAACCGCTTTGCCGATTACCAAACGACCTTAAATCAAGCCGGGGAATGGCAATCGCCGGAAACGATGAACTCTTTGATCGATTTAACGGAGAATTATCGCCGCTCCGGCTATTTTGGGTTGGAGGATGAAGAATACGCCGAGGTTTTGAAAAATCTAAAGAAGTTACGCAAAGTCTATGCGGAGTTTTCCGACACGACGGATTACCAACAGGCGGTTGCCGACTTCAAAGCGTATCAAAAGCAGCAGGAAGAAGAACGCGCGACGATGATTGCCACTGCCAAGGAAGAGCTTATCGGGCAATGGGCGGATAACTATGTGAACGGCAGGGATAATTCTTTAGACTTGGACGTGACCGATCCGCAGGTCGCAGAGGTGGTGCACCAGGCACAGCTCAAAAAAGCAAAGGAAACCGCACCTCCGACGATTATCGACGAGCTCTCGAAGGTGCGCGAAAACAATGCTCGCCGGAATATGCTGGTGAACGATGCGATGACGGCTCTGGTATCGATTCCGGATAATTTTATCGTCAAACCGTTGCGCGCGGCAACGGACGTGGTGTTGAGCCTCTCCGGTCAGCCGACCGAGAATTCCTTTACCAAAGCGCTGGACTCTTATTCGGATTTTGCGGAGCGTATCAACCAGTGGGAAGCACAGCAGGATGCTTTGCTTACTCCCGGAGAACGGGCGATTAGCACCGTATTCAAAACCAGCTTGCACGCGATTCCGTATTTCTTGGTGTCCTATTACAGCAACACGGGCGGCTCGCTGGCGTCGCAAGGCGCGAATATCCGCGGCATGTCGGCGGCGACCGGCAACACGTTGAGCACGTTGGCAACCACGGCGAAAATAGCGTCGCAGAAGCTGTTTGCCGACCCCATGTTTTGGATGACGGCCGCTTCCAGTGGCGCGGAGGCATATTTGGATGCCAAACAGAGTGGCGTTTCGCTGGGAAAACGTGCGCTTACCGGTGTGTTGACGGGCGTGCTGAACGGCGTTGTGGAGCTGGGTGGCGGCGAAGACAACGCCGGCATGCAAACGTTGGTGCAGGAAATCCAGAACCCCTACCAGTCGCGTGCGGTAACCGAGCTCGTTAAGCGGTTTGTGTCGGCGGCTATGGCCGAAGGGTTGGAAGAAGTCGAGCAAAATATCGTTACTTCTCTGGTGAAAAAGGCCGTGTACCAGCACGATATGCCGTTGTTGAACACCGGTGGATTGATACCTTCTTTGACGTTGGGAGCCTCGCAAGCACCGGATGAAGAAGCCGTGGTGAATTTGGTGCGTGAGGTAAAGAGCTTTTTGATCGGCACGGCGGTTAGCGCCGTCACGATGGCACCTTCTACGGCAAAGGCGATTCGCAACGCCAAATCCACCGTGACGAACGACTATGCCGTTGCTGAGACGGTGCGCTGGTGGAATACGCAATCGGAAAAATTGCAGAGCTTATTACGTTCGCGTCTTGCATCCAACGCCAAAATCGGATATACTGATGGTAGTGTCGGGCAAGCCGATGCCATCCGCGGACGGGTGGCGGCGTCGTCAGAAAAACTGTCCCTGTCGGCAGGGAACACGGCCGTTGCCACGACGGTAGCTGACCGGACGGACTATAAGGCTTTGGAAAAATACGACAGCCGCCAATACGCAAATTACGGTTGGGTAACGGTCAATCGCGTGTTGACCGAAAAAGAGCAGACGAAGCTGTATTCTCAATTTGCCGATGCAGTGGTTCATCGCTTTGAGTATCCGACCACGAGCTCCGGCGAAAAGATCATTACCGTAGGGCACAACTACAACGATGCCAACAAGCTGGTGTACATCAGCGGTACGCTACAGAACCCCATCATTTCCCGCGTGGTAGAGATCGTGCCGAGTGATCCGGGGGAAATCAGCGCCGTTCGCCAAAACATTATTGATAATGAGGTGGCAGGATATGAGCATATATGGGACGTTGTTACAGCTGTTTTTGGACAAAACGTATTCCGTATCCAATCGAGTACAGATTTTAAAAGCTATCGCGAGCTTGCGGGAACGCGCGAAAATCGACCGGGCAACGATCCTGGCAACACAGGTTATCAACAGCAATCTGCCGGAGGAAGAAGCGGTACAGAAAATTCTGGCGCAGATCGCCAGAATGTAACCGGAGACGCCGTTTCGCCTGGTGCATCTCAGAAACCGGCGGCAAGCATTTTCCCGGACTATGCACTTTTAGATAAATATGATAGCCGCCAATACGCAAATTACGGTTGGGTAACGGTCAATCGCGTGCTGACCGGAAAAGAGCGAAAAAAACTGTATTCTCAATTTGCCGATGCAGTGGCGCTTCGCTTTGTGTATCCGACCACGAGCTCCGGCAAAAAAATCATTACCGTAGGGCACAACTACAACGACGCCAACAAGCTGGTGTACATCAGCGGCACGATGAAGAACCCGATTATTTCCCGCGTGGTGGAGATCGTGCCGAGTGATTTGGCGGACGTGAGTTATTTGCGTGAGCTGTTGATCGAAAGTGAGGTAACGGGCAATGTCAATTTACGGACGGATGCTGAAAGCGTTTACGGAGAAAGGATATTCCGTAGCCACCAAAGCGAAGATTTTGCATCATATCGCGAGCTTGCAGGAACGCGCGAAAATCGACCGAGCAACGATCCTGGCGACACAGATTATCAACAGCGATCTGCCGGAGGAAGAAGCGGTACAGAAAATTCTGGCGCAGATCGCCGTTTTACAGAAGCAATAACGGACGTTACACCGACGGATACCGTCGGACGATTGGATCGCAACGAAATTTTCGAGCAAAACAGTACTGCTGTGTATCGTGAAGAAATCGGAGAAAACAGCCTGCCGCAGTTTGACCGCGGAACGGGCACGGATACGTATGCCCAAAACGCAAAAGACCCACAGCCGAACGGTGTGGGTCAGAACGTGTATGCGCAAAATCGGATGATACTGCCGGAAATCGTAGAGGACGCATCGTGGACAAAGGCGCAACGACGCGAAAATATTTTGCGTGAGCTTCGGAACAGCGCCGAAACGTACGGCGTTCCGGAGGAGACGACGGCGTCGATTGCTTCCATTGCCACGGTGGCCGGAACCTACGTGGTGTTCGTGGATCAGGTATACACTGCCGGCGGAAGAAAGGCGAACGGAAAATATTTGGCAGGGCGCAACCTGGTGCTGGTCTCGGCAAATACGGAGGCGCCGGTATACGAAGTGGTGAAGCACGAGCTGACGCACAGTATTGCCGGTACGCCGCTGTATACCAAGCTGACGGAGTTTGTGCGTTCATCGTCGGCGGTACAGCAGGTTTTGCAAACCAACGGCATCGAATTTGAACAGTTGGTAGAAGCCAAAATAGCCGAGTATGCCGCGTTCGGAGAACAGTTAGATTATCAAGGTGCGGTGGAAGAAATCGTGGCGAACTATGCGGCGAGCTATTTGATGACCGACGTCGCGCAAATCACGGCCTTGTTCCGCGCACAGAAGAACGTATTTTATAAGCTCCTGTATACCATTCGCAGTTGGGCAAAGCGCGTGCGCTCGCCAAAGGACGTGCAGTTGTTGCGCCAAGCGGAGCGTTGCTACACGGCGGCACTGGCAAGCCGAGAAAAACGGTATTACCAGAGCCGATATGAACTGCCGACCGGAGAAAACCGCTTTGGCAATACAAAAAAGGTGCCGTTCCCTCTGTCCGGAATTAAAACCGAGATAGCTGGCTCAAAGGCCAATGAGGGAACGACACCTTATGACAATACTGTATCACAAAATGAAACAGCTGTCAATACCCAGTATACGCAAAGCGGTGGAAAATATGACATCGATGGCGAAAATGATTTTATAGCGGCTATGAATCGTACGGTGGAGCAATACGGGAAGTCAAAGACAGCTCCGCTGCCGGAACAAGCTGCGGCGGGGGAGCAAAAGCGAGTGGCGCGGTTGGCGCGACAACTGGAGACGACAACCGAGGTGACTCCCGATTGGTTTTTGCCGCAGTACCGTCAGCAAATGCTGACGGAAGCGTTCAGCTATCGCCCGCAAACCAACCGAGGCCAGTTGGAATTTGCTAATCGAAAGCTGGAAGAGCTGGGATTCGGCGGTGCACTGGAGCATTGGCGTCAACGGCATCAGGCGTCTGTGGACGGCAATATGCAAGCGTTGGGTGCGGTGCTGTTGCACGAGGCGGCACGGCAAAAGAATACGGCGGTGCTGATGGAGCTGAATACTGAGATCGCGTTGGATGCCGTGCACGCCGGGCAGGCCATTCAAGCGGTCACGCTGATCAAAAACGCAACGCCGGAGGGCCGCGTGTACGTTTTGAAGAAGATGATCGATCGGATGAACGAGAGCAACGGCAATCAACGCCGCAGTGCCAAAAAACGTCGGCAGGCAGACGCACTCCGTGAACAGATTGAAGCTGCGCAAAAGCAGGGTGTGGAGCCGGCGCAAGTGGATCGTCTCCGACAGGAATTGAACGAGACGGACGGTTCTCTGTACTTGCCCGATGTCTGCATCCGGAACGTTTTGTCGCAGAATACGCCGGAGGGCTTGGACGCGGCCGTGGAAGCGACGCTGGTTGCCGTGGGCCAGCAGAAGGTCGCCGGTTGGATGGAAAAGTGGAACCAATGGCGCTATTTGGTCATGCTGGGTAATTTGCGGACGCACGGGAGAAACTTCTTATCCAACGTGGTTTTCGCCCCGGTGGTACAAACCAAAAACCTGATCAAATTCGGAATCGAAAGTGCGGTAGGTCAACGACTGGATCACAAGACGACCGGCTTGGGCAACCATTACGTGATCGAAGAAAAATACCGTGCGTTTGTGGAGGAAAATTATCAAAAGAACCAAAAGCGCCTGTCGTCCAGCGGTAAGTACAATCCAGTGCAGGATGCGATTCGCGAGAACCAAACGGTTTTTAACACCAAGCCGCTGGAGTGGTTGCGAAAGCGCAACTTCGAATTGCTGGAGGCCGAGGATCGCGTTGCTCTGAAATATCACTATACCAGAGCGCTGGCGCAGTATTTGTCGGCCAATCAGGTCGACCCCGCCGGGATCGATCCGGAATTTTTGGCGACAGCCGAACGGTACGCGGCCAAAGAGGCACGCAAGGCGACGTTTCGCGACGAAAGCCAAATCGCCGACTGGTTGCAGAAAATTTCCGGCAAAAACGCGTTTACGCAACTGGTCGTCGAGGGCATTGTTCCTTTCAAAAAAACGCCTGCCAATATTTTGAATTTGTCTTTGGAATACAGCCCGGCCGGTGTGATCGGTGCCGGGCTTGACCTGGTTAAGCTGAAGCGCGGCGATACGGAGCTGACGGCCAACGACGTGATCGACAAGCTGTCCGCCGGGCTGACCGGAACGTTGATCGTGGGACTCGGAGCACTGCTGCGGCATTTTGGCGTTTTGAGTGGCGCAGGGAGTGACGATACCAAGAAGCGCAAGTGGGATGAGCTACAGGGAAGGCAGGCGTATGCCGTTACCATCGGTGATTATTCCTATACGTTGGATTGGCTGGCACCGTTTTCGCTTCCGCTGTTCGTCGGCGTGGAATTGTACGAGGAGTGCTCGGCAGAAGGGGTCGGGATCGGTGAGGTGCTCGATTCGTTGAACAAATTAACCGAGCCCGTGGTTGAAATGTCAATGCTTCAGGGTGTTCAAAGCGTCATGGAGACGGTCACTTACGGCGGCAATCTGTTTACGATGATCGGCTCGACGGCTACGGATTACGTTACGCAAGCAGTGCCGACGGTCGGTGGCCAGCTCGCGCGTGTGTTGGACGATACGCGCCGCGAAAGCTACGTAGAGTCGGGGGCGCAGCTTTCTGATCTGCAGTACGCCGGTCAACAGATTCTCGGTAAGCTTCCGGGCTTGGAAAGTACCAAAAAGGAATACGTCAACCAGTGGGGCGAAACCGTAAGCAACGGGAACGTGGCAGAGCGGATTTTTTCGAACCTGCTTTCTCCCGCGTACTATAAAAAGAAGCGTTCCGGTACCGTAGACGATGAAATCGATCGCTTGTACCGCGCCACGGAAGATGGCGGCGTGTTGCCGTCCATCGGTACCAAAGCCTTTTCGGTGAATGGGAAGCAATATCACTTGACTGCTGAGGAAAGCACGACGTATCAAAAAAAGCAGGGCGAGACGGCCTACGCCATGCTAAAAAAGCTGGTGGATTCGTCGGCGTATCGGGTGATGGACGATGCTCAACGCGTGTACGCCGTAAAACGCGTGTACGAGTATGCTACCGATTTTGCGCGAAAAACCATCGTTACCGCGCGCGGAGATACCTACGAGCTGTCGTCGGCCTCTGGTCGCTTGAATGCGGTGGTTTCCAAGCACGGCGTGGTGGCGGACTATTTGTTGTTTGCCACGTGGAACCAACAATTAAGCGCTGATCGCGACCGTTACGGAAAAACGATCGCAGGTAGTAAAAAGAAAAAACTGATCGCCACGGCCAAAAAGGCCGGGTATACGCGAGAGGAAATCCGATTGTACATGGAGGAACTGGGATATGCAGCGTAAGAAGGAGGAACATTATGGCGTTGCCCGTTTATGAGCACGAGTTACAGGTGAGTGAAACCAGCGTCACCCCCCAAGGGCCGCTGGCGTGCGGGACGGAGGGTGACGAAAGCGCGGCGCG
>CAYMHR010000032.1:0-15399 GCA_964390295.1 uncultured Eubacteriales bacterium
GCTCGCCGGTCTGCTGTCCCTGCTCACCTCCCTCGCCGGCCTGCCGGAGGTGGAAACGAACCGACAGTGACCGAGCCCGAAAGCGATGACACACAAAAAAAGCCGCCGACCTACGGGTCGGCGGCTTTCATCTTTTTTATCCGATTGTTACACAGCCCGGCGCGTCACGCCTGTGCGTGCACGCCGCTGTAGTCCAAATCCGCAATCGCCTTGGCGTTGACCTCCTCGGCGCTGTGGAAGGTGGGCACGATCTCGCGCATCACCGCCACCAGCTGCTCCGCCGAATCGGTTTCCAGCACCGCCGTCAGTCGCGTCAGCTTGTCCTGAAGCTGTTCCGCCGTAATCGGCTGCTTTTGCCGCTCGATAAAAATCTTGCGGTTGGTGGTGTCGGTCAGATTTTCACTGCGCGTCAGCAGCTCCTCGTACAGCTTTTCGCCGGGGCGCAGACCCGTTTCCACGATGTCCATGTCCACGTAGGGCGTGAACCCGGACAGGCGAATCAGGTTTTCCGCCAGCTCCAAAATCCGCACCGGCGAGCCCATATCCAACACGAAAATCTCACTGCGCTGTGCCATGGCACCGGCCATCAGCACCAGCTGGGCGGCTTCGGGGATCGTCATAAAATAGCGGATAATGCGCTTGTCCGTCACCGTCACCGGGCCACCGGCGGCAATCTGCCGACGGAACAGCGGAATCACCGAGCCGTTGGAGCCCAGCACATTGCCGAAGCGCACCGAGGCGAAGGTGGTCTTGCTGATGTTCGCCATGCCCTGCACGATCATCTCGCACAGCCGCTTGGTGGCACCCATCACGTTGGTCGGGTTCACCGCCTTGTCGGTTGAGATCAGAATAAAGCGCTCCGCTTCGAAGCGGTCGGCGGCGGAGGCGACGTTGTAGGTGCCGAACACGTTGTTCCGCACCGCCTCCTCCGGGCAGTGCTCCATCAGCGGCACGTGCTTGTGCGCGGCGGCGTGAAACACCAGCTGGGGACGGTAGCGGTCGAACAGGCGATCCACCTTGTGCGCGTCGCGCACCGAGGCGATCTCCACACGCAGGTCCAGCCGGTCGCCGTAGCGGTAGCGAAGCTCCTGCTGAATGTCGTAGGCGTTATTTTCGTAAATATCCACGATCACCAGCTGCCGCGGCTCCTGCCGGGCAATCTGGCGGCACAGCTCGGAGCCGATGGAGCCGCCGCCTCCCGTCACCATGACCACCTTGCCGGCAATCAGGTCGTGCAGGCTGTCGTTTTCCAGCGATACCGGGTCGCGCCCCAGCAGGTCGTCGATGGACACCTCACGCACGTGGCGCATCAGCGGCACGTTTTCGTCCGCCAGCTCCAGCACGTTGGGCAACAGGCGCACGCGGCACTTCAGCGCGGTGCACAGCTCGAAAATCTCGCGCACGCGGTCCTTATTGGTGGAGGGCATGGTGATCAGCACGTCCTGGGTGTTGTAGCGAGTTACGATCTCCGCCATGCGCGAGATCGGGCCTTCGATGTGCAGGTTGTGGATCATGCGGCCGATCTTGTGCGGATCGTCGTCCACCAGGCACACCGGGCGGTAGGGCGAAGCCAAATTGCGCCCCAGCTCGTTCAAAATCATGACCCCGGCGTCCCCGGCACCGATGATGACCAGCGGTGTCAGCGCTTGCGCCTGGTGCCGCTCCTTGTATCGGTCGCGATAGCGGCGGTACATCATACGCACTGCCATGACGACCAACAGTGGCGTTACCGTGGCCAGCAGGGTAAACACCGGCGGCAACGACATGTGCACCAGCAGGCGGCTGACGAGGATATACAGAAGATAGCCGCACAGGCCGGAGACCAAAATCAGCAGATATTCGCGGCTGGAGGCGTAGCTCCACAGGCTGGAGTACACGCGAAACGCCACCAGAAAGAAGAAAACGCAAAAGATCAGCAGTGCGAACTGAAGCACCAGCAGGTCCTCCGGCACTCGCTTGCCGTCGAAGAAAAATACGGTGTCGCGGTCGCCCACGCGCACCAGCGCGTACAGCACCGCCGAGCAGCCGGACAGGATCAGCAGGTCCATCACGGCCACCAGCAGCTTCCTTGCGCGAAAAAAAGGAGCCGCAAAACTACCGGAAAAGGAACGCTTGTTGTTTTCGCCTTTGAGATTCACGCAACACACCCCTTGCAGACAAATAGGTAAAAAACCGCACGAAGGCGGTTTTTGTCGGAAATTATTTGGCACTGCCCTCCGGCATGGCAGAGTAGCTGTAGTCGTAAGCCTTGTAGTGATACTTTTCATAGCGGCCGTAGGAGCGCGGGCTTTCGAGCATGTCCGAGATGACCACGCCCAGCACGTTGCCCTCCACGTTGCGAACGCTGTCCACGGCGTTTTGCAGTTCCTCATAGGTAGTTTGCCGCTGACGGGAGACAAGCACCGTGCCGGCGGAAACGGTGGACAGCATCAAAGAATCGGACACCACGCCCAGCGGCGGCGTGTCCACGAAGATATAGTCGTATTGCAGAGCGAGCCGCTCCAGCAGATCGCGCATGGCGTCGGAGCCGAGCAGCTCCGAGGGGTTGGGCGGCAGAGAGCCGCTGGGAATCAGGTCCAGCCCACGAGCCACGTCGCGGCAGATTGCCTCCTCCGTCGTGATCTGACCCACCAGCAGGCGCGACAGACCGTTCGCCTTGTTGACGCGGAAGGTCTTGTGCTGGGAGGGACGACGCATATCGGCGTCGATCAACAGCACGCGCGCCCCGGTCTGCGCCATGGTGATGGCGAGGTTGCAGGACACGGTGGACTTACCGGCGTTCGGCTCGGCGCTGGAGATGACGATGACCTTGTTATCGCAGGGAGCGAGGGCAAACAGCAGATTGGTGCGGATGGTCTTGTACGCTTCCACGATTTGAAACGTGGAGGCGATGGGACGCTGACCGTTGGCACCACCGACTTTGTTAGGCATGAGTACGACCTCCTTTGCGTTTCGAGGCTTTGGCAAGCTCAAAGCTGGGGATTTCGCCCAGGATCGGGACGTCCACGTGATCCTTCAGGTCGTGACGGTCGTGCACCGTGTTGTCGGTGAGCTGCCGCAGCAGGATGATCGCCACGGCGACCACCAGACCGAGCAGAGCGCCGATGATGGCGGTGCGGGCCACGTGCGGTGCGGTTTGTGCGGCGGCGGAGACCTCGACCACTTTGGCGGAGGCGGCGTCCAGCTCACTGAATTTGGCTGCCGAGACGGCGGCGATGGCGTTGCAGGCATCCTCCGCGAGGTCGGCGTCCTCCAGCGTGATGGAAACCTTCAGCCACGAGGTTTCGCCCATGTTGTCGGCGGAGACGGCGGCGGCGAGCTGAGCGGTGGTGAGCCGCCCGTCAAGCTGCTGTACGGCGGCTTCCAGCACGGGTTTGGTGGTCATGAGGATCGAGTAGTTGTTGACGAGCTGCTGTGCCGCCGTCAGGTTGCTGGCGGTGGTGCCGTTGATCTCGTAATCGGTCCGGGTGTTGAGAACGTAGACCTTGGCCACCGAGGTGTATTCCTTGGCGACGAAGAGCTTGGCGTAGCCACCGAACAGCAGCGCGGCCAGCACCGTGCCGAGGATGATCCAGCGGATTTTGGCGACCAGCAGGGAAAGAACGGACTTGAGATCGACCTCTTTCATAAGACGGGTCTCCCTTCGTTGAAAATGAAAAACGCAAGAAACGAAAATACTCTATACAACATTATAAATCCTTTGTAGCGGCTCGTCAAGTAGAAATCTTCGCCAATTTTCTCCACGCCGGACGGCGGTGCCGCTGCGCGGAGCGGGGCATCGAACGCCACTTGTGCGCTGACTGAACGTTCGCACAAACCTTTTCTTGCCTCCCCTTCGTTAAGGGGAGGTGGCATCGCGAAGCGATGACGGAGAGGTCGAGGCACTCGCGCGAACTAAAAGGATCGCCGCCGCAGGCGGTGGTGCGCTCCGCAGGAGCGACCTCTCAGACTTTTTGCTTCGCAAAAACCCAGCTCCCCTGACCAGGGGAGCCAAGAGGGATTCGGTACAAACTCAAAGGATCGCCGCCGCAGGCGGTGGTGCCCGCCCCGCAGGGGCCTTGCCTCCCCTGACAAGGGGAGCCTCACTTAACCGCAGGTGCGCAGGAGAAAAAACAGAGCCGGAACCAACGTTCCGGCTCTGTCAAGCTGCTTACGCTTCGCTCAGTGCGCGCTCCAGCCAAATGCTACCAATATCCATGGCGTTGTACAGACCGTTTTTCTCGCTCTTTTTGAGGATACGATCCTTCATTCGCACTTCGGGATCGGTGAGCAAAAGCTGAATCTGCACCCGATCCGCGACCTCCAAGTCGCCCACCTGCTTGGTGGTGAGGACCTGCAGGACGATGACGCATTTATCGGTCATGGAGCCGTAATACAGGGTGTTGCCGCTGCGAACGAGCGGACGGCCCTTGTAGGTCAGCAGGGTTTCTGTGGTTTCGGCCATGATGCCCCTCCTTAGTCGTTAAGATAGGTACGCAACATAGCGCGCAGGAGCTCGTCGCGGTCGATGCGGCGAACCAGACTGCGGGCGTTGTTGTGCGTGGTGATGTAGGTGGGATCCTCGGACAGGATGTAACCTACCATTTGGTTGATCGGGTTGTAGCCCTTTTCCTTCAGCGCCTCGTACACGGTGAGCAGCACTTGACGCATTTGTTGATCCTTATCGTCGTGAAGCGAAAAGGTCATGGTTTTATCCAGCATACGGATACCTCCCAACGAATACAACAAAAGAACACGTATTCAGTATACGCGATATTTTCAAAAAAAGCAAGTACCAATCGAACAAATGTGCAGAAATTCCGCCTTTTCCTTTGCAACCCCGGCATCCTCGAATGAGAGAGGCCGCTGCGCGGGGCATCGAACGCCCACTGTGCGCTGGTTCTCGCTAAGCCCCCTCTGGAGGGGGCTGGCACGCGATAGCGTGACTGGGGGAGTTCCAAAGCGTTCGTACAAGCTCCTACCGCAGGAGACTCCCTCCGTCACCGCCAAAGGCGGTGCCACCTCCCTCCATGAGGGAGGCCGCTGGCGCGGAGCATCAAGTTTAAATTCTGCGCCCACTCCATTTCGTGGCAGAGTCGGCGCGAAGTGTCTGCACAAACTTCAAGCGTTAGCCGCGTAGCGGTGGCGCGCTCCCTTCACAGGGATAAGTTCGGCTGACCAAATCGCAGATTTGGAGCCTCACTTATCCGCAGGAGCACCACTTTGGCGCGTGGCAGAATCGGGGGCTTGATGCTCACCGTCAGGTGCGGAGGGTGCAACCCTTTTCGGTCAGGCGGCGCATGATGCGCTTCATGGCCGGGTCGATCTCGGTATCGGAGAGTGTCCCCTCCGCCGAGCGGAAGGTCAGGCTGTACGCCACGCTCTTTTGTCCGGCGGCGATTTGCGCGCCCTGATACACGTCGAACAGCGTCACCGTCTCCAACAGCTTGCCGCCGGCGGCACGAATGGTGTCCTCGATCTCGGCGGCCGGCAACGCCTCGTCGCACAGCAACGCCAGGTCGCGCTCCACCGCCGGGAACCGCGGCAACGGCTGATAGCGGAGTGTCAGCGCTTCGGCGGCGGTATACAGCGGCACCAGCCGCAGCTCGGCCACATAAGCGCGCGTGCCGATCCCGTAGCTTTCCGCCACGTCGGGGTGTACCTCACCCAGCACGCCCAGCACCTCGCCGTTCACCACCACGGCGGCCTGACGACCGGGGTGCAGATACGGCTCGGCGGAACGGGTAAACTCCGCCGTCACGCCGCACGCCGCCAGTACCGCTTCCACGGCACCCTTCAGCGTGAAGAAATCCTCCCCGTCGCCGTAGAGACCCAGCGACAACGCCGGAATTTCATCGGGCTGCTCGGTCAGCGGCAGGGCGTGGGGGATAAACTGCTTGCCGATCTCAAAGAACCGCACCGCCGCGTTTTTGCGGCTGTAGTTGGTGGCCAGCACCGTCAGCATGCTGGAGGTGAGCTGGGTACGCATGGCGGCGTACTCCTCGCCCAGCGGATTCAGCAGGTTTACCGTTTGGCGACGCGCGTCGTCGGCGGCGAGCGCCAGCGTGTCGGGTGCCTTGGTGCTGATGAAGGAATAGGTCGAAATTTCATACAACCCCTGCGCGACCAGCGTCGTTTTGATGCGGTCGGCGGCGCGGCGCTCCGGCAGCTTGGTGCCCCGGACGATTGCGCCCGTCATGGGGGTGGGGACGATGTGGTCGTAGCCGTAGATGCGGACGATCTCCTCCGCCAGGTCGGCGCGTCCCTCAATATCGTCGCGCCGCGACGGGACGTGGCACACCAGCTTGCCGCCCTTCAGCGAAGCGTCCAGCTCCAGACGGTTGAGGATGTCCACCATCGCGTCGGCCGGCACGGTGATGCCCAGCAACGCGTTGATCTCGTCGGGTGCCACGGTCAGCTCGCGCGGCTCCGGCAGGCAGTCACAACGGTCAATCACGCCGTCCACGATATCGCCGGCATCCAGCTCGTCGATGAGCGAGAGCGCGCGGTCCATGGCGTAGGCCACGCCGTGAATGTCCACGCCCTTTTCGTAGCGGGCGGAGGATTCGGTGCGCATGCCCAGCGCGCGACCGGTGCGGCGCACGTTGTCGCGGCGGAATTTGGCGCACTCAAGTAGCAAATCGGTGGTGTCGGGCTTGATCTCGCTGTTCAGACCGCCCATGATACCGGCCAAGCAGGAGGGCGCTTCCGCGTCCGCGATGACCAGCATCTCGGAGGTCAGGGTATGTGCCTTGCCGTCCAGCGTGACGATCTCCTCGCCCTCGGCGGCGCGGCGCACGATGATCTGCGAGCCGCGAATGTCACGCAGGTCGAAGGCGTGCATCGGCTGGCCGGTTTCCAGCATGACGAAGTTGGTGATGTCCACGACGTTGTTGATGGGGCGCATACCGGCGCCGCGCAGACACTCCTGCATCCACGCCGGAGAGGGCGCAATCCGCAGGTTTTTCACCACGCGGCCCATGTAACGCGGGCACAGGTCGGGGTCCTGCACCGTGATGGCAATTTGCTCGTTCACGTCGCCGCCCTTGGTGGTGTAGGTGGGCCGGGGCAGACGCACCGGCTTGCCGAGCGCCACCGCCGCCTCACGCGCGATGCCGAGCATGCTCTGGCAGTCGGGGCGGTTGGAGGTGATGCTGAAATCGATGATGACGTCGTTCAAATGCAGAATCTCGCGCAGATCGGTGCCGGGGGCAACGTCCTCGTGCAGAATGAGGATGCCGTCCACCTCGGCGCCGGGATAATCGGCCTCCTTCAGGCACAGCTCGCCGCCGGAGCAGAGCATACCCTCGCTGGGCAGTCCGCGCAGCTTGCCGCGCTTGATGACGGTGCCGTTCGGCAACAGCGATTCGTGCAGAGCGGCCGGAACCAGCGCGCCCTCGAACACGTTGGTCGCGCCGGTGATGATCTGGATCGGCTCGGCGGCACCCACGTCCATGGTGCACAGTTGCAGACGGTCGGCGTCGGGGTGCTTTTCCAGCTTGAGAATCCGGGCGGCGACGACGTTGTGCATGTTCTCGGAGAGGTCCTCCACGCCATCCACCTCAAAGCCGGTCATCGTCATGCGGTCGCACAGCTCCTGCACCGACACGTCGATATCCACGTAGCGGCGGAGCCAGTTGAGTGAAACCTTCATCTTATTTGCCCCCTTCCTTGAATTGCGCGAGGAACCGCCGATCGTTTTCGAACAGCAGGCGAATATCGCTGATTTTGTAGCGTGTGGTGGTCAGGCGATCCAGACCGATGCCGAAGGCGAAGCCGGAGTACACGTCGGGATCGATGCCGCACCCGGCGAGCACACGGGGGTGCACCATGCCGGCACCGAGAATTTCGATCCAGCCGGCACCCTTGCACACGCGGCAGCCCTTGCCGCCGCAGGCGGAGCAGGAAACGTCCACCTCGACGCTGGGCTCGGTAAAGGGAAAGAAGGAGGGGCGGAAGCGCACCTGCGTATCTTCACCATAAATTTCGTGAGCGAACTGGGTCAGCACGCCCTTGAGGTCGCACAGGGTGATGCCCTTGTCCACGACCAGTCCCTCCACCTGATGGAACACGGGGGAGTGGGTGGCGTCCACCTCGTCGGCGCGGTACACGCGGCCGGGGCAGATGATGCGGATGGGGGGCTTGCGGTTTTCCATCACGCGGATCTGCGCCGCGGAGGTCTGGGTGCGGAGCAGCATCTCGTCGCCCAGATAGAAGGTGTCCTGCATATCGCGCGCCGGGTGATCCTTGGGCACGTTGAGTGCCTCAAAGCAGTAGTGCTCGGTTTCTACCTCCGGGCCGTCCACCACGTCGAAGCCCATCGAGCGGAAGATGTCGATGAGGTCCTCCAGCACCACGGACAGCGGATGCAGTCCGCCGGCTTCGGCGGATTTGCCGGGCAGGGTGACGTCGAGCGTTTCGGCGGCGAGACGTTCGTTTTTCAGCTTGAGCGCCACGGCGGCCTCGCGCGCGGCGAGTGCCTCCTCCAGCTCGGCACGCAGACGGTTGATGAGTTGGCCCAACGCCGGGCGTTCCTCGGCGGGCACGGCACCCATGCCGCGAAGCAGCGCGGTGACTTCGCCCTTTTTGCCGAGCAGACGCACGCGAAAATCCTCCAGCGTGCGCGGCTCGCTCAAGGCGGCGAGCTCCGCCAATGCGCGTTCGCGCAGGGCTCGTAGTTGTTCTTTCATATGAGTAAAACCTCCTTAAATGATCCAAATTCGTTTGCGGAGACCCCTTCGCAGGAGCGACCTCTCAGTCACGCTGACGCGTGCCAGCTCCCCTGACAAGGGGAGCCACGCCTAGCGGCGGGCATCGAGCCTAAACTCTGCACCACTTTGGTGCGTGGTAGAAGTGGGGCGAAGTGCGTGCTCCCTTCACAGGGATAAGTTCGGCTGACCAAATCACAGATTTGGAGCCTCACTTAACCGCAGGTGCCTTGTCTCCCCGAATCCCTCTTGCCTCCCCTTGCGAAGGGGAGGTGGCATCGCGAAGCGATGACGGAGAGGTCGAAATACCAGCACAAACTCCCTCCGTCATGGCGCAGAGCATCGAGCGCCGACTGTGCGCTGATTGAAAACTGTACGAGCTTCAAAGGATCGCCGCCGAAGGCGGTGGTGCTCCGCGCAGTGGTGCGTGGTAGAATCGGGGCGAAGTGCCCTCCGCAGGAGCGCAGGGGAAACAAAAAAGCCGCCCGTCCGACAAAGGGACGAAGCGACGCTCCGTGGTACCACCCACCTTCCCATGCCGAACTGGCACGGGCACTCAAGCGACCGTAACGGGGCCGCCGCCGTCGCCGCCTACTGCCCGATAAGCCGGGGTTCAGAGCGCCGCTGGGGAGTGAACTTCGGTGGGGGAAGGCACGGATCGCTTTCAGCCGACGGCGACCCTCTCTGTTGTGTCCGCGCACCCACGTACTCTCTCTGTCACTGCGTTTTTCCTGTATTGTCATACAGTATAACAGATTCTTTTGGAAATTACAAGAGAAAAAGAGGTGGGAATTTGTAAAAACAAGCAGGATTTACGAAAAAGAATATTTACACGGAGCGGAAATTGTGGTATACTACTGACATCTGTGGAACAGGCGGCGCGTAAGCGCCACCGGGGGAGGGGCTTGCGTGATCTCGGTCATCACATCCGGCAAAGGCGGTGCCGGGAAATCCACCGTTTCGGGTGGGCTGGGCTGCGCCTTGGCGCGGCGCGGTCGCCGTGTGCTACTGGTCGACGGTGACGCCGGATTGAGAAGCCTGGACGTCATGCTCGGCATCGCCGGGCAGGCCGTGTACGACGTGGCGGACGTGATCGCGGGCTCCTGCTCGCCGTCCGACGCCGTGTACCCGTCTCCCATCTGTCCCAACGTGTTCGTCATGCCGGCACCGGTCAGTCTGGAGCGGCTGGCCTCGCCGGAGGATACCGCACGCCTGTGCCGCGGCCTGTCCGGCTATTACGATGAGGTCATCATCGACTGCCCGGCCGGGATCGGTGCCGGGTTTGAGACCGCCGTTGCCGGTGCCGACCGCGCCTTCGTGGTCTCCACGCCCGACATGGTCTGTGCCCGTGACGCGCAAATTCTGGCGCGTCTGCTGCGCGAGCGGAATATCCCGGCGCGGCTGGTCATCAACCGCTTGCGCCCGGCCCCCATTTTGCGCGGCAAAATGCCGGATATCGACGAACTGATCGACACGGCGAGCCTCCAGCTCATCGGCGTTCTGCCGGAGGATGAGGCCGTCGCGGTCGCCAACGCCTACGGTAAGCCGTTGCCGCAGGACTGTCTCGCCGCCCGTTGCTTCGCCAACATTGCGGCGCGCTACCTGGGCGAGGACGTCCCGTTGGCGGATTTCAAACGACAGTAACCATACGACCGAAGAAAGGATGATTTGATCATGAACGTAGCCTTGATTGCTCACGACGCAAAAAAAGAACTGATGGTGCAGTTTTGCATTGCTTATTGCGGCATTTTAAGTCGTCACGAGCTGTGCGCCACCGCCACCACCGGTAGGCTGGTGTCCGAAGCCACGGGTCTGCAAATTACCAAATATTTAAGCGGCTCGCAGGGCGGCGTTCAGCAAATTTCGGCGCGTATTTCCTACGATGAGATCGACCTGCTGCTCTTTTTCCGCGACGCGCAGACCACCAAGGATTACGAGCAGTTCGACAACGATTTGCTGCGCCTGTGCGACATTCGCAACATCCCCGTTGCCACCAACATCGCCACCGCCGAGGCACTGATCCACGGTCTGGAGCGCGGTGACCTGGATTGGCGCACCATCGTGCATCCCACCTCCCGGTGATCGTATCGAAAATATAAGCGAAAGAGAGTATACGTAAGTTATGGCACTGATTACCAAAGCCATTCGCGGCACACAGGACGTTTTGCCGACCGAGTCGGCGGCATGGCAGCATATCGAGCGCACCGCGCTCGGCGTGGCACGGGATTTCGGCTACCGCGAGGTACGTACCCCGGTGTTCGAGCACACCGAGCTGTTCACCCATTCGGTGGGGGAAACCACCGACGTGGTGCAAAAGGAAATGTACACCTTCGAGGACAAGGGCGGTCGTTCCATCACCCTGCGTCCGGAGGGCACCGCCGGTGCCATGCGCCTGTTGCTGGAGCACGGTCTGCACAACGAGGCGTTGCCGGTCAAGGTGTCCTATCTCACCTCCTGCTACCGCTACGAAAAGCCGCAGGCCGGCCGTCTGCGTGAGTTCCACCAGTTCGGTGCGGAGTGCTACGGCACCGATTCGCCGCGTGCCGACGCCGAGGTGATCGCGCTGGCGGCGCAGGTGTTGCGCGAGCTGAACGTCCGCAACGTGACGTTGCGGCTGAACTCCATCGGCTGTCCCACTTGCCGCGCCGAATATCACAAGGCGCTCAAGGAGTATTTCACCGCCCGTCGGGACGAGCTGTGCGACACCTGCCGCGATCGGCTGGAGCGCAACCCCATGCGGATTTTGGATTGCAAATCCCCGGTGTGTCAGGCGATCGCCGCCGACGCGCCGTTGATCACCGACTATCTGTGCGACGACTGCGCCACCCATTATCAGGCGGTTCAGCAATCGCTGACGCTGTTGCAGATTCCCTTCGAGCTGGATCCGCACATCGTGCGCGGACTGGATTATTACACGCGCACCGTGTTCGAGTTTGTGTCGGACGACCTGGGTGCCCAGGCGGTGCTGTGCGGCGGCGGCCGGTACGACGGCCTGTGCGAGGACATGGGCGGCGCGCATCTGCCGGCACTCGGCTTTGCCATGGGGCTGGAGCGGCTGTTGCTGGTGCTCCGGGCGCAAAACGCCGTGCCGGAGGACCCGGTCGCGTGCGAGGTGTACTTCGCGTCCATGGGCGACGCGGCGGCACAGCAATGCCTGGTGCTGGCGGTGGATGCCCGTCGGCACGGCATCGCGGCGGAATGTGACGTCGTGGGCCGCAGTCTCAAGGCGCAGATGAAATACGCCGATAAGATCGGCGCGCGCTACACCGTCGTGGTGGGCGACAGCGAGCTGGAGGCCGGCACGGCCAAGCTGAAAAACATGACCACCGGCGACGTTGCCGAGGTGCCGCTTTCCGGCGCCCTGTGCGATGCGCTGGAGCAATACGTTGACCGCCGCGCGGCGGCCGAGAAACCGGAGGCATAAATTATGGAGACCATTCAAGGCATGAAGCGCACGCGCTACTGCGGCGAATTTCGCCGCGAGCACGCCGGAGAAACCGTTACGGTGTTCGGCTGGGCACAGCGCCAGCGCGATCTCGGTCAGCTCATCTTCATCGATCTGCGTGACCGCACCGGCATCGTCCAGCTGGCGTTCGACGACAGCACCGACCGCGCCGTGTTCGACAAGGCCTTTACCGTCCGCAGTGAGTACGTGCTGGCGGCGACCGGCACCGTCCGGGTGCGCTCGTCGGTCAACGGTGACATTCCCACCGGCGAGGTGGAGATCGCCGTCACCGAGCTGCGGATTTTGAACAAGGCGGAAACGCCGCCGTTTGAAATTGCGGAAAACTGCGCCACCGCCGAGGCGACGCGCCTGAAATACCGCTATCTGGACCTGCGCCGTCCCGATCTTCAGCGCAACCTGCTGATGCGTCACCGCATCGCCAAGGCCACGCGCGACTATTTCGACTCGCAGGGCTTCATCGAGCTGGAAACCCCCATGCTCATTCGCTCCACGCCGGAGGGCGCGCGCGATTTTTTGGTGCCGTCCCGTGTGCACAAGGGCGAATTTTACGCTCTGCCGCAGTCGCCCCAGTTGTATAAGCAGTTGTCCATGGTGGCCGGCTTCGACCGTTACTTCCAGTTGGCGCGGTGCTTCCGCGACGAGGACCTGCGCGCCGACCGTCAGCCCGAATTTACCCAGATCGACCTGGAAATGTCCTTCGTGGACGTGGAGGACGTGCTGGCGATTGGGGAGGGCTTTATGCGGCATGTGTACAAGGAGGCGCTCGGTGTTGAGATCACCACGCCTCTGCCGCGCATGAAGTATACCGAGGCCATGGAGCGCTTCGGCTCCGATAAGCCGGATATCCGCTTCGGCATGGAGCTGTGCGATATCAGCGACGCCGTGCGCGGTTGCGGCTTCGGCGTATTTGCCGGTGCGCTGGAGGTAGGCGGCACCGTGCGTGCCATCAACGCCAAGGGCGCGGCCGGTACGCTGACCCGTAAGGAGATCGACAAGCTCACCGAGCACGCCCGCGGCATCGGCGCCAAGGGCTTGGCGTGGGTGCGCTGGACGCCCGACGGCGTGACCTCATCCTTCGGCAAGTTCCTGACGGAGGACGAATTTGCCGCCGTGCTGGCCGCCGTGGGCGCCGAGCAGGGCGACGTGGTGCTGGTCGTGGCGGACGCGCGCAAGAGTCTGGTGCTTTCCGTGCTGGGCGCTCTGCGTCTGGAGGTTGCCAACCGATTTAATATTCCGCGCGAGGGGCTGGGTCTGCTGTGGATCACCGAGTTCCCGTTCTTCGAGTGGGACGACGATACGCAGACCTGGGTCGCGATGCACCACCCCTTTACCGCGCCGCTGGACGAATGTATTCCGTATTTGGACAGCGACCCGTCGCGCGTGTACGCCAAGGCGTACGATCTGGTGCTGGCAGGCGTGGAGCTGGCGAGCGGTTCCATCCGCATCACCAACCCGGAGTTGCAGCAGAAGATGTTCCGTGCGCTGGGGCTGTCGGACGAGGAGTCGCAGACCAAGTTCGGCTTCCTGACCGATGCCTTCCGCTACGGCGCGCCGCCGCACGGCGGCATGGCGCTGGGACTGGATCGTCTGGTGATGCAGATGCTCGGTGCCGCCACGCTGCGTGACGTTGTGGCGTACCCCAAGGTGCAGAACATGACCGAGCTGATGACCCAGTGCCCGTCCGAGGTGGACGCCGCCCAGCTCACCGACCTTGGCATTGCCACCCTGCCGCCGGAGCAGGAATAAGCCCGGCAAATTCCAAACAAAACCGCACGAGTGTTCCTTGAGGGGCCTCGTGCGGTTCTTTTTATTTTGAGCGGTGCCGCTGGCGGTGCTGGCGCACGGCACGTCGCCCCGTCTGTGCGCTGATTCCGGAGGGGGCTGGCACGCGATAGCGTGACTGGGGGAGTTCCAAAGCGTTCGTACAAGCTCCCACCGCAGGAGACTCCCTCCGTCACCGCCTGTGGCGGTGCCACCTCCCTCAATGAGGGAGGCCGCTGGCGCGGGGCACGCCTCACTTATCCGCAGGAGCGACCTCTCAGTCGGCTGACGCCGACAGCTCCCCTGACCAGGGGAGCCAAGAAAGACTGTACAGGTTTCAAAGGATAGCGCCTGCGCCAGCAGGCGGTGGTGCCCACCGCAGGAGCCGCACAAACAAAAACACCGCCATGCCTGTGGGCACGGCGGCGGATGATTTTCGGGGATCGGTTATTTGCTGTTGGAGGCGATGCCTGTGTAGGGGTAGATCGACAGCACCTGCACGAAGTAGACGCCGTTGCCGTCCTTACACTCGCGGAAGGTCACGGTCACGGTCTCCACCTGAGAGAGATCGTCGTACGCGCCGTCGCGCAACGACTTGTGCAGGTCCTCCTGCGCGGTGCCGCCGGAGGGCAGGTCGCCGGTGTAGTACCGTTCGTGCGAGCGGTCGAACACGCCCACGCACAAGCCGTCCTCCTGCACGCGCAGTTGTCGCAACACCATGTAGTTGCCCGGCAGGGTGATGCAGGCGGTGTTCCAGGTGTAGGTTTTGCTCTTGCTGTCGTACGAGCACTGCTCACAGCCGGAAAAATCCGTAATCGTCTGGTTGTAGTACCGCTTAGCGGCGGTATTCAGCTCCTCCTCGGTGAAGGAGGTTTTGCCCTCGTCCATCCAGAGCTGGGCGCACACGCTGTGCAACAGCTCGGTGTCGTCGAACCGTCCGGTGCTTTCCCGACTGGTCGAGACCCCGAAGCCCCACAGACCGTAGAAGTAGTCGAACAGCTCCTCCTGCGCCACGTAGAACGTCTGGTTGCGCTCCGCCACAGTGGTGTCCTTCTGCGCCCAAAAATCGTTGTCGCGGAGCTGTTCCTCCACGGCGTAGATGCCGACCGGGCGTTGCGGCGAGGAGTCGATCACCGTCGCCTTGTTGACGGTCGGCTCGGTGGTGGTTTTTTGCTTTTCGGCACAGCCGCCGAACGTGAGCGCCAGTGCCAGCACCAGCGCCAAAGACAGCAAGCGTTTCATACACGGTCCTCCTTATACGTTGAAGCGGAACAGAATGACGTCGCCGTCCTGTACCACGTAGTCCTTGCCCTCGGAGCGAACCAGCCCCTTGTCGCGGGCGGCGGCCAGCGAGCCGCAGGCGATCAGGTCGTCGTAGGGGACGACCTCGGCGCGAATGAAGCCGCGCTCAAAGTCGGTGTGGATTTTGCCGGCGGCACCGGGGGCCTTGGTACCGCGCGTGATGGTCCAGGCGCGGCTTTCGGT
>CAYMHR010000033.1:0-14175 GCA_964390295.1 uncultured Eubacteriales bacterium
CAACTTTTACGGCTCTACAGCCGAGAAAGTGGTCTTACAAAATCACTCCCACTCGATCGTGCCCGTCGGCTTCGGGGTCAGGTCGTACAACACGCGGTTGATTCCCTCGACCTCACTGGTGATACGCTCGGTGATCTTGTGCAACAGTGCGTACGGGATTTCCTCAATCGTAGCGGACATCGCATCGGTGGTATTCACCGCACGAATAACCGCCGGCCAGCCCTCGTAGCGGCTCTCGTCCTTCACGCCGACGCTTTTAACGTCCGGGATCAGCACAAAATACTGCCACACCTTCCCGGCAAGACCGTTCTTATCAAATTCCTCGCGCAGAATGGCATCCGCCTCGCGCAACGCGTTCAGGCGATCCCGTGTGATCGCGCCCAAGCAGCGCACGCCCAAGCCGGGGCCGGGGAACGGCTGACGATAGACCATGCCGCGCGGCAGGCCGAGCGCCTCACCGACGACGCGCACCTCGTCCTTGAACAACAGCTTGATCGGCTCGACCAGCTCAAACTGGAGATCCTCCGGCAAGCCGCCGACGTTGTGATGCGATTTCACTGCCTTTTTGCCTTCGGCTTTTTTAATGCTTTCCAGAATATCGGGATAGATGGTGCCCTGTGCCAGGAACGTGATATTTTCCAGCTTGCGCGCTTCTTCGGCAAACACGTTAATAAATTCGGCACCGATGATCTTTCTCTTGCGCTCCGGCTCGGCAACACCGGCCAGCAAATCCAGAAAACGATCGGTTGCATCAATATAAATCAGGTTGGCACCCAATTCATCTTGAAACACTTTGATGACGTTGGCCGATTCATCTTTGCGCATCAGGCCGTGGTTCACGTGGACGCAGGTGAGCTGCTTTCCGATCGCCTTGATCAGGAGCGCGGCCACGACGGAAGAATCGACACCGCCAGATAGCGCCAACAGCACCTTCTTGTCTCCGACCTGTTCGCGAATAGCCTGTATCTGTTCAGCGATAAAGGCATCGGCCAGTTCTTTGGTGGTGATGCGTTTCATGGTTTCCGGACGAACATTACTTGACATACAGATTCCTCCCTAAATATTGAATACCAAAGCACCTTAACGGTATATGATAGCCTCGCGTTCGGGGCCATTGGTAACCATATCAATGCGGTGGCCGAGTTCCTTTTCGATAAACTCAACGTAGGCACGCGCTTCGGCGGGTAACCGATCGTATTCGGTAATACCGCGAATATCGCAGTGCCAGCCCTTCAACGTGGTCAGCACCGGCTTGGCACGGCGGAGCAACGGCGTGGTCGGAAAATCGCGCGTGATTTTCCCGTCGATCTCGTAGGCGGTACACACCTTGATTTCTTCCAAATACGACAGGCAATCCAGCGCCGTCATAACGACCTTGGTCGCTCCCTGACATTCGATACCATAGCGCGAAGCCACGCAATCGAACCAGCCGACACGACGCGGACGACCGGTCGTGGCACCAAACTCGCCCTTATCGCCGCCGTGAATACGGAGCTCCTGCGCTTCGGCCTCGTCCAAAATTTCGGAAACGAATTCGCCGGCACCGACTGCCGAAGAATAAGCCTTGGTCACGGCAACGATCTCGCGCAGCTCGTGCGGCGGAATACCGGCACCGACACAGCCGTAGCCGGCCAGCGTCGACGACGAAGTAACCATGGGGTAAATGCCGAAATCGGGGTCCTTCAAGGTGCCGAGCTGACCCTCCAGCAGAATATTCTTCCCGGTGCGGATCGCTTCCTGCAGGTAGGCGTGCGTATCGCACACGAAGGGCGCGATCTTGTCGCGATAGGAAACGCAGGTCGCGTACAGCTCGTCCACGTTCAGCAACGGCTTATGATAGACGTGCTCCAGCGTTAAGTTTTTCAACGTGCAAATATTTTGCAGCTTGGCACGCAGGGTGTCCTCGTCAAACAGCTCGTTCACCTGGATGCCGATCTTGGCGTATTTGTCGCTGAAGAACGGCGCAATGCCGCTTTTGGTGGAGCCAAACGCGTTTTTGCCCAGGCGCTCTTCCTCGTACGTATCCAGCAGGATGTGATACGGCATTAAGATTTGAGCGCGATCCGACACCAACAGCTTCGGGTTCAAGCCCGCCGCTTTCACGTCGGCCAGCTCCTTGCAGAACTTTTCAATGTCCAGCGCCACCCCGTTGCCGATGATGCAGGTGGTGTGATCGTAGCACACGCCGCTCGGCATCAGGTGAAGCGCAAAGCGTCCGTGCTCGTTGATAATGGTATGACCGGCGTTGGCACCGCCCTGAAAGCGAATAACGACATCTGCTTCACTGGCAAACAAATCGGTGATTTTTCCTTTTCCTTCGTCGCCCCAGTTGGCGCCCACGATCGCTCTTACCATGATGATCTCCTCCAAAACCGTTTTGCTGGCATCACGCACATACGTGTAGTATTATAGCGTTTTTTCTTTGAAAAAGCAAGAGGTTTCCCGTGCTTTTTGAGGAATAATCCACTTTGTAAATAAGTATAGCAAAGGTGAAAACGCATTACAATATTTCCACCGCATTTTGCCGCCGAAAGCACATAGAAATTTCGGCGGATACAGTCGAGAAAAAATAGCGTTTTTGCACAAGAGGAGGCCGGTGCGTTTTCCGGCAAAGCCGCACAAATCGGCTTTTGAAAAAGACGGCGTTTTTTCTGATTTTCGGTCTTGTATAACCGAAAGAAACGTGCTATAATTTTGATATATATTGTCTTTTGGAGGACGGGTTATGTCAACGAATAAAGAACTTGCCAAAACCTACGAGCCGAGAGAGGTAGAAGATCGCATTTACCGCTTTTGGCTGGACGGCGGCTGGTTTCACGCCGAGCCGGACCCCGATAAAACGCCGTACACCATTGTGATTCCGCCCCCGAACGTGACGGGACAGCTTCACATGGGACACGCGTTGGATGAAACGTTGCAGGATATTTTGATCCGCTTCAAGCGCATGCAGGGGTACGCGACGCTGTGGCTCCCCGGCACCGACCACGCTTCCATTGCCACCGAAGCCAAGGTGGTGGAGGCCATGCGTAAAGAGGGCCTCACCAAGGATATGCTGGGACGCGAAGGCTTTTTGGAACGCGCCTGGGCGTGGAAAAATCAATACGGCAACCGCATCGTCAGCCAGTTGAAGAAGCTCGGCTCCAGCTGTGACTGGGACCGCGAGCGTTTCACCATGGACGAAGGCTGTTCCGAAGCCGTACGTGAGGTGTTTGTGCGCCTGTACGAGCAGGGACTGATCTACCGCGGCAACCGCATGGTCAACTGGTGCCCGCATTGCGACACCTCCATTTCGGACGCCGAGGTGGAATATGAGGAGCGCGACGGCCACTTCTGGCATCTGCTGTACACCGTCAAGGAGACCGGCGAACAACTGGAGCTGGCTACCACCCGTCCGGAAACCATGCTGGGCGATACCGCCGTGGCGATCAACGTCGACGATCCCCGGTACGCCCATTTGCACGGCTGCCACGTGATCCTGCCGCTGGTAGGGCGCGAGCTGCCGATCGTATGCGATGAGCACGCCGACATGACCAAGGGAACCGGTGTGGTGAAAATCACACCGGCGCACGATCCCAACGACTTTGAAGTGGGACGTCGTCACGACCTGCCCATCATTCGCGTGTTTACTTACGACGGTCGCATGACCGGTGCCGCCGACAAAGCGTTGGCGGACGAGCTTCGCGCCTCCGGCAAGGCGGCCGCCGACGAACCGGAGGTCATGGATTGCGGCAAATACGCCGGCATGACCACCGACGAAGCGCGCCGTGCGATTTTGGACGATCTCGCCGCCGGCGGTTATTTGAAGGAAACCGAGCCGCACCGTCACGACGTCGGCACCTGCTATCGTTGTCACTCCACCATCGAGCCGATGGTGTCGAAGCAGTGGTTCGTCAAAATGGCACCGCTCGCCGAGCCGGCGATCGAGGCCGTGGAAAAAGGCGAAATTCGCTTTGTGCCGGAACGCTTCACCAAAAACTACATGAACTGGATGCGCGGCACGCGCGACTGGTGCATTTCCCGTCAGCTGTGGTGGGGACATCAGATTCCGGCGTGGTATTGTAACGACTGCGGCGAGACCGTGGTAGCCAAGGAAGCGCCCTCCGTCTGTCCGCATTGCGGCGGCCAGCTCACGCAGGACCCCGACACGCTGGACACCTGGTTCTCGTCGGCGCTGTGGCCGTTCAGCACACTGGGCTGGCCGAATACCGAGAGTGAAGATTTCAAATACTTCTACCCCACCAACACGCTGGTTACCGGCTACGATATTATCGGCTTCTGGGTCAGCCGCATGATCTTCTCCGGGTTGGCCTACACCGGCAAGGCACCGTTCCAGACTGTGCTGATCCACGGCTTGGTACGCGACTCGCAGGGTCGCAAAATGTCCAAATCGCTGGGCAACGGCATCGATCCGTTGGAGATCATCGATCAATACGGCGCCGACGCTCTGCGCTTTATGCTGGCAACCGGCAACAGCCCCGGCAACGATATGCGCTTTATGACCGACAAGGTGGAATCGTCGCGCAACTTTGCCAACAAGCTGTGGAACGCCGCGCGCTTCATTTTGATGAACGTCGGTGAGCACGACGTGCCGCTGACCCTCCCCGACGAGCTGACGCTGGAGGATAAGTGGATCGTGTCCCGGTTCAACACGCTGGTACAGGCAGTAACTGAAAATCTGGATAAATTCGAACTGGGGATCGCCGTGCAAAAGCTGTACGATTTTATTTGGGACAACTTCTGCGACTGGTACATCGAGCTGTGCAAGGCGCGCTTGCAGGGCGAAAACGCCGGTGCCGCGCGGCAGGTCTTGGTATACGTCATGACCGGCATGCTGCGGCTGTTGCATCCGTTTATGCCGTACGTCACCGAGGAAATCTGGCAATCCTTGCCGCATGAGGGCGATGCCCTGATGATCGCTCCGTGGCCGACGTTCGACGCCGCGCTTTCCTTCCCGGAGGAGGAAAAGGAGATGGAGCGAATCATGGAAGCCATCGGCGCCATCCGCAACCGTCGCGGTGAAATGAACGTGCCGCCGTCCCGCAAGGCACAGGTATTTGTGGAAACCGCTTTCACGGATACCTTTACCGACGGCATCCCGTTTATGCAACGGCTGGCCTCCGCTTCGGAGGTGCAGGTGGGCAGCAGCTTTGAGATTCCCGGTGCCGTCAGTATCGTCACCGCCGACGCTACCATCAAAATCCCGCTGGACGAGCTGGTGGACAAGGCCGCCGAACGGGCGCGACTGCAAAAGGAAAAGAACAACGTGCAAAAGCAGTTGGACGGCGTGAATACCCGCTTGTCCAACCCGGCCTTTACTGACAAGGCACCGGCCAACGTGGTACAAACCGCGCGTGACCAGGCCGCGCGGCTTGCCGAAAAGCTGGCTTTGCTGGAGCAAAGCCTGGCACAGCTTCAGTAAGGGGCGCTTTTCATGCGGTATTCGGCAACTTTCGAAATTCTTTCGCACGATACCGGGCACAACGGCGAGGTACACCCCTCCGCCGTCTGCCGCTACCTGCAAGAAGCGGCAGATGCCCAAATGCGTGCCGACGGCCCCACCTACCGCGAGCTGATCGCGCAGGGGTATTCCTTCGTGTTGAGTCGGTTGAACGTGCAACTGTACGGCGCGTTGGAGGCCTACGATCGGATCACAGTGCAAACCTGGGGCTACAATCCGCCGCGCGGCGCTTCTTACGAGCGCTTTTATCGAGTGTACCGCGGCGAGGAGCTGATGGCGGAGGCCGGTAGCGTATGGGCCTTGCTGAATCTCCACACCGCCACGCTGTGCCGCGTGGGTGAGGTCCCGATCCACTACGGAACCGACGAGCCGTTGCCGCTGTCGCTTCGTTTTCGGTGGCCGACGGTCGAAGCGGAAACGGTGGGCACCCGAACGGTGCGCTACTCGGACGTGGACATTAACAACCACATGAACAACACCCGTTACCCGGATATGCTGTGCGATTTTCTGCCGGACGTGGACCGCTTGCGGATTACCGGTGTGCAAATCCACTACGTGGCCGAAGCACCGCTCGGTGAAATTCTCACGGTGCGTCGCGCCGTCACCGAAGAAAACGGGCATCCCATCTTCTGGTTTGAAACCACACGCACCAACGGCTCTTGCAACGTTCGTGCACGCATTGACGTAACCCCTCTATAAGGACAACTCAAAAGGGAGAGACTTTCGCCTTTGGCGATCGCCTCTCCCTTTACGTTTTTCAACCTATTTTTATTCCAGCGGCACGGCTTCTTTATGCGAAACCACGTCGGCGCTGACCTCGACCGCCGTTTGCAACGCTGCCTCCACGTCGTGCGTGCGAAGATACGTTGCCAAAAACGCCGCGCCGAAGCTGTCACCGGCACCGACGGTAGATACAACCTCCACCGACTTTGCCGGATGTTCATACGTCACGTGGCGGCGCGAATCCCACACGTAGGCACCGTCGCTGTCACAGGTCACCAGACACAAGCGGATGTTGGGATACCGCTCGCACAGCTGCTTTGCAGCGGTCGGGACATCCGACACGGTGCCGAACAGCAGTCGGGTCACGGTGGGAAGCTCCTCACGGCTGACCTTGAGGATCGTCGCATACCGACAACAGCGTTCCAAACTGTCGGCATCGTAGTGGGGTGCGCGAATATTCAGATCACAAAATACCTCACGAAAATCGCCGCGATCCAGCAACCGCTGTAACGTGCGCCGATTAGCGGCACTGCGCTGAATCAGCGTTCCAAAGACAAACGCATCACAGCGTAGTTCTGCGTCGCACGGGATCGCGTCGTAGGCCACGTCGGGCAACAGGTCGTAATGCGGCACCCCCTGACCGTCCAGCGTTACCAAGCATTGCCCGGTCGCGCGGTCGGGCACGGTACATACCAGCGAAGTGTCCACGCCGAAACGCATCAACTGCCGGCGTGCCGCTTCGCCCAGCTCGTCGGCACCGACGGCGGAAATCAGCGCCGCCTCTGCCCCCTGCCGCACCGCGTGAGCGGCAAAGTTCAGCGGTGCGCCGCCGATACAGCGTTCATCGGGATACACGTCCCAAATAATCTCTCCAAACGAGACGATCTTCATGACTTTGCCTCCGGCGAAATGATAAATTTTCCCTGTGCGCGACGCTTGCCGTCCGCCAGAATTGCCGGCAGCTCCTCCAGGCTTTCGACGGCACACACCATGGAGGACACGTCGATCTTGCCGGAAGCGATTAGGTCGATTGCACGCTTTTGGGTATAGGGGTTAATGAACGACGCCTTCAGCGTAATCTCCTTTTTGAAGATTTCGAACGGCTTCAACGCCATGGTATCGTCGGGTGCCGTCAGGCCAAACAGCATCACGGTCGACTTTTTGCCGGCAATAGCGATGGCCTGCTCCATGGTTGCGGTTTTACCCACGCACTCAATCACCGTGCTGATCCGCTCGATGCCATGCTCGGCCAGCACGGCGGCAACATCCTCGTGAATCGGATCGATGGTGAGATTGGCACCGAGACGTTCACCGAGTGCCCGCTTGTCAGCCAAAGGCTCGATCAAAATCAGCGTAGCGGCACCACGCAGCTTAGCCAACTGGAGCATGAGCAGACCGATCATACCGCCGCCGATCACCGCCACCGTGTCTCCGCAGGAAATATCGCACATATCAATACCGTGGAGACAGCAGGCGACCGGCTCGGTCATGGCCGCTTTTTCATACGAAAGGCTTGGCGGGAAGGGATACACCTGCGACACCGGGACCGAGCAATACTCGGCAAAGCCGCCGTTGACCGTCGTACCGATGCCGACCATGGATTCGCAGAAATGGCCGATGCCGCTCTTGCAATAATAGCAATCGTTGCACAACAGGTTGGGATCGATACAAACGCGATCGCCGACCTTCACAGCGGTGACGCACTGACCGACCTGCACGACCTCACCGGCAAATTCATGACCCAGCACCGTAGCCGGCGGCGTTTTTGCCGCGCCCTCGTCACCGTTGAAAATATGCACATCCGTTCCGCAAATGCCGCAGGCGTGCACCTTGACCAGCACGTCGTTCTCGCCGGGTGTCGGCATGGCAACGTCTTCGACGCGAAGGTCTTGTTTTCCGTAAAATACTGCCGCTTTCATGGTATATTTCCTCCTCACAGGTCGTACGCTACGGCACGACGATGATCATAATAATAGGCCTGTGTCAATCCGATCGTTCGCAACATGGCCGCCGCGTCCGCGATGCCCTTGCCGACGCGATCCGGCGTGTGTGCGTCGGAGCCGAGCGTGATCAAGCGTCCGCCCAAGTCGTAATAGCGCCGGACAATGGCTTTGTCGGGCAAAAAGTTGGGCGATGAGGTGTTGACCTCCAACGCGATCGAACGGGCAATCAGCTCCGTCAATATCTCGTCAATCAGGGGACGCACCGGCTCCAAATCCACCTCGCAGGCGTGTTTTTCCACCACGTACCGCAACACGCAGGTGAGGTGCCCCAGCACGTCGAATCCGCCCAGCTTCACCAAATCCAGCGTATCGCGAAAATAGGCGGACAAATAGTCCCGTAGCTGCCGTTCCGAAAACTGCTTGAAATTGATCCAGGAGAACGGAACCGGGAATTGAGCATAGCGTACCGCGTGAACCGAGCCGATGATCACGTCATACTCGGTCATGGTCTCCATGTTGTGTGCGTGCTCCGGCGCCCACAAGGCTTCACCGATCTCCATGCCGCGAAACACGCGCAGTCGCCCCTCGTATTCCTTGGCCAACGCCGCCGCATGCGCCACCGATTTTCGGATCGGCTCGTCCACGTCGATCTCCCACTCGATGTCGCAGTGGTCGGTCACGGAAATGCCGCCCAACCCTGCCGCCAACGCCGCCTCGCACATGGCGCGCGGATCACTGTCGGAATCGTGCGAATACCACGTGTGCGTATGCCCGTCAAATAACATACCGGTCTCCCCTTGCTTTTCGTTATCAGTTGCAGTATACTTGAAATTGAGCAAACAATCAATCCTCGACGCAAAATATGATCAAATGCTCAACATATTGAGCGTTTCAAGAAGAAAAGGTGGTTCATACGAGCAAAGAACGGGAAAGAGCGATTTTGGAGCTTCTCATTCGGGACAAGCGGGCCAGCGTGAAGGAGCTGGCCGCCGCCCTGTACATCAGCGAACCGTCCATTCGGCGCGATCTGGCACGCTTGGAGCAGCAGCAGCTCATCAAGCGCGTCCACGGCGGCGCCATGCTGGATGAGACCGGCGCGTCGCGCATTAAAATTCCCTTTGTAATCCGTGAGCTGGAATCGGCCGACGAAAAGGGGCGCCTTGCGCGCCGAGCCGCCGCTTTGGTTCCGGACGGAGCCGTTCTGTTTCTGGACGCCTCCTCCAGCGCCTATCGTATGGTGCCGTTTTTGATCGAAAAAAAAGACCTGACGGTCATCACCTCCGGCCTGCGCGCTACCAGTGCTTTGGCGGAGCAGGGAATCCGAGTCATCTGCACCGGCGGCGACGTGATGAACACCTGCCTCTCACTCGTCGGTGACGGTGCCGTGGAAGCGATCCGCAATTATCACGCCGACATCTGCTTCTTTTCCTGTCGCGGTCTGTCGCTCAACGGCGAATTGAGCGATATTTCCCGTGAGGAAAACGCGGTGCGTCGCGAAATGATCGCACGGTCGGACGCTTCCTATTTGCTGTGCACCGAAAGCAAGGTGGACAAGCAGTACTATCACCGCCTTTGTCACGTGACCGACCTGTCCGGAATCCTTACCGAGTCCTCTCTGCCGACCGCGCTACAGCCCTATTGTCGGTAAGAGGTTGAGCCGATTTGCAATATAAATGGCGAAAATCACAATGGAAAACAAGCCCGTAATTCTCTATGATTATAAGTAGAGAATAACCGTAAACGGAGGGAAAACAATGCGTAAGATCGGTATTGCAGATTATGGCATGAACGTGTGGTACGGCGGCTTTATGGACTACGAACAGCGTATGCAGGACATCAAAGCGATCGGTTACGACGGCATCGAGCGTCTGACCCCCATCGATGCGGCGGATGCTTTGAACAAAGCCACCACGCTGGCCAAGCTGGGAATGGACTTTGCCACCGTGCTGGCCCCGTCCTTGGAGCTGAAGGTACAATGGACGGCCGCATTCCGCAAGGAATATATTTGGACGGACGTACAGGCGAATCACTCTCAGGATTCGCTGGAGACCTATTGTCGTCGGGTCAACTATTTGGCGGCTACCTGCAAAAAATACGGCATTAAGACTGCCGTGCACAACCATTTGGGGTGCATTGTGGAAACACAGGAGCAGTTGGAAACCTTTTTGGGAAAATGCCCGGACGCCGGGTTGGTATTCGACGTGGGACACATGGCGGTTGCCGGCGGTAACGTGCGCGAAATCATGGATAAGTACTACGACCGCATCGTGGCCATCCACCTGAAGGATTGGGTCATGAAGGACCCCAGTCAGAAGGAATGGTGGGATCGCGGCTATTTCTGTGGCCTGAAGCAGGGCAATTTCCCGGTTGACAACGAATACGTGGTCAAAACGGCCGTGGAGAGAGGCTACGATAAATGGATCTTTATTGAACACGATACGCATCTGCGCGAGCCGCTGGAGGACCTTGCAGAAAGTCGTGAAATTTTAAGAGAGTGGGGCGTGTAAGTATGAAACCGATCAAATTAGGTATGGTGGGCTTGGGACGTGCCGGCAACGGTATGCACCTGCCCGAACTGGAAGGCAAAGAGGAAATGTTCCAGGTTTACGCCGTCTGCGACCTCATCGAGGAGCGCCGCAACACGGTGGCGGAAAAGTACGGTGCCAAGGCGTATGCCAACATCGAAGAGCTGATCGCCGATCCGGAAGTGGAAATCGTGGATATCGCCACCCGTTCCTGCGATCACTACAAGCACGCTTGCATGGCGCTGAAGGCGGGTAAATCCGTTTTTCTGGAAAAGCCGATTTGCTGCAACTACGACGATGCCAAGGCACTGATGGAGCTGGCCGACAGCTTGCCGGACGTTAAGCTGTACGTGCGTCACAATCGCCGTTGGGAAGCCAAGTTTGCCAAAGCCATGGAGATCGTCAACTCCGGCATTATCGGCAACGTATACGAAGTGAAGCTGACTCGCAACGGCTTTACGACCCGCAACGACTGGCAGACGATCGACACCTACGGCGGCGGTCAGCTTCTGAACTGGGGACCGCACATCATCGATCAGGCGTTGAATTTTGCCGGCGGCGATTACACCGATATTTACGCCGAAACGCGGCAGATTTTGGCCAGCGGCAACTGCGAAGACCACATCAAGCTGTTGCTGACCGGTATCAACGGCCGCATCGTGGATATGGAGATTAGCTCCGGCTGTGCCACGCGCACCCACGAGATCATGGCCTACGGCGATCGCGGTATTTTGTACGATACGGGCGTTGAAAATTCGCAACTGGAGTGGCGCTTCGTCAAGCCCGACATGGAAATTCAGCGTCTGCCCGCCAGCGATGCTACGCCCGGCACCGATCCGAACTTCAAGAAAGCGCCCGACATCGAATGGCGTTACGGCGGCGCGTTTGTGGACGTGCTCGGCGAGCGCTTGGACGACACGTGGATCGCCATGTATGAAGACTACCGTCTCGGCAAACCGTATCCGATCCTGCACAGCGAGGCGCTGAAGGTCGTTGAGGTCATCAGCAAGATCAAAGAGATTATGGCGAAAAAGTCCGCCAAATAAATCGCAACAGCAGAAAGCGCCGCACCCTTACCGAGTGCGGCGCTTCGTTATGTCTCCAGTTGCTTTCCGAAAAACGCGGCGGCCACCTGAACCAGCTTGCAGTCGCCTTCGCCCGGCGGCGTCCCGTCCTCGCGACAAAGCACGCAGACGCATCCGGCAACGTCGCCACCCGCTACGATCGGCGCCATAACGCCCACGGCACAGTCGTTGTCCTCGGTGACGAACAGCGGCTTTTCCGGCTTCATCTGAACCGGTGTACGCTTTTCCATGGCCTGCTCCAACGGCGATGACAGCCGCCGGTGCAGATAGTCCTTTTTGGCTTCGCCGGCCACGGCGATCACGTGATCCCGATCGCAAATCAACACCGGCAAGCCGCAAGCGCGCGCCATCACGTCGGCATATTCTCCGGCAAATTGTCCCAACTCCCCCACCGGCGAATATTTTTTGAACACCACCTCCGCGTCGGGACCCGTAAATATCTCCAACGGGTCGCCCTCGCGTATTCGCAAGGTGCGGCGGATTTCCTTTGGGATCACCACGCGGCCCAGGTCGTCGATGCGCCGTACAATTCCGGTTGCTTTCATATATAAAATCCCCCATTTCAGTAATCGCATCTCTATTATCTACCGACAAGGGGGATTTATACTTTTTTGGTTATTGTGTTCTTATTTTCCTTTGGGAGATTGTCGGACAAAAAGCGGATTTTGAACGGCCGGTGCAAATAGCTCCTCGTAAAACGCATGAAAAGGGGCAAGCAATCAAAAAAGATTAACGACATGAACTAACGAAATCGTTAATCCTCGAAGAACATCGTTAATCTTTTGAAATTTATCGTTAATTCTTATGTAGCAGTAACGAGACTCATCAATTAAGTGTACCCGAAAAGGTATATTTAATGGATTTTGAGATATAATATACCCGATAGGGTTTTATATTAACAAATCATCTTGACATCACACCCGAAAGGGTGTAAAATGTATATGCAAAATAATTGCAAGGAGCAAAACAATGAATCCGATTGCTGAATTTGTTAAAGAAAACAGGAAAGCGGCTGGACTGACACAAGAGCAATTCGCTTTGCGTTCGGGACTTGGACTTCGCTTTGTGCGTGAGTTGGAGCAAGGCAAAGAAACTGTGCGTATGGATAAAGTTAATGTGGCGCTTGCTATGTTCAATGCTCAAGCCGTTGCCGGAAAGAAGGAAAATAAATGAGCGTATTCAGAACCGCCTACATTTATGTGAGAAATACATTTGCCGGAATTTTGAAAGAAACTGACGAAGGCTATTCTTTCAAATATGATACCAATTATTTACAAATCGAAAATGCATCTGCCGTGTCTCTAACTTTGCCGTTGCAAGCGGAGGAATACACCTCGAAAACATTATTCTCGTTTTTCGATGGCCTTATTCCGGAAGGCTGGCTTTTCAAAATCGTAACGGATAATTGGAAAATAGACAGTCACGACCGTTTCGGCGTTCTTCTTGTCGCTTGCAAAGACGGAATCGGCAATGTTTCAATAAGGGAGGAAAAGGAATGAACTGTTTGTGTTGCGGAAAGCCTTTACGCTCAACTGACGAAAGCGGATGGCATAAGGCTTGTATAAAAAATTTTTTCGACACTTCGAAACTCCCCGAAATTGAAATTGACGATAAAACATTGAATCTCTTGGCAACCGAAACAACCAATAAAGGTTTTACTGTTCCCGGCGTTCAGAAAAAGCTGTCATTGCACCTCGTGAGCGACAACAGTAAGCCGAGATTAACCCTTGTAAACTATCCGACGGGTTACATTCTCAAACCGCAGGTGGCAGAATTTGAGGCTCTGCCCGAATCGGAACAACTGATCATGACGATGGCAGAACTGTCGGGAATTTCAACCGTTCCGCATGCACTTATCAAAGGTAATAACGGACTTGCATATATTACAAAACGAGTTGACCGAGTTTTTTTAGACGGAAAAGCCGAAATGCTTGCTATGGAGGATTTCTGTCAACTGGATTTACGGTTGACTGAGGACAAATACAGAGGCTCCTACGAGCGTTGCGCAAAGATAATAAAGCAGTATTCATCAAGAGTCGGTATAGATATGGCGGAATTTTATATACGGCTTGTTTTTTGCTTTATGGTGGGCAATTCCGATATGCACTTAAAGAATTTTTCACTTATCGAAGCCGCAGAAGGTTCGGGCGAATACGTGCTTTCTCCGGCATACGATTTGTTACCTGTGAATGCCAATATGCCTTCCGACAAAGAACAGTTCGCACTTGCTATGAACGGAAAGAAAATGAATATCCGCAAAGGCGATTTTTTGAAGTTTGCCACCGTTTGCGATATAGCTCACCCGACAGCAGTAAAGCTCATAGAAAATCTTATCAAGCTCACACCGAAATGGATTGAAATGTGCGATAATTCCTTGCTTCCCGATGAATTAAAAGACAGACTGAAAAAGATAATTACAGAAAGAGCAGAAGCGTTGAAGT
>CAYMHR010000034.1:0-13610 GCA_964390295.1 uncultured Eubacteriales bacterium
TCAAATTATTTCGGCTATAAACATAAAATCTTGCTTCTGTGTGCGTTGTATCAAGAAATTCCACACCCAAACAAAAATACCCCAAACAGGAAGAAATCCTTCCTGTCTGGGGGTGTGTAACTGTTTCACTGGGGAGAGCACTTGAATGGCATTCAAGAGGTCAGCGGTTCGATCCCGCTTATCTCCACCACACCGCAAAGCTTGGATGGGCTTTGCGGTTTTTCTTTTTGCAGACATGAAAAAATCCGTTGTGGGCAACGTACCCACAACGGCTTTGTGATATGGGGAAGGCGATCAGGCTTTGCCGACCGATTGGAACAACTGCATTTTGTTCATGACCGCTTGCCGGATATACTCCACCTTGAGACTGCGCGTGGAGAGGTAGTCCAACTGCTGTGCCAGTCCGTCCTGCATGGCGCGGTTGCCTGCCAGACACAGATCGGTGAAAATGTTGACTTTGGCGATCCCCTCGCGAATGGTGTTGCGGAAGTCGTCGTCCGACAGGCCGCTTCCGCCGTGCAACACGAGCGGCGTGTCGAGGGTGCGGCGAATTTCGGCCAGTCGCTCCAAATTCAGAGCCGGCTTCGTTTTGTATATGCCGTGAGCCGTGCCGATGGCGATGGCCAAAGCATCCACGCCGGTGGCTTCCACGTAGGCTTTTGCTTCCGCCGGGGTGGTATAGTGGTCGGTGGACAGATCGTCGGGCGTATCGGCGTTGCCGACGTGTCCGATCTCGCCTTCGACGCTGGCACCAAAGCTGTGAGCGATGCGAACGACCTCGCGCGTTTCCGCGACGTTTTGTGCCGGATCACCGGCAGAGCCGTCGAACATGACTGAGGAGAAGCCGAGCTTCAGCGCTTCCATGCAACGTTCGAAGGTCAAACCGTGGTCGTAATGCAACACGACCGGCACGCTGGCGCGCCGAGCGGCGGCAAGCATGGACGGAGCGATGAGGGACAGCTCGCCGTAAGGCAACAGAATTTCCGCGGTGCCGATGATGACCGGCGAGCGCAATTCTTCGGCGGCGGAGATGACCGCCTCCAGCATATCGCTGTCGGTGGTGTTGAACAGGCCGACGCCGTAATGGTTTTTCTGTGCATCCTTCAGCACGTCGTTTAAGGTTACTAACATACAGACACCCGCTTCCAATTTTCACAGAGTTTCAGAATTTCACGTTCGTTTTTCAAGCCGCTGACGGCATCGATGCTGCGGAGAGATGCAGCAGCCGCCGCCGAGGAAAATTCCAGTATTTGCCGATCCGACCAGTCGCTGTGCAGACCGAGCAGGGTGGCGGCGCAAAACGCATCGCCGGCACCGGTCGTGCCCTGAATATAGCCCGGCGGCAGTTGATAGGAGCCGACGGTCGTGAGACCGGCATCGGACAGGCACAGGGCGCGATCCGCCTTGTGGATAATCACCTTGTCTCGCACGCCCAGAGCACGCAGTCGCTCGGCGATCTGCGGCAGGGTATCGTCGGACGGCTCGATACCGGCCAGCTTGCCGGCTTCCAATTCGTTGACGATCAGATAATCGGTAAACGGCAGACAGGGACGCACCAGCGCATAGCGGTCGGAGTTTTCGCTGACCAAATCGATGGCGGTTTTGATGCCGTGTCGCTGTGCGTCGCGCAGAATGGCGACACCGTCGCCGTGATCCACCCGATCCAACAGCAAAAAGTAGCCGAGCAACAGTATCTTGGCAGGCAACGCTTCGAGCGGCACGTCGTCGCGGCCGAAGGAGGCCCCGGCACCGGCATACGTGAAGAAGGTGCGCTGACCGCCGGAGACGCTCATCACCTCGGTAAAGGTGGTGCTCTCTTCCGGCGACCGGGTGATACCGGAGCAGTGAACGCCCGCCTGCCGGAGCGTTTGCGTGATCAGCTCGCCGTTATCGTCGTTGCCGATCCGGCTGACGGCGTAAACGGAAAGCTCCGGCCGCATGGCTTTCAAATTCAAGCAGACGTTGGGTACGCAACCGCCGACGGCACGTTCCACGCGGCGAATTTGTACCAGCTCACCACAGGCAGGATAGGCGGCGATTTCGCAGATGGTATCCACCAACGCGGTACCGGCGACGGCAATGCCCTGACGTTCGACGGCGGACATTAGTTACACTCCGCTTCCAGCGGACCGGCGAGCTCCTTCAGGAAGAAGAGCTTACCCGCCAGCGTGGGGATATAGGTGGAGGTGATCCACGGCGTTTTTTCGTGACGCAGCGTCATCCACAGCGACAATCCCTGCCATTGCATACCGCGTCCCAGCGTGCCGTCGGCACCGCCGATGGCGTAGTCCGCCTTCAGGAACACGCCGGGGCCGATGGTGTTGGCGCGGCAGGGAACCAGCGGCGTGCGGGATTTGAAGCTGGTGAGCGCGTTTTGCTCCACCGTCAGCGGATGAATTTTCGCGGCGATGCGATAGGGCTGCTTTTCCCATTCCTCGGTGGTATATTCCGCGGCGAAGGTCGGCTCCCAGAAAGCGATGTGGCACATTCTGCCGATACCGTAAACCAGCACCAGCTTGGCGCCCTCTGCCTTTAGTGCGTCGATCTCGGCTACGTAGGTCGGCAGGGAGTTCTTGGTGGCAAAATGGCGCTGATCGGCCGGAACCGTCAGCTCGCCCAGCGGGTTGAAGAGTGCCTGCTCCATGGAATACTGGAAGGAGCCGGGATTGTCGGCGGCCAGGGTGTTGCCCTCGCTGTCGGCCCACTCGTCCATGTTGAAGGTGTACACGTGCTCGCAGGAGACGCCCCAGGCGCGAATGAAGTAGACGACCCACTTGTACATGCCCATCGGGCCGACCGGGAAGATGAACGCGATTTTTTCGCCGCGATCCTTGGCGTTCTTAATTTGCAGAGCGATTTCGTGGCCCATGAAGGTTTCAAAGTCGGTCAGGCTGTCACAGGGAATCGGTGCAAAGTCCTTGTTCCAGTGCGGCTGACGATCGGTGATGCTTTCCGGCGAGCCGATGCAGGCATCGATCTTTTCAAAATCCCATCCGGCGGGGTAGAAGCCTTCCAACGCGGAGCCTTTGACGGTTGAGGTGAAATCCATAATACGTTCTCCTTTGTTTTTATTTTTACGGCAACAGCCGTTTTGTGGTGCCCTTGAGATAGACCTGACACTGGCGGAAGCCTTCGGCATAGTCGGCACCGCACTGGAAGCCGCGATAGCGGCAGCAGGTCTTAACCATATCGGGAAAATCGATATGGTCGTGATCGCGCATCCAGACGATTTGCGATTCGTGGCAGTTGAGCATGGCAAGCTTGGTGTCGATATGCTCGGAAACGTCCACGTATTCGGTGGGGTTGAAATTGACGCCTGCCAGGGTATCCATGTAGTAGATGGGCACCATGCGGGCGCGGCCGTTGACAGCGGAGGGATAGTGCGGCAACGTGGCGACAAAGCAGGCATCGAACACCAGCCGCGAGACGGCGGTGTGATCCGGCATATAGTCGTCCGGCGAATGGGTGATGATGAAGTCCGGATCAACCAGACGGATGACGTCGGCCACCTTGTCGCGCGCTTCCCGATTGTTATCGTAAATTTCCAAATCGTCGAAGCCGCCGTACATCCACTCAAAGCCGGCCATGGCACAGCTTTTTTGCGCTTCGGCGGCGCGCATGGTGGTCAGCTCGTCCGGCTGAATGATCTCGTGCCCTTGATTGCCGCTGGACAGATGACATACGACGACGCGGTCGCCGCGTTCCTTGCATTTCAGCAAGGTGCCGGCACAGGCGATTTCCATATCGTCCGGGTGGCACGATATGGCCAAAACCGTATACATAGGTAGTACCTCCCCTTAATTTATTACCTATAGTATATCGTGTTTTCTCTTGCAATGGAGTGCAAAATCAGGTATGATACTAATAAAATCAGACAGCGGGGTGATCGTGTGAAAGATAAATATATTAAAATGGATTTTGAGTCGGTTTTGAACGTGGAAAAGCTGATTACGATTTTTTACATGGAATTTCCCAAAAACTTCTATTACGAAGGGGAACGGCACGATTTTTGGGAAATGGTCTACGTGGATAAGGGCGAGATGATCTGCACCGCCGATACCAAGCGGTTTATCTTGAAAAGCGGGGAAATGACGTTTCACAAGCCTAACGAATTTCACAATTTGTCGGGCAATAACAGCGTGTCCCCGAACGTCAGCATCTTGACGTTCGATTGCCACAGCCCGGCCATGCGGCAGTTTGAGGGAAAAATATTTCGGCTGAGTGCCGAGGAAAAGAGCTTGCTGTCGATGCTGTTTGAGGAGGGGCTCTCCTGCTTTCAGCTGGCGGATGAAACCAATCCGCTGTTGCAACGGCTGAACCGAAGGGCGGATGCGCCGTTTGGCAGCAGTCAGATGACCAAAAACCTGCTGGAGGTTTTTCTGATCAAGCTTCAACGCCACACGCATACGCTGACCAAGACGATGCGTCAGGTGGAGGTGATTGACGGTGTGGATACCCCGTATTCGGTCAAGGAAATTCTGGACTATCTGAAAGCACACGTTTACGAGCGGTTGACGATCCGGCAGATTGCCGACGCTTTGGGAAAAAGTGAAAGCACCATCAAACAGCAGTTTGCTCATTATCGCAACAGCGGCCTGATCCACTACTACAATTCGCTGAAAATCAAGGAGGCACGGCGGTTGATCCGCGACGGACAGTATAACATGGCGCAGATTGCCGACCTGCTTCAGTTCGACAGTCCCCAGTATTTTTCAAAATGCTTTAAGGCGTTTACCAACATGACACCGACGGAATATAAGCGCTCCATCGTGAAATAAGCAACGAAAAAACGCCGCCCGGACGGGCGGCGTTTGAGGTGGTGTGCGATGGTGGGGATCAGTCCTCCGGACGTTCCCAGTTGTGCCAGACGTTTTGCACGTCGTCGTTGTCCTCCAACGCGTCGAGCAGTTTGTCCATTTTGGCGGCGGCGTCCTCGTCGGGAATGGTGGAGTAGACGTCCGGTACCATTTCCAGCTCGGCGGACACAAAGGAGTAGCCCCTGGCCTCCAAATCGTCGCGCACGGCGGAAAAATCGTCCGGCTCGGTGGTGATTTCAAACACGTCCTCGTCGGCGGCAAAATCGGCGGCACCGGCTTCCAGCGCGTCCTCCATCACCTTGTCCTCGTCCAGGCCTTCGGCTTCGATGGCCAAAATTCCCTTTTGGTGGAACATGAAGCTGACACAGCCGCTTTGCCCCAGGTTGCCGCCGAATTTATCAAAATAGTGGCGCACGTCGGCGGCGGTGCGGTTGCGGTTGTCGGTCAGCGTTTCGACGATAACGGCGATGCCGCAGGGGCCGTAGCCCTCGTACTGCAAGGCCTCGTAGCTGTCGGCGTTGCCATCGCCGGCGGCTTTTTTGATAATGCGCTCGATGTTGTCGTTGGGCACGTTGTTCGCCTTGGCTTTGGCGATGGCGTCCTTCAGCTTGGAGTTGGAGGCCGGATCGGCACTGCCGCCCTCTTTGACGGCGACGGCGATCTCACGCCCCATTTTGGTAAAGATTTTAGCCTTCTGGCCATCGGTCTTTTCTTTTTTGCGTTTGATATTGTTCCACTTGGAGTGTCCCGACATGGATACGACTTCCCTTCCTTAAAATACAAAACACAGTATACCATAAATATTTTTCATGTGCAAGGGCTATTATCGGCCGATAGCCACTTGACTTTTCCGTAAATCCTTGTACAATGAATAATGAAGTAAAAGGGCCGTGCAGACCCTTAGTAAAAGGACGGATGGATATGAACGAAGTCTTGAAGCAAATCGAAGCCATCGGTATCGTGCCCGTTGTCAAAATCGACCGTGCCGCGGACGCTGTGCCGCTGGCAAAGGCACTGATCAACGGCGGTTTGCCCTGCGCGGAGGTTACGTTCCGCACGGCGGCGGCGGCGGAAGCCATTGCGGCTATGACGGCGGCTTTCCCGGAAATGCTGGTCGGTGCCGGCACGGTGTTGACCCCGGCGCAGGCCGATGAGGCTGTGGCGGCAGGCGCCAAATTTATCGTCAGCCCCGGCTTGAACCCGGAGGTCGTGCGTCACTGCGTGGAAAAGGGCTACCCGATTACGCCCGGCGTTTGCACCCCCGGCGAAGTGGAAACGGCGTTGTCCTTCGGCCTGGAGGTCGTTAAATTCTTCCCGGCAGAGGCGGCGGGCGGTTTGCCGATGATCAAGGCGATGTCGGCTCCCTACGGTCAGTTGAAATTCATGCCGACCGGCGGTATTAGTGCCAAAAACCTGAACGAGTACCTGTCGTTCCCGAAAATTCTGGCGTGCGGCGGCAGCTGGATGGTCACGGCCGATCTGATCAACAACGGCCGGTTCGATGAAATCGAGCGCCTCACGCGTGAAGCGGTTGCCACCATGCTCGGCTTTGAGCTGGCGCACGTCGGCATCAACGCCGACAACGCTTCCGGTGCCGCCGACGTTGCCGGTGCCTTCAGCTCCCTTTTGGACATGGGCACCAAGGAGGGCAACAGCTCCTTCTTTGTCAGCGACATTCTGGAGGTCATGAAAACGCCGGGCTACGGCACGAAAGGTCATATCGCGATCCGCACGCGCTTCATCGACCGCGCGGTGCGTTACCTGGAGGCGAAGGGGATTGCCTTCAACCCGGATTCCGCCAAGCGGGATGCGAAGGGTAAGCTGAAAGCGATTTATCTGCAGGATGAAATCGGCGGCTTCGCCGTGCATCTGGTGCAGGCGTAAGACGAGGAGGAAAAGACAATGGCAAAAATCGTAACGTTCGGAGAACTGATGCTCCGGTTAGCCCCCAACGGCTATTATCGCTTTTTCCAAAACGATCAGATGCAGGCCACTTTCGGCGGCGGTGAGGCCAACGTGGCGGTGTCGCTTGCCAACTACGGCATGGACAGCGTGTACGTGACCAAGCTGCCGAAGCACGCCATCGGCCAGGCGGCGGTGAACTCGCTGCGTGCGTTTGGCGTGGACACGTCCAAGATCGTCCGCGGCGGTGATCGCGTCGGCATTTATTATTTGGAAAAGGGCGCGTCTCAGCGCGGCTCCGTATGCATTTATGACCGGGCGTACTCCGCCATTCAAATGGCGTCGCCGGAGGATTTTGACTGGGATTCCGTGTTTGAGGGTGCCGATTGGTTCCACTTTACCGGCATTACCCCGGCGCTGGGTGCCAATTTGGTGGAGATTTGCCGTCAGGCCTGCCGGGCGGCCAAAGCGCGCGGCGTGAAAATTTCCTGCGACCTGAATTATCGCGGCAAGCTGTGGACGCGTGAGGAAGCCCGTGCCGCGATGACCGACCTGTGCCAATACGTTGACGTGTGCATTTCCAACGAGGAGGATGCCAAGGACGTGTTCGGGATCGAGGCGGAAGGAACCGATATTTACGGCGGCAAGCTGAACCACGAGGGCTACAAGTCGGTGGCCAAGCAGCTGGCGGATAAATTCGGCTTTGAAAAGGTGGCCATCACTCTGCGTACGTCGATCTCGGCCAGCGACAACGACTGGGCGGGTATGCTGTACGACGGGGAGAACTACTGCTTCTCCAAGTCGTATCACCTGCACATCGTGGATCGTGTCGGCGGTGGCGATTCGTTCGGCGGCGGCTTGATCTACGCGCTGTTGAGCGGCAAATCCACGCAGGAAGCGATCGAATTTGCCGTGGCGGCCTCGGCGTTGAAGCACTCCGTCGAGGGCGACTACAACCGCGTCAGCGTTGCGGAAGTGGAAAAGCTCGCCGGTGGCGACGGCTCCGGCCGCGTCCAGCGCTGATAAACACAATGCAAAACGCGCCACGTGAGATCGTCTCGCGTGGCGCGCTTCATTTTACCTCGCAATTGTTCATGGCGTAGTCCAGTAGGATACCGACCAATTCGTTGCGCGAGCGACCGATGACGGCCGAAAGGTCGTCCAGCCGATGCACGGTTCCTTCTTTAATGCGAATCGAGAACGTCCGGAAGCCATCCTCACCGCGCAAGGATTTTTTCGGAATAGCCAGCTTTTCTTTCACGACCTTCACCTCACCTTAATTATGCTTTGACGTGTGTTATAAATATATGTTATAATTTATAACATAACGTTTGAGGGGTGAATTTTATGAAAAGAGCATTGGCTTTGGTGGGGGTTCTGGCGATTGTGCTGGGGCTGTCGGCGTGTGGATCATCCGGTGCCGGGCAGGAACACAGTCGGGAAGTGCCGACACCACCACTCTTTCCGACCGGCAGGAGCCGGCAACCGATGGCACCGCTGTCTCGGATACCGGTGTGAAGCTGGAGGGAACGATTACGGCGGCTTCCGATTTTTCCAAAGGGTTGGCGTTCGTTTCGGTGGACGGCAACAAAAACGTGACGCACTGTATCAACAAACAGGGGAATATCGTGTTCACCTTAAATGAAAAGCTGGCGATCAACGGCACGATTAACGCGACCTTTGTCAACGATCTTGCCTATTCGGACGTGCTCGGCGCTTTCTGCGACGCGACCGGCAAACTCACAAAGCCGGCCGACGTGGGGGCTACCGCTTTTTATACCTGCGCGTTGTCAGAGGGGTATATCCTTGCCGAATCGGTTTTGTCGGATTACCAGTCCACACAAAAACGACTCGGCGTGATGAACACCTCGTTTGAATGGGTGGTAGAGCCGACGACGGAACTTTACGATCAGTTTACCACGACGCGCGGTTCGGCGTTTAACGAGACGAGCAATGCTTGCATTAACGGATTCATCTATGCCAAATCTGTCGGGCGGTATTTGGAACTAAAAACGGGGCGGTGACCGATTCTGTTGACGGTGCTTGGCCGTCCTCGCAGTGGCAGTCGCTGTATACCGATAAAAAACTGTATTCGCCTACCAAGCAGGTAATGCTTGACTTGAGTGGGTATGACAATTTGTCATCCTATAACTCCATTCACTTTGTGGACGGCAAGGCGGCTGTGCTGTTTTACAATGCCGAAGCGAAAACCGGCTTTTTTACGCTGATCAGCGAAGCAGGTGAGCTGTTGTTTGATCCGGTGCAAACGGCCATTCCTGCCGATAACGTTTTGAACGGCGGCTACTGTGTGAGCTATGACGGTCAATACGTTCTGTTCACAAACGGTAGCGGCAGTAACGCACAAGCAGAATGTTATGATGCCAACGGAATCCGACTTGGCACGTTGTCTGCCGAGTCGATGAAATATGCGTCGTACAGCTTCAGCCTGTCGGATGGAGTCATTTGCTTGGAAGGCGCTTATAACTTTCAATACACCTTCCAATATTACAGTCCGGACTTCACGCCGCTGTTTTAATCGATCTACACGCAACAAGACGTTGCCCACAGGGGCGGCGTCTTGTTGCTTTTTGCCATTCTCATTTTTTCGGTTGCTTTTTTCACAAAAGTCGGCTATAGTAATAGGTGTACATTATACAGAGCAAGGAGCGTATGAATGGTGAAGGTATCGATATTTCGTCGGATTCTCGGCACGGTGCTTGCCGCGTTGTTGGTGGTAACGCTGGGCGCTTGCGGCAAGGGTGCGTCGTCGGAAAGCAGTCTGGATGCGGACGCGACCTATTATGCGGACATTGTGATCCGCGATTACGGCACGGTGACGGTACAGTTGTATCAGAACATGGCGCCCATCACGGTGGAAAACTTTATCAATCTGGCGGAAAGCGGCTTTTACGACGGCCTGACCTTTCATCGGATCATCGAGGGCTTCATGATGCAGGGCGGCGACCCGAAGGGCAACGGAACCGGCGGCTCCGAGCAGACGATTACCGGCGAATTTTCTTCCAACGGGTACGATAACCCCCTGTCGCACAAGCGCGGCGTGATTTCCATGGCGCGTTCCAACGACCCCGACAGCGCCAGCTCGCAATTCTTCATCGTGCACGAGGATTCGACGCACCTGGACGGCGATTACGCAGCGTTCGGTGAGGTGGTCAGCGGCATGGACGTGGTGGACGCCGTGTGCGAGCAGGCACAGCCGGTGGACGGCAACGGTACGATTGCGTCGGGCCAACAGCCGGTGATCGAAACGATCACCATCCGCAAGCAATAAGAACCAAGCGGCATCGGGGAGGCTCGGTGTCGCTTTTTGCGTCTTGAGACTTGCAAGGCATAGAAATCTATGGTACAATGGTATCGTTACATACCGACGATGGAATCGAGGAGGACACACGTATGAACTGTGTCGATCAGTTTTCCAAAGTGTATAAACGGGAGCCGGACGGTGTGGCATTTTGCCCGTATCGCATTTGTCCGCTTGGCGCGCACAGCGACCACCAACTGGGCAAGGTCACCGGGCTGGCAATCGATAAGGGGATTCATATCGCCTACGCCGTCAAGCGGAGCGGCATCGTGGAGCTGACCTCCCTGCAATTCGACAAGCGCGCCCAGTGGCACGTGAACTCGGTGGCGGCGGAAAAGGAAAACGATTGGGCCGACTATTTGCGCGGTGCCACCGTCGCTTTGGCGGAGAAGCACTCGTTGCAGTACGGCCTGTGCGGCGTGATTGAGGGCAGTCTGCCGATTGGCGGCTTGTCCTCTTCGGCGGCCGTAATCCTGGCGTTTTTGTCCGCACTGTGCCGCGTCAACGGCATCCAACTGACCCGGCACGAAATGGTCATGACCGCCCTGGCAGCGGAAAACAATTACGTTGGGGTGGCGTGCGGCAAGCTGGATCAATCGTGCGAGGCGTATTCGAAAAAGGATCATCTGCTGTATCTGGATACGCAGGACGACAGCTACGAGCTGATCCCGACACATCCGCAAATGAAGCCGTATCGCATCGCCATCTTCTTCTCCGGCGTCGAGCGGACGCTGGCAGGCAGTAAGTTTAATATGCGCGTGGACGAATGTCGCGCGGCGGCCTACTCGCTGATGGCGTACAGCGGCATGGAGTACGGCAAGTTCCCGGAAGCGGCGTTGCGTCACGTACCGGCCGAGGTCTATCACCAATACAAGGACCGCCTCCCTGAAAATTTTGCCAAGCGTGCCGAGCATTATTATTCCGAGTACGACCGCGTGCAGCGCGGCGCGGAAGCGTGGCGGCGCGGGGATTTGGAGGAATACGGGCGGTTGTCGTTTGAAAGCGGTCGTTCCTCGATTGAGAATTGGGAAACCGGCTCGGACGAGCTGAAAACGCTGTACGAGATTATGACGCGCACCGACGGCATTTACGGCGGCCGCTTCTCCGGCGCCGGCTTTAAGGGGTGCTGTATGGCGCTGATCGATCCGTCGTTTGAGGTGTCGATCACTGAAAAAGTCACCGAGGAATACGTCCGGGCGTTCCCGCAACTGGCGGATAAATTCTCGGTACATATTTGTGAAAGTGCGGATGGGATTGTGCTATGAAATGCTTGATTTTGGCGGCGGGCTACGCCACGCGCCTGTATCCTTTGACGGAAAACTTCCCCAAGCCTCTGCTGTCGGTGCAGGGCAAGGCGATTTTGGATTGGTTGATCGACGATATCGATACGCTGGGAGCGGTGGACGAATACGTGGTGATCTCCAACCACAAGTTCGCCGGTCACTTTTCGCAGTGGGCGGCTGAAAAACCACAAGCGATTACGGTGGTCGACGACGGCACCGAAACGAACGAAACGAGACTCGGTGCAGTTCGCGATATTCAGTTTGCCATCGAACAGCTGCAACTGGACGACGATCTGCTGGTGATCGCCGGGGATAACCTGCTGGATTTCAGCCTGACGGATTTCATCGCTTACGCGCAGAAAAAGCAGGCCTCCTGCATTTTGCGCTACTACGAGCCGTCGGAACAAAAGCTGTTGAAATGTGGTGTGGTGACGGTCGACGCCGAGGATCGCATCGTGAACATGACGGAAAAGTCGCCCACGCCGGCGACGCACTGGTGCTGTCCGCCGTTTTATTTCTATACGCGTGCCGATGCGCGGCTGGTCCGGGAAGGCATTGCCGCCGGGTGCGGCGTGGACGCTCCGGGAAGCTACATCGCCTGGCTGTGTCAGCAAACGCCGGTGTATGCTATGGAAATGCCCGGCTCGCGGTACGACATCGGCAATTTGGAAAGCTATCGCACGGTGCAGGAAACGTATCGCGGCATCCGACCCGATACCCGACAGTAAGGAGTGTACGATATGAAGCGAAAAAACAACGAGGTGGATTCGTCGCTGGACCCGCAATCCATTTTGAACACCAACCGCACGCACGTGGTGGCGGAGGAGGTCACGGAGGAAGACCTCCGGGACAAAGCGGCTACGCGCAAGCAGAAGATTGTGAGCTGGTGCATTGTGGCCGGCGTTGTCGTGGCACTGGTGCTGGTGTTTGTGGTCGGCGGCACCGTCTCCCATTATCAGTATCAAAAAAAATCGGAGCAGGAAGCGGAGGAAGCGCGCATTGCGGCGCTGAAGGAGCCGCGTGAGGATACGGTATATTTCGGCAGTACCGAGCCAGAGCTTGCGTCGTATCAGATTAATTATAACGTCGTCAACGCGTATTACACGAAGGGAAACGGAATGTGCGTGGTTGTGAGCTTTGCCAACGGTCACGACGTAGCGGTTCCGGTTACCGAGGTTTCGGTTACTCTCCGGCGGGATGGCGAGCTGGTTGCCTCCGGTCGGGTACGCAATATTGTGGACGTTACCATTCCGGCAACCGGCGACGTGGATTACACGTTTTATTTGGACCCCAGTCTGGTGAAAATCACCGACGTCAAAGAGGACGAGAACGTTGAGTGGGAGGTTATGGCTGACTGCGACGTGCCGGAGGAAGCTCAGGAGAAGGCACTGGAGCCGCGTACCGACGGTACCTTCTGGACGGCGACCGAGCCGGCCGTGGCTGCCGATCAGCTTACCCATGCCGTTTTGAAGGCGTATTATACCAACGAGGGTGGTATTCAGCTGACGGTGGCCGTGGTCAACGGTAAGGACGTGGCGGTGGACGTGCAGGCTATGCAGATTCGGCTGTATCAAACGGTGACGGGGCAAGAGGAACGACTGCTGGTGGCAACGCACGAGCTGTCGCAGGTCGCGTTGATTCCGTCAGGCGGCAAGGCCACGTCTTCCGTGTATCTGTCGCCGGAGGAAGTGACCAATTCGGCGTTGACCCGCTCCGATACGCTGACGTGGGAGATTGAATACCAAACGGAGTGAGCGAGTGATGGAAAAGGTGCGTCGCACCAAGCAAAAACAGCTTTTGCTGGACATTTTGCGTTCGCAGGCACCCATGACAGCCGCACAGCTGTACAGTCGGGCGGCGGCGCAATGCCCCAGCATCGCCAAATCGACGGTGTATCGCAATTTGGAGTCCATGGTGCGGCACGGCGAGCTGAACCACGGCTTTTTGGAAAACGGGGAAAGCTTTTTCAGTCTGGCCGGTGCGGAGCATCACCACTATATGATCTGTCGGGACTGTAACCGTATGCAGGCTTTACCGACGTGCCCCATCGAAGCGCTGGAGCGGATGACCGCCGATTCGGATTTCGTGGCAACCGATCACGTGGTGCAGATTTACGGATATTGTAAAAGCTGTGCAACCAAGCACGGCATATAGGCAAAAACAACAGCTTTTGCTTCGGCAAGAGCTGTTTTTCTGTCGTTTTAGTAAGTTTCGAAAAAAACTGCAAAAAAGTGTTGACAAACGTGGGATAGGGTGGTATGATAGCAAAGCTGTCTCGCGAGGGGCGGC
>CAYMHR010000035.1:0-13405 GCA_964390295.1 uncultured Eubacteriales bacterium
GAATTAAAAGACAGACTGAAAAAGATAATTACAGAAAGAGCAGAAGCGTTGAAGTAATAGGTGTGATGAAAATATAGTTCTTATTATCTTATACACTCTTAAGCTCTTGCTACTAAAACAATTACTTTTCTTGGTGATTGTGTTCACACTTTCCATTGGGAGATTGCCGGACAAAAGCAGATTTTGAAAAGCCGGGCACGATACGTGCCCGGCTGTTTTTTCAATATTCAGTTGACGCTCCGCTTTTGCTTTACCTTCAGATTGTTCACGGCATGGGACAGCATGAGCTTGGAGAGCAGATAGTCGCGGCGACTTTGCTGCTGGTCCAGCTCGGAGCGCGCGCGCTCCGCCTCGCGTTGCTCCCGTTCTTCATCGATCTCCTCCGGCAACAGCGCGTACTCGCAGAGCAGATGCGCCACGTTGTCCTGCATATTAAACATACCGCCGCCCAGCGAGAAAAACACAGCTTTGCCGTCCGGCGGGGTATACTGCGCTTCGCCGCTGACCACCGAGGCGGTGATCGGTGCGCGGTGTGCCTGCACACCCAGCATACCGTCGGTAATCGGGATCACCAGCGAAAGGCATTCACCGCGATAAAACACGCGCTCCGGTGTTAATATTTCAAGTCGAAAGGGCTTCATGCTCCGCCTCCGCCATTCGTTTTGCTTTTTCCGCCACGTCGTCGATGGTGCCTACGTTGAAGAACGCGCTTTCGGGATAGTCGTCCGCTTCGCCGTCGATGATGGCCTTGAAGCTGCGGATCGTCTCGCTGATCGGCACGTACACGCCGCTGACACCGGTGAACTTTTCCGCCACGCTGAACGGCTGGGACAGGAAACGCTGGATTTTCCGGGCGCGGCGCACCAACAGCTTATCCTCCTCGCTCAACTCGTCCATGCCGAGAATGGCGATGATGTCCTGCAACGACTGGTAATGCTCCAAAATTTCCTGCACCGTGCGCGCCACCCGATAGTGCTCGTCTCCGACGATATCGGGGTCCAGCATACGGGAGGTGGAGCCCAGCGGATCCACCGCCGGATAAATGCCCAGCTCCGCGATCTTACGGCTCAACACCGTGGTGGCGTCCAAATGGGCAAACGTGGTTGCCGGAGCCGGGTCGGCCAGGTCGTCGGCAGGCACGTAGATGGCCTGCACCGAGGTGACGGAGCCGTTTTTGGTGGAGGCGATCCGTTCCTCCAGTTCGCCCAGCTCCTGCGACAGGGTCGGCTGGTAGCCGACCGCCGAAGGCATCCGCCCCAACAGCGTGGAAACCTCACTGCCCGCCTGAATGAAGCGGAAGATATTATCGATAAACAGCAGTACGTCCTTTTTGGACTCGTCGCGGAAATGCTCCGCCATGGTCAAGCCGGTCAGCGCCACGCGCATACGGACGCCGGGGGCTTCGTTCATCTGTCCAAACACCAGCGCCGTTTTATTCAGCACGCCGCTTTCTGCCATTTCATAGAACAGGTCGTTTCCCTCGCGACTGCGCTCACCGACACCGGTAAACACCGAATAGCCGCCGCGCTCGGTGGCAACGTTATGAATCAGCTCTTGGATCAGTACGGTTTTGCCAACGCCGGCACCGCCGAACAGACCGATCTTACCGCCCTTGGCATACGGTGCCAACAGGTCGATGACCTTGATGCCGGTCTCCAAAATTTCTTCCGACAGCGACCGATCGGCATAATCGGGTGCCGCGCGGTAAATGGATTTGCGCTCGCAATCCTCCGGGAACGGCGCACCGTGATCGATCGGGTCGCCCAGCACGTTCAGCAGGCGGCCGAGCACCGCCTCGCCCACCGGCACCGTGATCGGAGAGCCGGTGGCCTGCACCGGCATATCCCGACACAGCCCCTCGCTGGCACCCAGCATGACGCACCGAACCGTTCCGCCACCGACGTGCTGTACCACCTCCATGGCACGGCACTCATGGCGGCACTCCACGTACAATTCTTCCCGTATTTTCGGCAACGCATCCTTGGCAAAGGCAACGTCCACCACCGGGCCCGTCACCTGTACAATCTTACCGACGTTGTCCTGTCGTTCATTCGTCGTCATAACACATATCTCCCGACGCGGGAGCGCGCCGCCGTAACGCGCGCGCCCCTGCCGTTATTTCGATCATCTCGTTGGTGATCGACGCCTGTCTCAGCTTGTTATATTGCAGACGCAACGCCTTCAGCATAGCCTCGGCGTTGTCGCCGGCACTTTTCATGGCGATCATTCGCGCCTGCTGTTCACTGCAAAAGCTTTCGACCAGACAGCCGTAAATAAAGCCCGTCAAATAGCTCGGCACCACCCCGTCCAGCACGGCATCGGGGCTGGGCAAAAATTCCTTTTCCACGGTGTCGTCCGTAGCGGCGGCATCGTGAAACCGCGTCCGCTCTAGCGGCAACAGCGTAATCTTTTTACATTCGCCGGGCTTGGCACCGATATAGTCGGTATAAATGATGCTGATTTCATCCAGCACTTCGTTGTCGTAGTATTCCAGCAGGTCGGCACATATCCGGCGCGCCGTCGTCAAGCCGGGGCGTGCCGCCGAATACCGAAACTCCTGCACAAACGGCAGTTTTTTATGGAGGAAATACTGCCGACCGTATTCACCGAGAATAAACACCTTGGTTTGCGGATGGCGCGCCATGTATTCCTCACAGACGCGCAGAGCCTCGCGGTTATACACACCGGCCAGCCCTTTATCGGCGGTAATCAGCAATACGCCATGGGTGCGGTGCGGCAATTCCTCCGGCACCTCCACGCGGAAATAGCGGTTGGAGGTCTGCGGAATATAGCGAAACAACGCGCCGATCTGCCGACCCAGCGTCTCAAAATACGGTGTGGTCTGCTCCAGCTCGCGCAACGCCCGACGCATCTTGGCCGAGGAGATCATGTACATGGCATCGGTGATTTTTTTGGTTTCCTGTACACCCGCCATGCGACTTTTGATTTCACTGGCACCTGCCATGCTACACACCTCCCCTTCAACGGCGGCTCGCCATAAACCGCTTGGCCGTTTCGATGACTTCGGATTTCAGCTCCTCGGAATAGGTCTTTCCGTGCTCGATTTTATGGCAAACCGCACTGCGGTACTGCTCGAAATAGGTCAACAGCTCCTGCTGGACCTGCGAGATTTCCGGCAACGGCACGTCCACGAACAACTGTGCCTGCGCACAGATCAGGGTGATGACCTGCCGGTGCAGGCTCATCGGCGCACTTTTCGGCTGACGCAACAGTTGCATCAGTCCGGCACCGTAGCGCAACTGACGCTCCGTGCCGGCATCCAGATCGCCGCCGAACTGCGAAAACGCCTGCATTTCCCGGTACTGCGCCAAATCCAGGCGCACCGTACCCACCGACTTTTTCATCACGTTGGTCTGCGCCGCGCCGCCCACACGTGAGACCGAAAGTCCCACGTTGATGGCCGGGCGCTGACCGGCAAAAAACAGATCGCTCTCCAAAAAGAGCTGACCATCGGTAATGGAAATGATATTGGTCGGTATATAGGCGGACACGTCGCCTGCCTGCGTTTCCACAATGGGGAGCGCCGTCATACTGCCGCCGTTTTTCGCCTCGGACAGTTGTGCCGACCGCTCCAGCAAGCGGGAATGAAGATAAAACACGTCGCCGGGATACGCTTCGCGTCCGGGCGAGCGTTCCAACAGCAGACTGAGCGTGCGATACGCCACGGCGTGCTTGGACAGATCGTCGTACACGATCAGCACGTCCCGACCGTGGTTCATGAAATACTCGGCCACGGCACAGCCGGCATAGGGTGCAATATACTGCAACGATGCCGGATCGCTCGCCGGTGACGACACCACCACGGTGTACTCCATGGCATCGTGCTTTTGCAGCGTGGACACCACCTTGGCGATCGACGTGGCCTTTTGCCCGATCGCCACGTAAACGCAGATGACGTTTTTGCCCTTTTGATTGATGATCGTATCGGTGGCGATCGTCGTTTTTCCCGTTTGACGGTCCCCGATAATCAGCTCGCGCTGACCGCGCCCGATGGGAAACATGGAATCGATCGCCAAAATGCCGGTCTCCAACGGGCGGTTGACCGACTGACGATCGATGATACCGGGTGCCGGACGCTCGATGGGATAGTACTCCTTGGCACCGATCTCACCGCCGCCATCCACCGGTTTGCCCAGCGGATCGATGATTCTGCCGAGAATTTTGGTGCTGATGGGGATACCGGCGGTGCGCTGTGTGCGAACCACGCGACTGCCGGCACCGATGTCGGCATCGTCACCGAACAGCACGATGCCGTTGGTGCCGTCGGCACGAATATCCTGCACCATGCCCTTCACGCCGCAGTCGAACAGCACGATCTCGCCGTATGCCACCTCGTGCAGGCCGCTGACTATGGCAATGCCGTCCCCCACCGAGTCCACAAAGCCGACCTGCTGGTGCCCGGCGTGCAGCTCGAAGCTATGGATATCCTCACGCAACAACGACACGATACGAGTCGGGTCCTGCTCCTTGGGCAACGACTGGAAGGATTTGCGAAGCTGACGAATCCGCCCCAGCGTGCTCCAGTCGTAGTTCTCGTCGCCCACAAAAATGTTGAAGCCGCCCACCACGTCGGGGACGTGCTCGATGGAAAATTGAATCTCGTCCGCCTGATATTCCGCCAAAAAGAAGGTGCGTAATCCGGCGAGCTGTTCCTCGTTGGGAGGCGTTACGCATTGAATTTCAACCGTCAGCACGTTCTTTTTCGGTGCCTTTGCGGTGTCAAAGTTACTCATGCTTTGCTCTCTCCCCTGCCACCGTATTTTCGGCAAGACGGATAAATTCATCGTACAACGCACTGTTGCGCTCCGGGGTGACGGTATCGCTGAGCAGCTTTTGCGTTGCCGCTACCACCAGCTCACCGATTTCGGTTTGCGCCGACTCCAGAATATGCTCCTTGCGATCCTCGGCCTCCTGCTCGGCCGCGCGGATGATCGTAGCCGCTTTTTCCTTGGCTTCCCCGATATACTGTGCGGAAACGTCCGCCCACTCTTTCTCCGCCGCCTTTTTCTTTTCCGCGATTTCCGCCTCCGCCTCGCGCAGGCGTTGCTCGTATTCCGCGCGACACCGGGCGTTTTCTTCGGCGGCTTCCCGGTTTTGTCGCTCGGCTTCGGAAAATTGCTCGCGGCGCTGTTCCAGAAAACGGCTGACCGGCTTAAACAACAGCAACGTTAAGCCGCCTGCCAAAATCACGAAATTCAGCACGTGCAACAGAATTTGCACCACGTCAATGTTCAGTGGCATAGTCACATTCCCTCTTACAGTACAAAGATGATCAGAATGGCAATGATCAAGGCATAGATGATGGCCGTTTCAATGAATACCAGACCCAGCATCATGGCCGAATTGATCTTGGAGGCCGCTTCCGGCTGACGCGCCATGCTTTCGGTGCTCTTGGAAATGGCCATGGCCATGCCGATCGCACCGGCGGTACCGACGATGCCCACCACCACGGCGGCCGCAATGGCCTTGGCGGACGTGGTGCCGTCCTCCTCGGTGGTGGCTTCAGTTTCCGTTTGCGCGGTGGTCTCCGGCTCGGCTTCGGCGGCAAAAACGCTGACCGACGTCAACGAAACGGCAATCACAACGATCACCAACGTCATTAGAAGAGCTGTCAATTTTTTCATGTTCGATTACCCCTTTACTTTTTTCGTTTTTATGCGCTTCGGCTTCGGCTCCACAGCCTCACCGTAGAAAATGGATACCAGCGTTGTCAGCACGTAGGTTTGTATGACGGCGTGCAACAGCGTAAACAAAACGCCGACCACGACCGGAAGTACAAAGCTGAGACTGACGTAGTAATACACAAGCTCCGTCACCAGCAAGCCGCTGAGCAGGGCGCCGAACAAACGAAAGCTCATGGAGATGGGAAGCGAAAAATCCTTCAGCACGCCGAGCACGCCCCGGACACCGTTGCAAAACAGACCGCCGCCGAGAATGACGGCGTAGGACAGGACACCGAGCGCAATGGCACCGTTGATATCCGACACGGGTGCCGGCAGTGACATCGACGTGCCGGCGGTGGTCATCCACGGCACACCGAACAGCTCGAAGATCGTTCCGAAAAAGAGATAAACACCGGCGCTGAAGATATACGCCCCGACAAAGTGCGGCCGGTGGCCGCTGTTGGCATGCGCCATGTCCGAGAAAAACTCCACCAGTTTTTCGATGACGCTTTGGAAGCGACCGGGCACGGTTTGAAATTTTGGAATCGCCAACATGCGAATCAGCGCCGCCGCAACCAGCAGAATGGCGGACACCACGTAGGCGGAAATCAGCCCCGGATTGACTGCCAGACCGAACAGCGACATTTTATGGTCCTCGTGCAGAACGCCGTCGCGCATGACATCCTTGATGCTCTCGCCCTTTTCGCCCGGCGACCACAGAAGGACGATGGCCACCAAAAGTGCGACAATCACCGCCAGCCAAACGGCCAAAAACACGGTTTTTTTGTTTTTACCCTGAGTATGTACGGTACTCTCCATACAAGCTCCCACCTTTCGACCAGGAACGTGAACGGCACCGCTCTCCACCGTGGGGGCGGTGCCCCCGGCGTACCACGCCGGGGAAGCAAAAAACAGCAGGGCTGTTCGCTCCTTACTGCTTCTATAGTATAGCACGCTTTTTTGCAATTTTCAATCCACTTTCCGTCATTTTCCACAAACTGTCCAAAAAGACACCCCACCGGCCGCGAACGGCCGGTGGGGGTGTGTTATGACAATCCGATATTTCCCAAAAAAGCCCTTGTTTTCTCGGCTTGTTCCGCCGATAGCTTTTGACTAAACTTCAGTTCATTAAAAGAACGCTTGGCACGACCGCGAAAGACCAATTTGAACCATCTGCGAACCTCCATGAAAGGGGTTAGCCATCGATGCTTTTGCAGAATAGGATACTGGAACTTGATGACATCATAGGGGATAAATATCCTCGATAGAGCATATCTGATCCTTCCGCCTTCTTTCTGCTGTTGAACGATTATACGGTTTTTGTGGCTTCCATAGACGCCGCCGCGCAAGATATACTCTTCCATTTGTTGGGAAACATTGTCATACCGTTCGTTTTCAAACCATATCTGACTCAATCGGCGAGCCGTTTCCGCAAATTTCAAAAGATTGCCTCGACGGAGCAGTTCGTTTCGCTTGCCTTCGTCGGCGCCTTGGACTCTGTCCAATATCCAAAGGTCAATAAACGGACGAATCCCGCACCCGCCGATCTCAAGATGCTTGGCCATATGGGCGATATGGTAGAAATAAAACAGTTCGTCGGACATTTCGTGCCAAAAAGCATACCCGTCTCGAACCGCGGACATATCCCATACGTTTTTAAGAATCTCGGAAGAGTTATTTGCGCGCCCATCTTCCACGAGATCATAATGCAATTCAATATGTACGCCGCTTTGTGAAAACATGGAAACGTCATGAGAATTTTGCGCTTCACTTCTGTAGGCGAGATTATTGGAAAGACAGGAAACCGCCCTTTGCAGATCGTTCTCACGCACAAGGACATCAATATCGCAGCTCGTCCGCATCCACGGTTCGGGGTAATATTTTCGGATAACCGAACCTTTGAGCGGAAGAAACGGGATTTGCGCTTTTTCCAGTGCTGCACAGAGATGGTCATATTCGTATGTTGACCGTTCGCAACGATAGACCGCTTGGAAAATGTATTGTTCGATGTCGCCACGCTCTTTGGGGATCAGCTCATTTTGCTTTAGTCCGAGAACCAAAAGATGAACCACATCGTGCTTAGACGATAGTTTTATTAAGTCCGAAAGCAGTTCGGGCGAGTAAAGCTTGTTTTCTTCCTCGGTCAGCTTGGTCCCACAGATCGCAGAACGTAACAAAGCGAACAGGATTTGTATTGTTCTTTGATCCATGGTAAACACTCCTTGTTCCGTTTCAAGAAACGTTATTGATATATCCCTCTGTAGCATTATCGCGAGATTTTATAATGCATGGATTACCGAAGACTACCGAATGACTGGGAATATCACAATTCACATATGAATTCGGCGCAATTAAGACGTCGTTTCCAACAGTAATATTACAATTCTCACCGATCACGCTCTTTGGGTTGATGGTGATATTATAGGCATGGCCTAAGTACAAGCCCTTACCGATTTGCGTGGAATAAGAGATTTCAAGTCCCCGTTTATTTTCCCACTTGGAAAACATAAACCGATACCAATGTATTAACAAACGATTTTTACAAGTTTGGGATTTTCTGTAAAGGTAATGAAATCTTTTAATGTACCCCCCCGATTTTCCGTAACGGATGAGGTCACTTTGATATAATTCCTTAAAATCCATAAATACTCTCCTCAGTTACTTTGATAAAACTCGTGGTACCATTGTGCAAATTTACGAAGTCCCTCTCGTAGCGAAGTGGAGGGCTTAAATCCGAAGTCTCTTTCCAGTGCGGACGTGTCGGCATAGGTGATCGGGACATCGCCGGGTTGCATCGGAACCAACTTTTTGTGCGATTCAAAATCATAATCGGCGGGCAACACCTCCGCACGAATCAGTTCTTCCTGCAAAATCGTTACGAAATCCAGCAGGTTTTCAGGGTTGTTGTTGCCGATGTTATAGACGGCATAGGGCGGCAACGGAAGTCCATCGTCCCCGGTTTTTTTCTCGGGAGCATGCTGCATGACACGCTTTACGCCTTCTACAATGTCATCAACATAGGTAAAATCGCGCTTGCAGTTTCCATAGTTAAATATCTGAATGGGTTCACCCTGAAGCAGCTTGTTGGTGAAACCAAAATATGCCATATCCGGGCGTCCGGCGGGACCATACACCGTAAAGAAACGCAAACCGGTGGACGGAATATTATAAAGCTTGCTGTATGCGTGAGCCAAAAGCTCGTTGGACTTTTTGGTAGCCGCATAGAGCGAAACGGGATTGTCCACCTTGTCGTCGGTGCTATACGGGATTTTTTTGTTGGAGCCGTAAACCGAAGAGGAGGAAGCATATACCAAATGTTCGACGGGGTGAACGGCATTCATCGTTGCACGGCAAGCTTCGAGAATATTATAAAAACCGATAATATTCGACTCGATATACACATCGGGATTGGTGATCGAATACCGAACCCCAGCTTGAGCCGCGAGATTGACGACGATTTGCGGCTTGTAATCGGCAAATATCTTTTCGATCAGTCCTTTATCCGCAAGATTGCCTTTCATAAACGTCCACGTGCAGTCGGGGTGCTCCTCGGCACATTTTTCTATTTCCGCAAGACGGTATTCCTTTATGGAAACATCGTAGTAGTCGTTCACGTTGTCCAAGCCGATGATCTTAGCGCCACTCACGTTCTTTAACAACTCGGTCACGAGATTGGCACCGATAAAGCCGGCAGAGCCGGTTACAAGAATTGTTTTCTCGTTAAGGGTTACATTCGGTAAAAGCATATTGATCCTCCCATCAGCCTTTTCGCCAGACCATTTTATTGACCACGCCGGTATAGCTTTGGATAATCTTCACGACCTTAGTCGATACGTTTTCTTCCACATAATTGGGTACCGGAATTCCGTTGTCACCATTGTCGCACATATCCACGGCAGTAGTAACCGCTTGCAAAAGGCTGTTCTCGTCGATACCGGCAAGAATAAAGCAAGCTTTATCGAGCGCTTCGGGACGTTCCGTTGAAGTTCTGATACAAACCGCAGGGAACGGATGACCGACGCTTGTGAAAAAGCTGCTTTCTTCTGGAAGCGTACCGCTATCCGAAACCACAGCGTAAGCATTCATCTGGAGCTTGTTGTAGTCGTGGAATCCGAGAGGTTGGTTCATGCGAACCCGTTCATCCAGCTTGAAACCCGTTGCCTCCAGTCGTTTTCTGGAACGAGGATGACAAGAATACAAGATGGGCATATCGTACTTTTCGGCCAGCTTATTGATTGCTGTGAAAAGACTTGTGAAATTCTTTTCGGTGTCGATATTTTCTTCTCTGTGTGCAGAAAGAAGGATATACTTCTTCGGTTCCAATCCGAGACGATCGAGAACATTGCTTGCTTCGATCTCGGCAAGGTTTTGATGAAGCACCTCTGCCATAGGAGAGCCCGTTACATAGGTACGCTCCTTGGGCAGTCCACATTCATGAAGATACCGACGAGCGTGTTCGCTGTATGCGAGGTTCACGTCCGAAATGATATCCACAATTCTTCTGTTCGTTTCTTCGGGCAAGCATTCGTCTTTGCAACGGTTTCCCGCTTCCATGTGGAAAATCGGAATATGCAATCTCTTTGCGGCGATTGCCGAAAGGCAACTGTTGGTATCACCGAGAATGAGAAGAGCATCGGGGTTTATCTGATTCATAAGTTTGTAAGAACAGTTGATGATATTGCCCACCGTTGCACCGAGATCGTCACCCACCGCGTCCATATATACCTCGGGATCGGCAAGCTTCAAATCCTTGAAGAACACGCCGTTAAGGTTATAATCATAGTTTTGACCCGTGTGAGCAAGAATCGTATCAAAGTATGTTCTGCACTTATTGATCACGGCAGCGAGGCGAATAATTTCGGGACGTGTGCCCACGATGATCAAGAGCTTAAGTTTGCCGTTATCTTTGAATTCCACGTCGCTGTAATCCAATTTCATTTCCATGTTGCACCCCTTTTGAAAGTTTCTTCGCCTGCTTTCTTTTCAAAAAACAGGTTATTCCACTGCCTCAAAGAATGTGTCGGGATGATTCGGGTCAAACTGCTCATTTGCCCACATCACCGTTACCAGATTTTCGGTTTCCGACAAATTGATAATATTGTGCGTATATCCTGGAAGCATGTGTACCGCTTCGATCTTCTCTCCCGAGACCTCAAAATTCAGCACCTCATCCGTGCCAATCTTGCGTTGCTGAATCAGTCCATGACCTGCAACTACAATAAAGAACTCCCATTTGGTATTGTGCCAATGCTGCCCTTTTGTGATACCGGGTTTGGAGATGTTCACGCTGAACTGACCGCATTTCCCGGTTTTCAAAAGCTCCGTAAAGCTGCCTCTTGCGTCCTCATTCATCTTTAAGGAGAACGATACCTTCTCTTTCGGCAGATAACTGAGATAGGTACTATACAGTTTTTTTGCAAAGCTGTCATCGGGTATTTCCGGCATAACAAGCGTGCTTGTCTGCGCCTTGAAGCGATCGAGTAAATCAACGATTTCGCCGAGCGTAACTTTATGAGTGGTCGGCGCGGCGCAGTATTTACCGTCATCGCAAAGCACCGTGTCGATCCCGTCGAATGTGCAATGATGTTCCTTGTTCTCGATCGCGTCCATCATTTCCGTAACAAGGTCATCGATGTACAAAAGTTCAAGCTGTGCGTTTCGGTCATTTACCGTAATGGGAAGATCGTTGGCGATATTGTTGCAGAATGTCGCAACGGCGGAATTATAGTTGGGGCGACACCACTTGCCGAAAAGGTTCGGAAAACGATAGACCAGCACTTTGGCGCCCGTTTCTTCGCCGTAATGGAAGACAAGCTCTTCACCGGCTTTTTTGCTTCGACCGTAATCGCTGTCATAGCGTCCGATACAAGTCGCTTGAATCGACGAAGAAATCATGACGGGACACGTGTTTTTATGCTTCTTTAAGGTGTCGAGCAATGTCGACGCAAACCCGAAATTGCCCTGCATAAATTCCTCGGCGTTTTGCGGACGGTTGACCCCTGCAAGATGGAATACGAAATCCGCTTTCTCGCAATATTCGTCCAGGAACAACGGTTCCGTATCGATGTCGTATTCAAAAATCTCGTCTATTTGGATATTGGGGCGAGTTCTGTCTTTCCCGTCACGTATGTTTTTTAAGGAAACACAAAGATTTTTACCGACAAAGCCCTTGGCACCTGTTACCAGTATGTTCATATCACTTCGTATCCTTTGCAAGCTCGTCCTGAATATAGGCAAGAGAAGCAATCTTCGCTTTTGTTTCTTCGATGGACAAAAGCTGTGTATTGTTGGAATTAAACTCTGTCAGCGTGTTGCGCTCGGTATCCCCCTTGTTGAAATACTTATCGTAGTTCAAACCGCGCTTATCGCAGGGGACGCGGTAGAAATTGCCCATATCGATGGCGTGAGCACATTCTTCATTCGTAAGAAGGGTTTCATACATCTTTTCGCCGTGACGGATTCCGATGACCTTAATTTCTTCTTTTTTGCCACCGAACAGTTCACACACTGCTTCTGCCTGCGTTTGGATTGTGCAGGCGGGCGCTTTCTGCACAAGGATATCGCCGGTTTCGCCGTGTTCGAATGCAAACAGAACAAGGTCAACCGCTTCGTCAAGAGACATGATGAAACGGGTCATTGTAGGATCGGTAAGTGTGATCGGATGACCGCTTCTGATCTGATCTATCCAAAGCGGAATAACGGAACCGCGCGAGCACATGACGTTGCCGTAACGGGTACAGCAAATCTTCGTCGTTGTGGTCGTACGCGCTTTCGCCACGATGACTTTTTCCATCATCGCTTTGGATGTGCCCATGGCATTGACCGGATAGGCCGCCTTATCCGTAGAAAGGCAAACGACGTTCTTAACGCCTGCTTCGATAGCGGCTGTCAATACATTTTCCGTGCCAAGCACATTGGTTTTTACGGCTTCAATGGGGAAGAACTCACAGGACGGCACCTGCTTGAGTGCCGCCGCGTGGAATATGTAATCTACGCCGTGCATGGCGTTTTTCACCGACTGAAGATCACGCACGTCACCGATATAGAAGCTTATTTTTTCGGCTACTTCAGGCATCTTCGTCTGAAATTCGTGGCGCATATCATCCTGCTTCTTTTCGTCACGGGAGAAAATGCGGATTTCTCCGATGTCGGTTTTAAGGAAGCGGTTCAGTACGGCATTACCGAACGAACCGGTGCCACCGGTTATTAAAAGTGTTTTGTTTGTAAACTTGGTCATGGAATACACCCCTTAATAGCATCGCTTTACTTTATATTCGCAATTAAAAATTTCTTTTTTTCTTCGGGATTCATCCCTTTCGTGAAAACAAAATCATCTTGATGCTTCAAGCAATATTCGTCAACGGTTTCAATGACTCGGGCAGGAACCCCCGCCACGATCGAGTTGTCCGGCACACTTTTTGTAACAATCGCCCCACACCCCACAATACAATTCGAGCCTATGGTCACGCCCGGCATAATGATCGCCTCGGGGCCGATTTGAACGTTGTCTCCAATGCGGATGCGTTTAATCAGATCAATATCTTTATACTCTTTCTTAAGATGCCTTAAAACCCAAACGCCGCCGTCGTGGGTGATCAGCCGAGCTCCGCCGCCAATGCGTACGTTTTCACCAATTTCGATCAGATAAGGCTCCGAGCCCAAACTGGCCGAATGATATATATCGGGGGGGGGGGGGGGGGGGGGGGGGGGGGGGGGGGGGG
>CAYMHR010000036.1:0-13339 GCA_964390295.1 uncultured Eubacteriales bacterium
AAAAAATCGAGTATTCATAAAGTCAAATCCCTTATGAATACTCGATATGGTGCGGGTAACAGGACTTGAACCTGCACAGCCTTGCGACCATTAGAACCTGAATCTAACGCGTCTGCCAATTCCGCCATACCCGCATATATCAGTGGCGGCAACGCTTGCTATTATACCTTGCCGCACACCGATTGTCAATACTTTTTTGAAAATTTTTTAATTTTGTTTTTTCGGCGGTCGTACGTGGTTGTTGCTATCGTACACGTCCGCCGACAGACTCTCAAAAACGAAGCTCCAACACACCGGCACAGGGGATCGCAAAGCGCATTGTGCCGTTATCTATCGTAAAGGCAAGCTCCTTGCCGTCTTGAATCAGCGTGTGTGGCACACGGTTTAACGACAGTTCGGCATCATCCAGCGCATAATCCGCCTCCAAAACGACGTGCTCCTCGTCGGCAGACACGGCGTTGATACGGAAGTTGGCATCCCACAACTGCACACCGTCGGTATGGCTGACCGCCAACAGTACGCTGGCGTGAGGTTCCAGCGTGACTTCGATGCGATCCGCTACGGTCTGTTCACCCGTCCACACGTCGGTCAGTGTGTAGGCGCTCTGCTTCAAATCCAGCTCGTCAAGCGGCAGAGCAAAGGACTTAACCTCGTCCGACAAATTGAAAACACCCACCGTCCGTAGCGGTAGGGCAACGTTGCCCTCCACGCGCGAAAAATGCGGCGTTTTGAAATACAGGATTTCCGGTGAACGCTGGGCGTGATCCCGGTAATCGAACTGCGCGAAGTACACGTCCTGCCCGTTGTTGGGGTTGCAGGCGGCTTTTTTAAGCATACGAAGCCGATCGACGTCGGTCACTTGGCTGAGCTTGCCGGCGATTTCCACCATGGAGTGCGATACCAGACAGTAGTTGATGCAGAACGTTGCCTCGGTGCGCGAAAGATCGGGGAACATGCCGATGGCATCGCTGTTCGGGGGGAACAAATCACCGGTGTGCGTCGCGTAGCAGGCGGCGCCCCACTGGAAGCTGGTACGCACGTTGTCCCAATTGCCACTGCCAATGTCGATGCCGTATCGATAATTGGTGAAGAACTCGCCCAAAAAGGGGTTGCCCATAACGATGTCACAGCCGGTTTGTAAGTAGCCGTCGCGCGGCAGAGCGTTGCGAATGGTGGTGAGCCACCAGCGGCGGTTTTCATAGCCGGAGCGGTTGCGATGACGGTACAGGTCGTGACTGTCTTCAAAGGCGTAGCTCCAAAAATCGTGTTTTACCGCGTCAAAGCCGTATTCGCGGCACAGCGTGTTCATGGCCGAGACGATATAGTCGCGAACGACGGGCTGGCTGACGTCCAGCGGTGCCGTCCAGGTAACGCGGTAGGTATAATCCATAAACCATTCGGGGTGTTCCCGATAGATTTTGGAGGCGGTAGGGCAGAAGCCACCGATCCAAATGGCAGGGCGAAGCCCCAGCTCGCGGATTCGATCCGACAGGCCACGCAAGCTGTGAGGGAGCTTTTGATGATCGATGCCGTCCTCGCCCTCGTAGGGTACGCCGAGACCGTGAGCGCCTTTGTCGTTCATGGTGGCGTAGCCGTCGTCGATCTGTATCCAGCGAACGGTGGGGAAGTTATCACGCAGAAACTTGGCCTCGGTCAAGATCAACTCCTCGGAGATGTTGCGGTAAATCCCGTCGTTCCAAGAGCCCCACACCAGCGTGGTGCGGTTAATATCCGTGCGCCCATAGGCGGCAGGCAGCTTGCGGCGGAGACGGTTGGCGTAGCGGGTGAAAATACGCTCGATATCGTCGGCGCGCTCGGTGCGTCCCAAATACCACTCGTCGGTGAGTTGCTCGCTGGCGGCGATTTCGCGGTAGGCGACGTCCTTAAAGGAGGAAAACGCCGTCAGCGAAACGGTGTCGCCGGTATGCCGTGCCAGATAGTTGTGATAAAATACGTCCTGACTCAAGGTGCCGTGCACCAGTCCGGACGACACTTGGTAGTTGCTGATGAGAATGGCCGGGAACGGCTGATAGGGGCTGGCACCGATGCGATCGGTGATCACGCCGGGGTCGGCCCAGCGATTGCCTGCCTGAAAATCAAAGTGGGAATCCTTGGCGTCGGTGGCGGTGCGGTCGTAGTCGATCGGGAAGGTGAACACCTCGTAAATGCGCGGATTTTCGGTGTGATAAAAGTAATCGTCGCGCGGGGCGGCACCGTAGGTGATCCCGTCCAGTTCCATGCCCAGCTCGTTTAGTCGCAGAACGTCGCCGGAGCAGTTTTCAAATACGCGCTTGCCGATAATCTCGACATCGTTATAGTTCAGGTACAGGGTGTCGCGAAACTGTTCCTGCTCCGCCTGCAAACGGACGGTGCGATATTCTTCATTGAGGGTGATTTCGTAGTGCGGTTCCAGTCGTTGACCGTTCAGCACGACAAAGGGGGACAGCCGCAGATCGCCGCAGTTCAGTACGCGCAGCATCGGGTACAGCTCGTTTTTCATACACTCACAGCCTTTCGTAACTTCTGCTTTCAGTATAGCACGCCGCACCGCTTGAAGTCAAGAGATGGGACTTGAAGCTCTGCGAAAAATGTGATACACTGGTGCCATGGGAGTGATGAGTATGAAGCACTATGCGCTCGGCATCGATTTCGGCTCGTTGTCCGGACGTGCCCTGCTGTTGGACGCGGACACCGGCGAGGAGTGCGCCACCGCCGTATGCGAGTATGCCCACGGCGTTATGAGCGAATCGTTGCCGGATGGAACGAAGTTGGCAATCGGATGGGCTTTACAGCACCCACAGGATTATTTGGAGGTATTGCACAGGGCGATTCCGGAGGTGAACTGTCGCGCCGGAATCCAGCCGGAACAGATCGTCGGTGTCGGCGTGGACTTTACCGCCTCCACCGTGCTTCCTGTCACTGATGACGGGACACCGCTGTGCTGTTTGCCGCAGTTTTCCGCTGAACAGCATGCCTACGTGAAAATGTGGAAGCATCATGCCGCCCAACCGTATGCCGATCGTATCAACGCTGTTGCCGCGGCATACGATCCCAGCATGTTGTCGCTATTCGGCGGTCGTGTTTCCGCGGAATGGCTGTTGCCCAAAGCGTTGGAAACGTTGGAACAGGCTCCGGCGGTGTATCACGCCATGACGCATTTCGTCGAGGCGGCCGACTGGATCGTTTGGCGTCTGTGCGGCCGACTGGTGCGGAATGCCTGTCTGTCTGGGTATAAGGCACTGTGGAGCAAACAGACGGGCTATCCGGACGAGGCTTTTTTTGCTCGCCTAAATCCCGAATTTCGCCGTTTCATCCCCGAAAAGCTCTCCGGTCCGGTGCACGCCTGCGGTGACTGTGCCGGCAGGATTACGGCAGAAGCCGCGGCGTGGACGGGGCTGGCAGTCGGCACGCCGGTTTCGGTTGCCGGGGCGGATGCCCACTCGGCTGTTCCGGGATGCGGCATTGCCGAGCCGGGGCATTTGTTAATTGTGCTCGGCACGTCGGCGTGTCATCTGCTGATGGACACCGTCGCACGGGAGGTGCCCGGCATTTGCGGCGTGGTGGAGGACGGCATGTTACCCGGCTATTATGGCTACGAGGCCGGGCAAAGCTGTCTGGGAGATCATTTCGAGTGGTTTCAGCGGACGTGCATGCCGCGTAGTGTCACTGAGGAGGCCGAACGACAGGGATTGTCTCCGCTGGCATTGCTATCGCAAAAGGCGGCGGCACTGCGTCCCGGTGAAAGTGGTTTGCTGGCGCTGGATTTTTGGAACGGCAACCGCAGTATTTTGGATAACGGCGATGTCAGCGGCCTTCTGGTCGGCATGACGCTGAACACCAAGCCGGAGGAGATTTACCGTGCGCTGGTGGAGGCAACCGGCTTCGGTACGCGTGTGATCGTGGAACAGCTCCGTCGGTACGGCGTTCCGTTGAAAAGCATTTCGCTATGTGGCGGTATTCCACACAAAAACCCGTTTTTAGTGCAGGTGTATTCCGATATTTTGGGTATGCCGCTTACCGTGGTGCCGACGGAACAAGCCGGCGCGCGGGGCAGTGCCATTTACGGTGCTGCCGCTGCAGGACTGTTTACGCCGGCCGAGGGCGCGCGGCGTCTCGGCTCGCACGATGCCGCCGCGGTGGTACGGCCGCGACCGGAGTATACCGCCGTGTACGAGGTGCTGTATCGGGAATATCGGCGCCTGTACGATTACTTCGGCACCGGTGAAAACGACGTCATGATGACGCTGAAACACCAAAAAAATGCGTTTTCCCCTTTACTATCGTGAAAAAAAATGGTACAATGGTGCGTAACACAGAGAGGAAGTACGGAATATGAACGTTTACGAAGAATTGGTAGCGCGCGGTCTGATTGCGCAGGTGACCAACGGGGACGAGATCAAACGAATGATTAACGAGGGAAAAGCCACCTTCTATATCGGCTTTGACCCCACGGCGGATTCTTTGCACGTCGGTCATTTCATGGCATTGTGTCTCATGAAGCGACTGCAGATGGCAGGCAACAAGCCGGTTGTGCTCATCGGTGGCGGTACCGCCATGATCGGCGACCCATCCGGTCGCACCGATATGCGCCAAATGATGACGCGCGAAACCATTCAACATAACTGCGATTGCTTCAAAAAGCAGATGGAACGCTTCATCGATTTCGGTGAGGGTAAGGCAATCATGGTCAATAACGCCGACTGGCTGTTAGACCTGAATTACATCGATGTGCTCCGCGATGTCGGCGCATGTTTCTCGGTCAACCGGATGCTGTCCGCCGAGTGCTATAAGCAACGCATGGAAAAGGGCTTGTCCTTCCTGGAATTCAACTACATGATCATGCAGTCCTACGACTTTTACCATCTGTTCCGGGAGTACGGCTGTAACATGCAGTTTGGCGGCGACGATCAGTGGTCGAACATGTTGGGCGGCACCGAGTTGATTCGCCGTAAGCTGGGTAAGGATGCGCACGCCATGACGATCACCCTCCTGCTCAACTCCGAGGGCAAAAAAATGGGAAAAACCGCTTCGGGCGCTGTGTGGCTTGATCCTGCCAAGACCACGCCTTATGAGTTCTATCAGTACTGGCGCAACGTGGATGACGCCGACGTGCTGAAATGCATCCGCATGCTCACCTTCCTGCCGCTGGAGCAGATCGACGCGATGGATCACTGGCAGGGCGCCGAGCTGAACCGTGCCAAGGAAATTTTGGCCGAGGAGCTGACAGCGTTGGTTCACGGTCAGGAGGAAGCGCAAAAGGCGAAAGAGGCTGCGGCGGCTCTGTTTGCTGGCGGTGCCGACGATTCCAACATGCCCACCACCGAGCTGACCGATGGTGATCTTACCGACGACGGTATCGGCATCCTGGATTTGATGCTCCGTTGCGGTTTAGCACCCTCCAAAAGTGAGGCACGCCGGTTGGTTATTCAGGGCGGCGTTTGCGTGGACGAGCGCAAGGTGGACGATCCCAACGAACGGATTGGCCGCGAAGCACTGGCAGGCGGCGTGAAAATTCGTCGCGGCAAAAAAGTGTTCCACAAAGCTGTTTTGCAATAAGTAATAAACACATAATAAGACCGTCGGAACTTCCGGCGGCCTTATTTTTGTTCTACCTGAAAAAACACCCTTGGCATCGCCGTACGGTGACTGCCAAGGGTGTTGATTGTTTGAATATAGGGGAGAGAATCAGTCGGCGGTGACTGCCACACCGCCGCAGGGACGGATGGATAGAATGTGGCAGTTTCCTTGACCGAATACGCTTTCCAACGTGGTGGTGAATTCCGGCACCTTGTCCTCCGGAACGAAGTTTTGCGTTGTGCCGCCGAAGCCGCCGCCGTGAACGCGATAAGCGCCGGAGCCGTCCAGCAAAGTCTGCGCCAGTGCCAGCGCTACCGACAGACCCTGGAAGCGAACGTCGCTGTTGGAGTAGATGTTTTGCAAGTATTCGAAGGAGGAATGTCCCGATTCGGTAACCAGCCGCAGGAACGTGTTAAAATCGCCACAGCGCAGTGCTTCCACCTCGTGACCGACGCGCGCGTTTTCGCCAAAGAAGTGCAACGCACGCAAAACCGCACGATCGCCACAGGCCTTTCGAAGCTCCGGCAAACGGCTTAACACCGCCTCATAGGTGGTTTCGCGCAGATAATCTACGCCCATCGCGCGGGAGATTGCCTTCATTTCGTCGGTAACGGCCGCATATTCGTGAGTGAGAGCGGCATGATTGCCGGCAGTGTCCACAATGCATAACCGATGCTTGGCGGCGGAAAAATCAAACGGTACTTGCTCGATCACCGGATGCTCGGTGTCGGCAAAATCAATGGAGATGATGCCGCCGACCGAAGAGGCCATTTGGTCCATCAGGCCGCACGGCTTGCCAAAGTGGACGTTTTCCGCATACTGGGCGATCTGGGCGATTTCCACCGCACCGACAGCACCGTTATTGTACAAATGATTGAGCATCGTGCCGATCAGCACCTCAAACGCAGCCGAGGAGGAGAGACCGGAGCCCTTCAGCACGTCCGACGTGGTATAGGCACGCAGGCCACCCACGCGGTATCCAAGCTGTGAAAACCGCGCCGCCACACCGCGTACCAACGCCGAGGAACGGTTGACTTCCTTGCTGTGCACCGACAGATCGTTCAGTTGAATGATGTCCGGCCGGTATCCGGCAGAGGTCACGTGAATAACGGCTTCGTCGGTTTTAGCGGCCACGGCAATGACGTCAAGATTGACGCTGCCAGCCAAAACGCAACCGTGGTTGTGATCGGTGTGATTGCCGCCGATCTCGGTGCGACCGGGCGCCGAAAAGAAAAAGACGTCGTCGCCGTCTCCGTATAAGGCGGCATACGCCTGCAGGGCATCCTGATACCGCTTGCGCTGTGCCGTCAGCTTGTCGGCACCGTATAACCGTGTTAGCGCGGTGTCCAGGCGACCGGCGTTCAGCCGTTCGGTCCACTGTTGAATACTGCTCATGCTTTTTTCCTCCTTGGTGTGTGGCTATCTATCAGCATTATACCGCATCCCCGATCAAAAGGAAAGAGAAACTTTTCAAAACGGCCGTGAAATTTTCAAACAGTGTTGAGGTTGTTGGGTCAGGTGTGTTGCTGCGTAGTTTCCGACTGTAAAAAACACTCCCGACGGCGGAACCGCCGTCGGGAGTGCTGCTTGTATTAAAATCCGCGTGAGGCACCGCCGCCTCCGAAGCTGCCTCCACCGCCGTGAAAGCCGCTTCCTCCGCTGCTGAAGCCTCCGCCGAATCCGCCACCGCCACGCGGCGGACGGCGATGATGATTGTTCATCATCAGGAAAATAGGCCAACCGCGTCGCCGGCCGACGGCGCTAAAGCCAATGAAGCCGAACAGAACGACCAGCAGAATCACACTACCGACTAGCGACAGCGCATCTTCACCGTCGTCTTGCGCTTGTAGCTGATCAATCGGCACGTAGCCGGAATCGGCTTCCGACTCCAATCCGAACTCCGTATAGACTTCGTTCACCAGTGCTACGTAGGTTTCACACACACCGGTGTCGAAATCGTCCTCACGGAAGTGGGGGATGGCGTATTCGTCCAAAAATCGTCCGGCCTTGGAATCGGGCAATCGCCCTTCCAAACCGTAGCCTACCGCAATGTGTGCTTCGCGCTCCTCCACCGCCAGAAGGAGCAGGATACCGGTGTTATCTTCTTTGTCGCCGATGCCCCATTCGCGCCCCAAGTTCAGGGCATATTCCTCAATTGCCTCGCCGTTCAGCGAGGTGACCGTCAATACCACGACCTGGGCATTCGTTTTTTCAGCCAACGCCGCGCCGCGGTTTAAGATCAGTTGTTCCGTTTCCTCTGACAGTACGTTGGCGTAGTCGTTGACGTAAAAGGCACTTGTCGGCTCCGGATAGCCGTCGTCCTCGGCTGTACAGCCGGAGAGCATCGACAGCAGGAGAACTGCCACGGCGACCAGCGCACCGCTCAAAACATACTTCCCACGCTTCATGATCGTTTACCGTCGTTAGCTGAAATCTACGGTCGGTGCAACGTCGGCACCGGCCGACGCCTCGTACAGCGGCGCCTTTTCAAAGCCGAACATGCCGGCGATGATGTTGGACGGGAAGGTGCGTTGCTTCGTGTTAAACGCCTGTACCGCTTCGTTGTAATCCTTGCGTGCGGTGGCAATGCGGTTTTCGGTGCCGGCCAGCTCATCGGTCAGCGTGGTAAATTGCGAGCTGGCTTTCAAGTCGGGATAATTCTCCACAACCACCAGCAAACGGCTGATCGCTGAGCTCAATTCCTCGTTGGCCTCCAGCTTTTCATCCATAGTGCCGTTGCCGGCCAGCTTGGCGCGGGCATCGGCGAGCTCGGTATAAATCTCGCCTTCATAGTCGGTATACCCCTTTACCGTGTTGACCAGATTGGGAATCAGGTCGGCACGGCGCTGAAGCTGAGTTTCTATAGCGGCATAAGCGGTTTCCACCTCAGTTTCAGCCTTTACCAGTCCGTTGTAGGTTGTAACGCCGAAGATTAACAGCAGTACCACTACAGCGGCCACGGCAATCCAAACGATCGTACTTTTCTTCATAGCAGTCTTCATGATTAAGACCTCCTTTGTGATACAGCATATCACTTCGCGAAAAAAGATGCAATATGTTGCGCCGCTTGTTCAAAAATTTTTTACCATTTCTTGCGATGCTTCTTGCCGGCCTTTTATGACGTTTCTGTAAAACGACGTCGCAGTCGCGTCGCTTTACTCCCTCGTAACAAAATATTTTTTTCGGCCATTCTTCGGCATAATCGTCCTCACTTCACCGGTATAATGGAATATGACCACAGGAGGTGAGACGATGCCGGTTATTTATTTGGACGTACTGATTGTGGTCAACTGGTTCATTGACTATTTGCTGTTATCGTTGACGGCGCGCCTGCTGCGCCTGACGATCCGTCGTCGCAGAGTGGTGTTGGGTGCCCTGATGGGCGGATTGGGTGCGTGTCAAATTTTGCTGACACTCCCCGTGGTGCCACTGCTGTTATTGCACCTTGCCGTGGCAGTACTCATGCAGTGGATTGCGTTTCCGCGGTGCTCACTGCGCGACTTTTTTTGCCGAACCGTTGTGCTGGTGTGTCTGTCGGCGTTGCTGTCCGGACTGGTGACAGCGCTGTGGTGGCTTACCGACAGCGAGGTGGTGCTCACGCACAACGGGGTTATATATTTCGACGTTTCACCGCTGATGCTCACCGCGTTTTCATTGGTAAGTTATGGGGTGATTCGCCTGTACGAACGCATTACCACGCGTGTTCGCGCGCCGGTGGGTCTGGAGTACGTACTTACGATACGCACCGACAACGGCACCTGTCGCTGTCGGGCATTATACGATACCGGCTTGCACCTGCGAGAGCCGTTTTCCGGCTCTCCGGCGGTGGTGGCTTGCCGTCGCACACTGATGCCGCTGTTACCTCCGGAATGGCAGAACGTCCTTGACGGCGAAGCCGAGCCGTCCTTGCGCGTGCCGTTGCGCTGGATTCCGTACCGCTCTGTGGGCAAGGAGGGGCTGTTGCTGGCATTTGCTCCGCCACAGGTCACGCTCCAGCGCCTTGGCTCGCCGCCGCGTGACGTTACCGGCGTGTACGTGGCTCTGTCCGATACGCTGGAGCGCGGTGCGTATACGGCTTTAGTCGGTAGCGACGTCGTGAATTTATGAGAAAGAGGGAAGCGGCTATGCAAAAAAGAAGCCGTCGTTGGCGGCACTGGGTACGGTACCTTCTGCAATGGCTGGCAGGCGAGGACGTTTTCTATATTCACGGGACGGACACCTTGCCACCGCCGCTGACCGCCGCCGAGGAGGAAGAGGCGTTGCGCGCGGCGGCGGATGGCTCGGCCGCGGCGCGGGATCGTCTGATTACGCACAACCTGCGGCTGGTGGTGTACATTGCACGTAAGTTCGAAAGCTCCGGTGTCGGCATTGAGGACCTCATCTCCATCGGTACGATTGGGCTGATCAAGGCGGTCAGTACCTTCCGCACCGATAAAAAGATCAAGCTGGCGACCTATTCCTCGCGATGTATCGAAAATGAAATTCTCATGTTTTTGCGTAAGAATTCCCAGCTTCGCCGGGAACTGTCCATCGATGAGCCGCTGAACGTGGACTGGGACGGCAACGAATTGTTGCTGTCCGATATTCTCGGCAGTGATCCCGATCTGGTCAATCGCGGTGTGGAGCAGGAGGCGGAGCGCAACGTGTTGTTGTCCTGCGTGGCACAACTTCCGGAGCGTGAGCAAACCATTATGCGCTTACGTTTCGGCATCGGCGGCGAGCAGGAACACACGCAAAAGGAGGTAGCCGATTTGCTCGGTATTTCTCAATCCTACATCTCGCGTTTGGAAAAGAAGATTATCAAGCGCCTACGCAACGACGTCGAACGCGCCGGATAAGAGAGCAACCGATATCCGATTTTTCAGACCATTCTTCCTTGCACTTTTCTTGGCCGTATGATATATTGTTGCTTATCAAGTACGAGAAGGAGTGCGTGAGGCTTGAAGTTCAAACGAACAAGTACTTTCGTGATGTACCTGGTTGCGCTTGCACTGTTGCTGGCTGCTTGTTCCTCTGTGGCACCGCAATCGGCTGCCACTGCGGATGCCGTTGCCACCAATGCGTCGGTGAACGTGACGACCGCCGTTATACCGGTAACTGCCACTCCGGCGAATACAACTACTGCTGCAGTGACTACTGCGACCGTTACTATCCCCACGGTAACTTCTACTAAAATTCCCACTACCGCAACTACTGAGAAAAAACCATCTACCACCATCGTCAAGCAGGAGGTGACATCTACGATGTCTGCGACGCCAACCACGGCCACGACCACATCCAAAACTGAACCGGCATGGAAAGCACACCCGGAACAATACAAACTGATTGTCCTCACTTTCGACGATGCGCCCGGCGACGCCACCGTCGCCATCGTCGATACGATCGCCAGCTACGAGGGAGCCGGCACTTTGTTTATTCAAGGGAACGTGCTTGAACGTACCTCGAATTACGGGGCTGTGCAACATGCGCTGGACAATGGTTTCGAGCTGGGTAACCATACCTATTCGCATCCGTATCTCGCCAAAATCAGTGCTACCGAAATTTTGGACGAAATACGTCGCACGCAAGCGTTGGTGAAGGACGGCTTCGGCATTACCATGAACTATTTGCGGCCCGGATATTTGGCTACCAACGACGTGGTGCTAAACTGCGCCAAAGCGTGCAATATGGCGGTGGTTCACGGGCATTGGAACAGCATTACCCAGCAGTACCGTTCGCTGGAAAAGGAAACGGTAGAGGCTACGGTGAGTGCCTGCCTGCAGGAAGCGTACGACGGGGCGATTTTTCTCATGCACAGCACTAACTGGACCACGGCAAATGCGCTCGATACAGTGTGCAGCAAACTGTACAACCAGGGGTACCGTTTTGTCACCCTGAGTGAGTTGTTTGCCATGAAGGGCATCACCGATATCCCCAACGAACCGATCGACGACATCAACCAACTGCTTGGATAAGCAGAAAAAGCGGCAGCTCACAGCTGCCGCTTGATTTTTTTCAGTGCCCCCTTTTCCAACCGGGATACCTGCGCTTGTGAAATGCCGATTTCCGCCGATACCTCCACCTGTGTCATTCCCTTGAAAAAGCGTAGGTTCAAAATGTGCTTTTCGCGTTCTCCCAATCCGCGGATCGCCTCCTTCAGTGCCAACTCATCCAACCACGTGCGGTCGTCGTCGGTATCTCCTATCTGATCCATCACGTACATCGTGTCGCCGCTGTCGGCATAGACCGGTTCGTACAGTGACATCGGTTCTACGATCGCCTCCAGCGCCAGAACTACCTCCTCACGTGGCAAATCCAACGCGGTGGCGATCTCCTCCACCGTCGGCTCCCGCCGATTGCGGTTGATCAGCTCCTCCTTGGCCTGCATGGCGCGGTAGGCGGTGTCGCGCATACTGCGGCTGATGCGAATGGCATTGTTGTCGCGCAGATACCGTCGTATTTCTCCCACAATCATCGGCACCGCATAGGTTGAAAATCGCACGTTTTGCGTTATATCGAAGTTGTCGATAGACTTGATAAGCCCGATACATCCAACCTGGAAGAGGTCGTCCAAATTTTCACCGCGCTGGGCAAACCGCTGAATCACGCTCAGTACCAGTCGTAGGTTGCCGTTTACCAACGCCTCACGTGCCGCGTTGTCTCCTTCCTTTGAGCGTTTCAGCAGTTGTGCTTTTTCCCGTTCACTTAGTACCTTCAGCGTCGCGGTGTTGACGCCGCAAATCTCCACCTTGTTATACATGACTCGGTGCCTCCTTTCCGTCACAGTATGGGAGAAAACCGTCCTCTTCAAACCGATGGCATATTTTTCCGCCGCCGCGCATAGTGTTTTACAGAGGTGTTTTTTATGATTTGTAAAGTCACCGACCTGCACGATAAAGAGGTCATCAACGTTTGCGACGGCAGACGTCTCGGCTGTGTGGACGACGTGGAGCTGGATACCTGCACCGCCCAACTGGTTTCTCTGGTCATTTTTGGTCGTGCCAAAGGACTTGGCCTACTGGGACACGAAGAGGACATCGTGATCAGCTGGAAGGAAATCGAGGTGATCGGGGAACAGACAATCCTGGTCAATCACCCCGTTCCGCCGCGCATTGGAGACGGCCGCCGACGCAAGGACAGCGTACTTCGGGGAATCTTCGGAGCTTGAACGTGCCGACACGGTTTTGCTTTACATTTTTCAAAAGTCGTGGCAAAGTAGAGCTGGGTAGGAGGCGAGGACCATGAACAAGGGAACTCCGATTCAGCTGTATTCTTTCGTGAAAAGTCCGGAAGCGCCGCGGTTTCGCTTTGCCAAAGAGGAAGCACTCCGGGGCGATTTTGCTATGCATACCCACGATTTTTTTGAAATTGAAATCGTAGTATCGGGACAGGCACAAACGTGCTTAAACGGTACGCCGCTGTCGTTGTGTCGCGGCAGTGCGCTGGTGCTTTCTCCCACCGATATGCACGCCCTGCACGTGCTCCAACCGCTGACACTGTATAAGCTGTCCATCACCTCGGACTGGCTGTCAGAGGACGGCTTGACCGAACTGATCGGCGTTGTCGGTGCCGTGCGCTTCACCGAAGAAGAATTAACCGATCTCATCCCACTGCTGGAGCCGCTGGTCAAAGAAAACGGCGTCGGCGCTGCCGAGCGGCAGCGCCTGCGTGAGCATTTGTTCAGCTGCGTGTTGTGCTTTTTTGGACAAGCGAAAAGAATCGTCACGGAATAGCCGAGGTGCGATAACGAAGTATTTATGTAAGGTGGCGGTACAGCGAGAGC
>CAYMHR010000037.1:0-12818 GCA_964390295.1 uncultured Eubacteriales bacterium
TCGTAACCTTGCGGCAACCGCGTAATAAAGTCATCCGCTCCCACCAAGCGTGCCGCCGCGCGACACTCCTCGTCGGTAGCGTCCAGACGACCGTAGCGAATATTGTCCATCACACTGCCGGTAAACAGGTTGGTTTCCTGCAACACGATGCCGAGCGACCGACGCAAGTCCGCTTTGCGAATCTTATTGACGTTGATGCCATCGTAGCGGATTTTACCGTCCGCGATGTCGTAAAAGCGGTTGATCAGGTTGGTGATCGTCGTTTTACCGGCACCCGTGGCACCCACAAACGCCACCTTTTGCCCCGGCTCAGCGTACACCGATACGCCGTGAAGCACCAGTTTTCCTTCCTCGTAGCCGAAATCCACGTCATCCAGGGTCACGTCGCCGCGCAGCAGGGTATACGTCAGCGTTCCGTCGGTGTGAGGATGCCTCCAGGCCCATTGGCCCGTGCGATGCTCTACCTCGCGAAGCGTGCCGTCCTCGGCCACCTCAACGTTCACCAACGTCACGTAGCCGTCGTCCGCTTCGGGCTGTTGATCCATCAGCTTAAAGATACGTCCGGCGCCCGCCAAAGCCATGGCAACCGAGTTGATCTGCTGTGAAAACTGGTTGATATTGCCGGTAAACTGTTTCGTCATATTTAAGAACGGAACGACCAGCGCCACGGAAAACGGCAACCCGGAAAATCCGACGTTGTGCGCTCCGGCGGCGATGAAAATACCACCGAACAGAGCGATCAAAACGTACAAAACGTTACCGATGTTCATGACGATCGGACCCAGCGCATTGGCATAGGCGTGGGCACGGTAGCTGTCTTCAAACAGCCCCTCGTTCAGCGCGTCAAAATCGCGGCAAACGGCCGGCTCGTGCGAAAACACCTTGACAACCTTTTGGCCGTTCATCATTTCCTGCACAAAGCCCTCGGTTTTACCAACGGCCTGCTGCTGCCGAATAAAGTATTTCGCCGAGCCACCGCCGATTTTCCCGGATACCAGGAACATGGCGACGACACCGCACAACACGATCAGCGTCATCCACACGCTATAATACAGCATGATACCAAATACCGTCAAAACGATGACCGACGACTGCAACAGGCTGGGCAACGACTGGGACACCAACTGACGCAACGTATCGATGTCGTTGGTATAATAGCTCATGATGTCGCCGTGCTTGTTGGTATCAAAATACTTGATCGGCAAATCCTGCATGCCGTCAAACATACGGCAACGCAGCTTGCTCAAAAAGCCCTGCGTGATATACGCCATCAACTGACCCTGCAGGGTGAGGAAAATAACCGACAGCACGTACAACACGATTAGCACCGTGATCAGCGGCACGATGGTTTTTGCAGCCGTTGCCCAATCGGTGTTGCCGGTACGGATATACTCCTCAATAACCGCCATCACACGTTGGGTAAACAACGACGGAATGGCCGACACCAGTGAGGAAAACACCGTGCAGAACATGGCGATGGGAACCAATACCGGATAGGAGTGAAACAGCAAGCGGATCACACGCCCCAGCGCGCGAAAATCCATACCGCGTGCGCCCGACGGCGGAGCGGGTCGGTTACTTTTACGCATTGTCCCCACCTCCATTCGTCTGTTGCTCATATACCTCGCGATAAATATCACTGGACTGCAACAAATCCCGGTGCGTGCCGGAGGCGACGATCCGGCCACTGTCCATGACCAGAATCAGATCGGCATCCTGAACCGACGCCACGCGCTGTGCAATGATGATCTTGGTCGTTTCGGGGATATATTGCTTGAAGCCCTCGCGAATCAACGCATCGGTACGCGTATCCACCGCACTGGTAGAATCGTCCAAAATCAAGATTTTCGGGCGTTTCAGCAACGCACGCGCGATACACAGCCGTTGCTTTTGGCCGCCGGAAACGTTGGTGCCACCCTGCTCAATAAAGGTTTCATAGCCGTCGGGGAACGAGCGAACAAACTCATCCGCTTGCGCTAAGCGGCAGGCCTCCTCCAGCTCCGCATCGGTAGCGTCGGGATTGCCCCAGCGCAGATTGTCTTTGATGGTACCGGAGAAAAGCAGGTTTTTCTGCAACACCATGGCGACCTCGCCGCGCAACGTGTCCAGATCGTACTGTCGCACGTCGATGCCACCCACGGAAACCGTTCCTTCCGTAGTATCGTACAAGCGCGGAATCAACTGCACCAGCGTGGATTTGCTGGAGCCGGTACCGCCGAGGATACCCACCGTCATGCCGGAGCGAATATGAAGCTCCACGTTTTCCAGCGCAAACCGCTCGGCGCTCTCGGAATATTTGAAGCTGACACCGTTAAAATCGATGGAACCGTCCGGAACCTGCATGACCGGCTGTTCCGGATTCACAATCGTAGAGTTTTCATCCAAAACTTCAACGATACGCTTAATGGATTCGGCCGACATCGTCAGCATGACGTAAATCATGGAAAGCATCATCAGCTGGATCAAAATTTGCATACCGTAAGTCAGCATGGCGGTCATTTGACCCAAATTGATGGTCGCGCCCTGGCTGGTAATCGCCATACGCGAGCCGACCAGCATAACGAAAATCATGTTGAAGTACACGCACAGCTGCATGATGGGGCTGTTTAAGGCGACGATCCGCTCCGCTTTGGTGAAGTCGCCGCGGATATCATCGGCAGCGGCAAAAAACTTTTTCTTTTCGTGCGGTTCACGGGCAAAGCCCTTAACGACGCGCATCCCGCGCACGTTTTCTTCGATGGATTCATTCAGGCGATCGTATTTTTTGAACACCCGACGAAATGCCGGCATGGCCTTGCGCGATACCAGCAGCAAGCCGGTAACCAAAATCGGAATGATGACCACGAAGGACGTTGCCAAGGCACCGCCCATGATATACGCCATGATGATGGAGAAAATCAAAACCATCGGTGCACGAATGGCCGTGCGAATCAGCATCATATACGCCATTTGCACGTTATTCACGTCCGTTGTCAGACGCGTCACCAGAGATGACGTGGAAAACTTGTCCACGTTACCGAACGAAAAGCCCTGGATTCGATGAAATACGTCGTGCCGCACGTTTTTGGCGAATCCGGCAGAGGCTTTGGCACAGGTAAACCCGGCAATACCGCCGCAACACAACGACAGGATCGCCATCACCACCAGCAGAGTACCGATTCGAACGATTTCCGGCACGGCGGCACCGGCTTGAATTCGGTTTACCAAATCCGAAGTGATGAACGGTATCAGACATTCGATCACCGTTTCCAGCACAATAAACACCAGCGTTAAAACGGTGGGGCGACGATATTCGCGAATACAGCTTGCCAAGCGTTTTATCATACAGATACTCCTTTCCGTAAAACACGGGAAATTATACCACTTTCCCTGTATAAAATCAAGGCAACGCCCCAAAAAAACGAATGAACTTTTTGTGAACAAGACCTTGTGTTTTTCGGGAGGCTATGGTACACTGCCTGTAGAAGGTGATAAACGTGAAATTGTTGATTGTACGTCACGGCGATCCCGACTATGCCATCGACGGATTGACCGCAAAAGGAAAACGGGAAGCCGCGCTTCTCGCCGACCGGCTGTGCCGTGAAAACGTCACGGCCGTATACTGCTCCACGCTCGGCCGCGCCAAACTGACCGCCGAGCCCACCCTGCAGCGCTTGAAAATCACCGCCGAATACTGTCCTTGGCTACGTGAATTCAGCTACGCCGTGGCCAAGGTCACGTACCCGCGCGAAGGAACGCTGTGTTGGGATATTTTGCCCCAATATATGAACGAGCATCCGGCACTGTATTCTCCGACAGCATGGCGAACGGAGGAAACCATTGCCGCCGAAACGGTCGCCGCCTACGACGACGTGTGTGCTTCGTTGGACGAGGTGCTGGCACGGCACGGATATCGCCGCAACGGAACGCAATACACGGTAGAACGCGCCAACCACGACGTTCTGGTTTTCGTTTGTCATTACGGTGTCTCCGGCGTGCTGCTGTCCCACCTGATGAACTGCTCGCCCTACACGATATGGCAACACGCGTGTACGCTTCCCACGGCCGTTACCACCTTTTACACCGAGGAGCGCGAACAGGGCATCGCTTCCCTGCGTTGTGCCGGCGTCGGAGACCTGTCTCATTTGTACGTTGCGAACGAGGAGCCGTCGTTCAGTGCCCGCTTTTGCGAATGTTTTACCGACGAAACGCGTCATTGATAAATTGATAAAAAGCCGTGAGTTTCACGGCTTTTTTGATTGATATGAGCAAAAAGCAAGTCCCAAGAACTTGTCGTCCTTGGGACTTTGGAGCGGCTTACGAGGCTCGAACTCGCTACCTCCACCTTGGCAAGGTGGCGCTCTACCAGATGAGCTAAAGCCGCAACTGCAAGCGAAAGTATACCATAGTCCCCACCGTTTGTCAAGCCTTTTTGCCGGATTTTTTGTGTGCTTTTGTCACAGGCCGTGGGCGGCGATCCTTCAACACAAAAAATCACCCGACCGGAAGCTCCGGTCGGGTAATCGTTGTTTGAGTTAGTCGTCAAGCCCAAACAGCTTTTCCATTTCCACCGACTTAAACGCTCTGTCGTTCAGTACAGCGGATTTTCTCAATACCTTGACGCGTGCTTCCACCTCTTCGGTAAACGCGTCGTATTTCAAAAGCTGCAGAGTTTGATCGCGGCTGTCCTCGTAATAATCAACGTCGTTGCCGTCATCGTCCTTGCCGCGCTGTGCTTCCGGATCCAAACGGAAGATCACCGCCAACGTTTCGGTCGTGCCGCTCTTTTTGTACGTCACCAAATCGATGGCGCCTTCCTCGATGCCCTGAATGGCTTTGACCAATTCTTCGTCCACATTTTCGATCACCGCATCGGTACGATCCAGCGTTTTTTCCTCTTCGGCATCGTCGTCCGTGTCATCGGTTGTATCACTGGTACCCGTGGTCGTAGTCGTTGTACCAGTACCGGTTGCCGTCGTGGTCGTAGCGGCAGTTGTCGTAGTCGTCGTAGCTACCGTCGTAGTCGTCGTGGCGGCTGTGGTGGTTGTCGAGCCGGTGGTGGAGCTGTCCGTGGTCGTCTGCGAGCTGTCCGAATCGCTCTCCAGCTTTTCCTCCAGCTCCTCCTTATCGGTCAGGTATTGCCGATACAGCACCTGGAAATTCTCGATGGTTTTTTCTTCATCGGAATAGGCGTTAAAAGCATCGACCACCTTGCCCATGATCGACTTGAAGCCGTCGATTTTCTCATCCGACAAGTCGTTTCCGCTGCTATCCACCAACGATTCCTCAATAATGAAATAGCTGAGGTAGTTTTCATCGAAGTAGGTTCGAATATCTTCCTCCGGCACTTCCTGCGTGCCGCCCTTGTTGTAACGGCCATTAAACAACGACATCTCGTTCAGCGAGAGTGCCTTGTACGCATTGATATAGCGATCGTTGGTAAAGCCGTAGTCGATAAATTGATCCTGCGTGAGACTGGCGGATTTCAACTGCTGCTCCACCGTAGCCAGCTCCTCCGCATCCCACTCGATACCCTCTTCCTTCATCATCAGCTCCAAAGCGCGCTGATAGAAAATGGAATCCTGCGTCGCGTACTGGATATACTCGGACAGCGTGATTGACTGGGTGGAGTCGCCATAGTTCCAGCCGGTGGAATCCAGGCCTTGATATTGGGCGTAATATTGATAATAGTAATTGGAATACACCGTGAGGTACAAATACGCCAGATAATCACCCATTTCGTAATCCTTGTCGCCGACCGTCATAGCTACCCTGGGAGTAGAGCAGGCGGCACACAGCAAGCACGACAGTGCCAACACCAGCGCCAGCACCGGACGCAATACACGTTTCAAAGTCATAAAGACATCCTCCTTGAAAACTACAATACTTTTATTGTACACGAGATTTCTTCACTTGTCCACACAAAAATCAAAATTTGCGTAAAATTCACAAATCGGAAGCTCAAATCGGCGGTTCAAAACGCGCTTTTACGTCACCGCGTTCGAAGCGGCGACGGAGTTTTGTTAAGGCCTTTTTTTCGATTCGAGACACGTAACTGCGCGAAATTCGCAAGCGCCGGGCCACCTCGCGCTGCGTTTGAGGCGGACACGTCAGACCGTAGCGCCAATGGATAATTTTCTTTTCGCGTTCCGTCAGCGTTTCCTCCATATAGCGGTACAGCTTGGTCGCGTTCACCTTCATTTCTAAATCGTCCGCAATGGTATCCTCGGCGGCAATCACGTCCATCAGCGTCAGGGTGTGCCCCTCCCGATCGGTCTCGATCGGCTCCGTGATCGAAACGTCCTGTGCCGTTTTACGCGACGCGCGGAAATGCATCAGTATTTCATTTTCTACACAACGGGAAGCGTAGGTAGCCAGTCTCACGCCCTTGGTATGATCGAAGGTATTGACCGCTTTGATCAGGCCAATGGTGCCAATCGAAATTAAATCGTCCTGATCCCGCACGGAGCTGTAGTACTTTTTAATCACGTGCGCCACCAGACGCAGGTTGTGCTCCACCAGTTGATTGCGCGCCTCCTGGTCGCCGTGCTCGTGATACGCGATCAGATATTCCTGCTCTTGCTGTGCCGTCAGCGGATGCGGAAACGATCCGGAATTGACCACCTGCAACGCCATGAAAAAGATACGGGATACCGCATCCAACAATATCGATATCGCCATGCTCTCGCCCCTTTCCCCACACTGTATGCAAAACGCCGTCGATTTTTGCCTGTCCGCCGCACGACAAGCAAACGGGGCAACGCAAAAGAGCCGGACAGTTAGGCCTAACTGTCCGGCTCTTGTATTCAAATCAAGACGTAGGAACGTCCAACTCCTCGTCGATCACCTCACCCTCAGCGCGGCTGATGGTAAAGGCGATGGGCTCCGCCGACGTCCATTGCCACACTTCCATGCAAGGCGTTTGGTAAGCTTTCATCATACGCCCTCCTTAAGCGCCGCGACCAATGGCTGCCGTCACGCTATCCGTCATCGGCTCGGTATACAGCACCGTGCCGTCGTCCAACACCACATAGCCGCACACGGTGTACTCGCGCTGCTCGAAGTTTTCCTGCGTAACGTCGGCACCCTTCTTAATAATGACGGTAAAGTCCAGGTAAGCCGCCGTATAATCCACCAGCTTCATGGCACCGCCTGCCGTATAGGCAACCGATTTCCACGTGCGATTCTGACCGGTGGCGTTCAAATTGGCATTGACCGTTTCCAGCGTCAGCGCTTCCGGATTGGCACTGCGCTTCAGCAAAGAACCGAATTCAATCACCTGATATTCCCGTCCCTGATAGCGAACCGTCAGGGTATCCTGCGTAGCGCTCCAGCCCTCTACATACATACGAGTCAAAAAGCGAACGCCAACAGGGGCGTTATCGTCCGTGCGGCGGTACAGGGAAGTGCCGATTGTCCCCACCCGCACTGCCATCCACTAGGTTCCTGTCCACGCGTCGGATCAACGCCAATTCCCAGCCGCTATTGCTGTGGTTGATCGTGCCCGTGCGGAAGAAGATCGCTTTGGTTTGCCACGTTTCGCTACAATCGGTCAGCTTCGTCGCTTGGATCATCTCGTCACCGTTGATGGTAGTTCCCTTGCCCGCAATTCTGATACCCTTGACGGATTGAACGCAAGTTTTGTCATTATGGACGAGCTGCACGGCGTAAAGGACAGAAACCTGTATGAGGTCATGCGGCAGAGCATGGCGGCACGCACGTATATTGCCTCCAGCCGTCGGCGTCGACTACACCGATCGCACGGGTGCTTGTAATCGGCGCCACGTCGCGGTTGTTGTTATCGGCCGTTCCGGTGTTATACCACACCTTACCCACGTCGCCGGTCTCACCCTTAAAATACAAAGAAAACTCGTAATACCGGTTGGGAAGCAAGGTGAAGTTTTGCCCCTTCAGATAAAAGCTGGACGTATTTCTAACCAATCCGGCCGACTGATTGCGACCGACCCCGGCGGTGACGGTTCCTCCGAGCGCGTGCCAATCCAAGCTCGGATCGGCACCCTCAAAGTCGCCGTTACCCATCAGGTTGGCCTGCTCGGTCACCGTAACCGAGCACGTATCGCTCACACCGTTTACCGTCAGCGTCACCGTAGCCGTTCCACGATTGACCGCCGTCAGAGTGCCGTCCCGATCCACCGTAACGACCGAGTGATCGCTGCTTTCCCAGCAAACGTCGACGGTAGCAGCACCGGCGGGCGACAGCGTGAAGCCCAGCGAACGCTTGTTGCCGGGATAGATTTCCGTCTGATGTGTGCTCAACGTCACACCGGTGGCCGTCGGGCGATCCAGTGCCACCTTGATGACCGTATCCACCGTATTCCACGAAATGCCCTGCGGCAATCGCACCGTGTAGCCACCGTCGGCTGAAGCGGTCAGGGTAACACCTTCGGTAACGGTGCCGTCAAAATTCAAAATCGAGCCGGTATCGGCCAGACCGGAGCCATCGGCGGTAGCAGGCAACGTCAGTTCGTCTCCGTCCGGCGCCGTCAGCACGTGCAGATACAGCGTTTTCCCGTCTTGGGATTCAGAAGCCGCGCCCCAGGACAGGGTCGCCAGCGTGCTTTCCTCCGCAGTCGGATAGGCGGCACTGGGGATCACCTGCTTGACCGATTCCTGAACACCGTCCAAATAGGAGGTCTTCACATCCGTCATCAAATCGTAGATGCCGTACGCCCACAGATCGTTTAGCTCTTCCCCGTCACGTTCCGGATAAACCACCAGCGAAGCCGCAAAGCCGCCGTGCGTGGAAATGGTTGACAGCAACGCCGTATAGCGATAAATCGACGCCGCCGAATTGTAGGTGAAGTCCGGCACGGTTGTTTGGGCAGAGGTGGTGAACCACTCACCGCCGATAATCATACAGCTTTGATTGTGAGATACCTTTAAGGTTTCCAAATCGGTACGGCGAATTTCCCACGCACGATAATCGGCACCGTTATAGCCAGGAGCCGGGTCTACCAGCTGATCAAAGCCGGTATTCATAATCAACGCCATGGCCGGGTTGAAGCTCAAGCAGGTCTCGCGCAGGCGCTGCTGCGGTGCTCCCGTAGGCACGTGGTTATACCATCCATCGAAATACAAGCCTTTAATATTGGTACCGTACCGCTAGCACAATTCATAGTACAGCTCGTTGATATATTGATTCCACGTGGCATACTGATCGGTGCTGTCGTTCCAGCCGGTCAAAGTTTGATCCTCCGCAGTCAGATCGTGGCCGTCACTGGGATGCGTATACAGGTACAAATCAATATCATACTGTGCCAACGCTTCAATCAGCTCGGCAATCAGGTCGCTGTCGGCATACGACTTCATGCCGACCGTATCGTCGGTACGACGGTCGTCGCGCCAACGCTGGTTCGTCATGCTCGGAAACAACGTGCGCATATCCGCGTGCCACACGGTAAACATCACGTATTCGGCACCGAAATCGTTCAATTCCTTGGCAAACTGCTCGGCATCAAAATGATCCGCCAAATCGTCGACTTCCGTCACCTTGCTGCCGTCGGCATACACGGTGCCGGAGGTGATGATCTTACCGGCTTCTTTGGTATCGGTCACCGCCGGAACGTAGTGCACAAAAATGCCCAGCGCACTCTGCTCAAACTTATCCAGTTGGGCGTCAACGGCCTGATCCGTCATCGTCGGTGCCGTATACGTCTTGTAAATCGGAACCAACAGCTCTTTGGTCAAGGCATATTCACCGCTGGCTCTATGCGTTACATGCAGAGTCAGCGTAACACCGGTGGTCTGCCGGGGGCGGGTAATGGTGCCGTCCGTTGCCACAATATCCGTGCGGCTACTGCTTTCGATCGTCACGTCAAACGCTTCGGCGTTCTCTACCATCAGCGTCGGCATCGGCATGGTTGTGGCATTCGCATCGGGCAACGGCAACAAATCAACCGACTGCGCGGCAGTTTCTGCCAACAGCCCGTTGGGACTGTTCACCGTCACCTGACGTTGTACGGTAACGGCATCCGTTTTGTTCAACCGGTTAATCACCTTCAAGGTCAACGTCACCTCCGTTTTTGTAGACGGCAGAGTAATGCTTCGATCCAACGCCACGACGGCGGGGTGCGAGCTGGCTTCGATCCGCACCTTGAAAAAGCGGTTGTCAATCAACTGCCACGATACGGCCGTATCGCCCTCGGCAACCGGTTTGACCGTTAAGCCGTCGGCCGCCGCTTGCGTGCTTTGCAAGGTCATCGGCAAGCCGAATACTTCCATTTCGGCAAGCTGAACCGAATACCCGTCACCATCATGGCACAGTTTGGTACACCACAGCCGCACGTAGCGACCGTACGTCGGCGTAATCTCGATCGATTGCATCGCGTTGTAGGCGGTCACGGCATACTCCGTCGCCCGATAGGCGGTCGTCCACGTAACGCCGTCCTCGGATACCTGAATTTCAAAATCGGTCGGCAAGCCGCGATGCGTCGTGCGGTTACGGGGATAAACGTCCACGCGCTTGATGCGAGCGGTTTTCGACAGAGTCAGCATCGCCCATTCCGCACCGTCGCCGTTGGCCGGTGTGGCTGTTTTATGCTGTTTGGAGGACCAGCCGGCATTGGAGCTGGTTTTGTTTCCGTCAATCAGGCGGCTCACGCCCCACGCGCTGTTTGCTTCGGTAGACGCGGTAGCCGTGGAAGCGGTAATCGCCACCGCCTCCTGCGCCGCCAAGCCGACCACCGTAACGGTGATTGGCGCGGTATCCACCGAGGTCGTGCCGTCGCTGACCGTCAGCACCACCGAGCAGGACCCGCTGTTTACCGTATCCACCGTTCCGTCCGTATCTACCACGTCGGGATCGGTCGTGCTTTTCAGGGATACCGTCAATCCGGCAAGCGTGGGATACAGCAAGCAGGAATTCGTCTCGTCAACGGCGACGGCATCGATAGCGGCGGCAACGGCCGCCACGCCTTCGGGCGCGGTATAATAGGCTTCCATCTCCATGAATTGACAACGATACGACAACGTGGATGCCGTCGGATTTTCCGTATACAGTTTGGTAGCGTCCACCTTAATATACTGTACCGCCGTTTCCAAATCAAAGGTAAAGATTTGCCATTCGTTTCCGGTTGGCGTATAGTCGGTCTGTGTCGAAACGGTTTTCCATTGATTTCCGTCCGACGAAACCTGAATGGTAAAATCCAGGGGGAAGCAACGCAATACTTCCTCGCCGCTTACCGTTTCATAACGCGGATAGAGCCGCAACTCATCCAGAAACGTGGCCGTCGGCAGCTTGGCCATGACCCATTCGTGACTGTTCTGAGTTAGGGTGTTCGGGTCACTGGACCAACCGGTCGTCGTTTTGCCGTCAACCAGCGCCTGCAACGGAAAGCGAGTATGCTCGCCCGTAGCCGTCAGCGTCGCTTCGGACAGGTCCACCTTGACCTTGGAAGCCCCGTCTCCCCAGAGGCCGTTACGGGAAGCGACCACCCGGCAAGAAGGCAGGTGAGCGATACTGCCGCGGTCATCACCAGTGATACCGCTTTCTTCCAAATCGATGACAAAGAAACCACTCCTTCGAAAAATGGGATACTGCTCTTGACTTCATTTTACACCATGTGATAGAATAAAAACAACCTACTATTTTTCGAAATATAGGGGTGAATTTTACTATGATACTCTACTCTTCGGAATTGGGTGATCAGCGAATCTTGGTGTTCACCTGTACCGATGCCGTGGTTTACGAGCACGAACACAGCTTCTTGGAGTTGGCGTATGTTTTGCAGGGAACCGCCACACATACCGTCAACGGCGTCACTTCCCAGGTTACGCAAGGAGATTATTTCCTAATCGACTACGGCTGGCGTCACCGCTATGAGCAGCTCGGCACAACACCGCTGCAGGTGCTCAACTGCTTATTTCTCCCCCAATTCATCAGCGAAACGCTGTATCGCTGTCATTCGCTGGAGCTGTTGCTGGGATATTATCAAATTAACACCGCGTACTACACCCATAAGCACGCACCGAACGATTTTTTCTTTCATGATGCCGACGGGCGTGTGGCAACCATTATGAAACAGCTGCAACAGGAATATATCGACAACGGATGCAACAGTCAGGAGCTGATGCGATGCCTGCTGATCCAACTGTTAATTCTTTCCACGCGCCAGCTGGCTTCACCAAAAGCCGAAACGGAAAACGACGACATGGTACATTGCATCACCACGTACGTGCAGAAAAATTTTTCGCAAAAGCTGTCGCTTCGGAAAATCGCCGCCGAGTATCCTTACTCGCTCGGCTTCATCAGTCGCCGCTTTAAAGATCAGATCGGCATTTCGTTTCAGGAGTACGTGCAAAACGTTCGTATTCAGGAAAGCTGCCGTCTTCTGGTCGAAAGCAACAAAAAGATAGCGGAAATCGCAACGCTGGTCGGCTATGAAAATATCAAATTCTTCGGTCAGGTGTTTCAAAATCATATCGGCATGACACCGCGCGAATACCGTGCCGCTTACGCCAAGCGATAAGCGAATCGCCTGTGAAAAACCTCTTAATTTTTCGGCCGAGCGGAGCTCTTAATATCCGAACAAACAGAAAACGAGTCCGAACTTTCAAGGTTCGGACTCGTCTGTTATGAAGGTAATGACCTATTTTGATACGAAATGCACACCCCTCCGCCCTTTCGTTAAAAGGTATAGGAATCGTTAAAAGATGCACACCTATATTACCTAAAGACAGGAGGCGCAAAGTATGAGCCGGCACACCATCACTATTCAGTATAAAAAACCTCCTGTCGGGTTTGTACCTGACAGGAGGGAGAAAAGCGAATGTGTCAAATCGCTTTATTTAATTACTTAGCAGAACGCTTTCTCTTTTTG
>CAYMHR010000038.1:0-11958 GCA_964390295.1 uncultured Eubacteriales bacterium
ACGGCGAAACCGCCGACATAGAAATAGGGTTTTGTGTAATATTGTGTTGGTGGAGCCGAGGGGAATCGAACCCCTGTCCGAAAATCCCTTACCGTGGTTTTCTCCGAGTGCAGCCCGTCTTTTAAGATTCCCCTCATCCACCGCCGGTGGGCAGGCTGTGGAGTACGGTAGTCGCTAAATCATGACGGACAGAGCGACATCGGCCCGTTCACGTTCACCGCTACATGACGCCCTTATCCCGATCGCGGTACTTCGGGTAAGGACGGCAGCCTAATTAGGCCGCGAGAGCAACTTGATTGTTGTCGTTTATTTTGAAAAATTGCAGATTTTATAGCGGTTCTGCACCGCTACTCGCTTACCAAGGCTCACGATCCCCGTCGAAACCTTTGCGGCCCCCAATCTGGGTGCCCGGTTCCAGTATAGACAAAATCGATCCAAAAGTCAACCGGATAACGCGAAAAGTTATCGCCAGGCTTCTTCGCTTTCCACGGTGATACCGTTTTGCTCCAGCAAAGCGGCGGTGATGCCGCGCCCGGCGATCAGCCGCTTGGAAAAGGTGCCGTCGTATACGAAATGGCAGCCGCAAGACGGGCTGTTTTCTTTAAGGATGGCTTTGTGGATATGCAGGTCGCGGCACAATGCCAATGCTTTTTCAGCCCCCAGCCGATATTGTGCGGTAACGTCCACGCCTGCGGCATTAACGACGCGATCGCCGCACTGCTCCGCCGGAGGGCGCGGTGTGGGCAAACCGCCCATACATTCCGGACAAACGGGAATCACGGCACCCCTGTCGATCAACGCTTGAATGGCGGGTGAAACCGGCTTGGAGCACCCATCATACCGTGTGGACAGACCGCACAGGCAGGCGCTGACGATATATTCCGGCCTCATCCGAAGTTACGCACCAGCGATACCACTTTGCCGAGGATCACTGCTTCCTTGACTATAATCGGTTGGAACGCGTCGTTTTCCGGCTGAAGGCGAATGTGATCCTGCTCGAAATAGATGCGCTTGACTGTGGCTTCGTCACCGATCAACGCCACGACGATTTCGCCGTTTTCCGCAGTCGGCGTTTTGCGGACGATGACGATATCCTTGTCGAGAATACCGGCGTTGATCATGCTGGTGCCGGAAACGCGCAAGGCAAACAATTCCCCCGGCTCATAGCCGGTGCCGGAGTAGGGAACGTAATCCTCTACCTGTTCGACGGCCAGAATGGGATTGCCGGCCGTGACCTTGCCAAGCAGGGGGACGCGAGCCACGGTTTCACCCGGCATGCGGATGGAACGGTTTAATCGCCCGTCGCGCTGAATATAGCCGCCCTCTTCCAGTATTTTCAGGTAGGAATGAACGGTGGAGGTGGAGCGGATATTGGCGGCGGCGCAGATTTCACGCACCGTGGGGGGAACGCCGGTTTGTGCACGCTCCTGTAAAAAGGTAAGTACCTGTTGTTGCTTCAGGGTTAATTCCATTGCAATCACCTCACGAATAGTATAACACGTCTTTTTTCAAAAAGCAAACATTTGTTTGGCATTTTTCTTATAAAAATTTTATTACAGTTTATTCACACTCAATTCACAAACTTGTCCGGTAAGTTTGATATACTCAAAGCGTACTCAAGAGAGCGGTCGGAACCGCACCGATCCTCTCACCAAAATGAGTATATACCCCTCCTCAAAACACCCCTCTAACTGTAAACAGGTCGCTCGTCAGAGCGGCCTGTTTACGTTTTTATTGGTTTCTTTTTGCATAAACCGTTATACCGCGGCATAAGTATGGACAAGACCGGACAAGGAGGTGGCAACGTGGACGGATGGCGTTCCCTGCTCATGCTGTTGCCGGAGCCGTTGAAGCGGACGCTTCAGCGTTTGCCTTCCGCAACGTGTGAGCAGGTGCAAGAGCTGCGCCTGCGTGCCGGACAGGCCGTAGCACTCGGTATACGTGGTGTGGAGCGTTACGTGACTGCCGGCGGTGTGCTGACGGTTCAGCCGGAAGCGGCGCTTTGCTGTGACAGCGCGTGGCTGCAGCAGGTGATAGATTGTGTTTGTCAGCAGTCGATATACGCGCATCAGGAGGAATTGAAGCACGGCTTTTTGACGGCGTCGAACGGTTGCCGCATCGGTATTGCCGGGACGGCGGTCGTGGAAAAGGGCACGATTGTCAGCTACCGGTGCATCACCTCGCTGTGTTTGCGCGTATCGCGCGGACATCACGGTTGCGCCGCCGTGCTGGCGGAACGACTGTGCTCCGACGGCATTGCCGGTGCGCTGATCTGCGGCGAACCGTCCAGCGGAAAAACCAGTCTGTTGCGCGATTTGGCCCGCGAATTTTCCGCTCGGCGTTTTTCGGTTGCGGTGGTGGACGAGCGCGGTGAGATCGCCGGTGGTGGACATTTAGTCGGGTGCGATTGCCTTTTCGGCGCTCCGAAGGCGCAAGGGATCGAACAGGCGATCCGGTGCTTGTCACCGCGGGTGGTGCTGTTTGACGAATTGGGCGGCCGCGAGGAGCTGAAGGCGGTGCGTCAGGCATGGTACTGTGGTGTGCCGATCGTTACGTCGGTTCATTGCCGACGCTTGGAGGAGCTGCTTCATCGCGCCGAGCTGGCGGAGGCGTTGCACACCGGCGTTTTTCCGTATTTGGTGCAGTTGCGAGGTGCCGGATCGCCGGGTGAGATTGCAGAACTTCGGCAGACGGAGGTGTGGTTGAATGAAAACGGTGGGCGTTCTGCTGGTCTTTTTGACAGGCACCGGATACGGCCTGTGGGAGTATGTTAAGCTGAAGCGTCGGTCGGATGCGCTGGAACGGTTGGTGCGTCTGTGCGAACAGATGGCGGAGCGTATTCGGTACACGGCGGCACCGCTGGAGGAGCTGTTATCCTTTTTTTCAACCTCCTCGGAATGGAAGGGCTTTTGTTTGTTTCGCGGTTTGCCGGCAACGTCGTCAACGGAGGATTGGCGCGCCGCCTGGTTGAAGTCGGTGACGCAAAGCGCCGGTGAGTTGGGTCTTACCGAAGAGGAGCAACGGTTGTTGTGCGAGTTTACAACCGATTTTGGCAGGAACGATCTGGAAGGTGAGATTCAGCGTTGTCGTCGGTATGCGACGACATTTCGGGAGCGGTGCGCGTCGGCTCAAAACGACGTGCGTTGCCGGGGACGCTTGTACATTACTTTGGGGTTTTGCGGCGGCAGTGCGTTGGCACTGCTACTGATATAAGGAGGAACATCGGTGGATGTTGATTTGATTTTTAAGATTGCGGCGATCGGGATCATCGTCGCGGTGCTGAATCAGGTGCTGATCCGTTCGGGACGCGAGGAGCAGGCCATGATGACTACGCTGGCGGGCTTGATCGTGGTGTTGACCATGGTCGTCACCGAGATCAGCGATCTGTTTCGGCTTGTCAAATCGGTCTTCGGGTTATAGCGATGGCGTTGACAAAGCTGTTGGTGATCGTCCTTGCCGCGGCGTTGTTGGCGGTGGTATTGCGCCGTTACGCGCCGGAGCAGGCCTTGGTATTGGGCTTGCTGGCCGGTGCGCTGGTTCTCATGGCGGCGCTGACCAATGCCGCGCCGATGCTTTCGGACGTGCGAGCGCTGTTTTCCGAAAGCGGGATACCCAACGAATACGTTACCGTGCTGTTTAAGGCGCTCGGCACGTGCCTGTTGACACAGTTGGCTTCGGATGCCTGTCGCGATGCCGGTGAGCAGGGGCTGGCGGCCAAAGCGGAGCTTGCCGGCAAGCTGTCCATGCTGACGCTGGCGTTGCCACTGTTCCGTCAGGTGGGAAAGCTCGCGCTTTCGCTGATCCAAGGAGGGACAACATGAAAAGGCTTGTGCTGGTCATGGTCGTACTGGGTTGGGTGTTGTACGGAAGCTTTGCGGCGTCGGCCGCGACCGTGGAGGAACTGTACGAGGAACAGCTACAGGCGAGCGGTGGCACCGAATTGTTCACCGCACTCCCGGAGGAAACGCAAACGTTACTGCGCGAGCTGGGGATTGACACCTTAAAGCCCGCGGCGTTTTCCGACTTAGACGTCGATACGGTGTGGGACAAGCTGCTCGAAGTCGTGCGGGTCGCTTTTCAGGCGCCGCTGGCGACGGCAGGAACGGTGCTGGCCGTTGTGTTGCTGTATGCGTGGATGAACGGATGGCGACATTCCCTGCGAGAGGAAGAAAGCACGACGGTATTTGGAACTGTGTGTGTGCTGTCGATATGCGGTTGTATCATTTTGCCACTGATCGCCTGTCTGGATACTGTGCGCGAAGCCATGAGCGCAGTCGGTGTGTTTATGACCGGCTTCACGCCGGTGTATGCCGGTGTCTTGCTCAGCAACGGTCAGGCGGCGACGGCCCTGTCCTTTCAAAGTCTGGTTTTTGCGGCGGCACAGTTGTTGTCACTGGTATCGGGTCAGGTGATCGTGCCGTTGCTGACGATTTCTTTGGCGATTGTTGTGACCGGCTCGGTGACGCCGCAGGTCCGTTTGGACAGCGTCGGAAAGTTCATCGGCAAAGCGGCGGTATGGCTGTTGACCGGCGGCACGATGCTGTTTAGCGGACTTCTCTCTTTGCAAAACGTAACGGCTCGCGCTACCGATACGCTGGGAACGCGCGCCGTGAAATTTTCCATTTCCAGCTTTGTGCCGGTGGTGGGCAATTCCTTAAGCGAGGCGTTTTCCACGATCCGTGGGTGCTTGCAAATGCTTCATTCCACGCTGGGGGCTTTTGGCATGGCGGCGACCGTGTTGATTTTGTTGCCGCCCCTGTTGCAGTGCATCGGTTGGGACCTGCTGCTGTCGGTTTGCGGCGTGGCGACGGATTTGTTTGAATTGTCCGCTCTTACCGGGATGATCAAAGCGGCCAAGCACACCGTTCGGTGCATGATTGGCGTTTTAACGGCATCCGGGGCGTTTTTGATTATCGCCGTGGCGGTGGTTTCGGCGGCAGGAGGGTAGTATGGACGGATTACGTGCGTGGGGAGCTGCCGTTTGCATGACGGCGCTCGGCTGTTCGGCGGTACGTCTGCTGGCGCCGAACAGCGGAACGGGCAAGCTGCTCCAGTTGTTGGTTACCACGGTTTTCATCGTTTGTTTTCTGACACCCTTGTCGGGACTTCGCTCGTTGACGTCGCTGGATTTGGACGGCTTGCCGGAGGAGGTAACGGCGGACCTGATGGAGGAGGCGGTAACACGGCAGTTGCAAATCCAGGTGCAGGAGGCGGTGACAACGATTGCCGAGGAAGGATTAGCGGCACGGGGAGTTGCCGCGAAAAAAATCACGGTTTTGACGGATACTTCGGAAGAAGGCGGCATATATATTCAGCAGGTCATCATCGCGGTGGACAAACAAACGGTAGCGATCGCCAAGACGGTAGGGGAGGTGCTGACGGAGCAGCTGCAAGCCACGGTAACGGTGGAAGCATGGTGAAGGGAAGGATGACTGATGAAGCAAGCGTGGATGACACAGGCCGGGGAATGGCTTCGCAATGGCAAAGGAAGAAAGCTGTTGCTGATTGCCGGAACGGTTGGGATCGTGCTGTTGGCGTTGTCGGAGCTGTTGCCGGAGCACACGGAAACGACGGCGACGGCGTTGACTGCGGAGGAGTTTGTCCGGCAAACGGAGGAGCGCCTGCAGACGATCGTCAGTCGCATTGACGGCGCGGGTGAGTGTGAGGTGCTGGTGACGCTGGAAAACGGGGTGGAATACGTGTATGCGACCGAACAGCGGATCAGCTCCGACCGAAAAGAGGATACCGACGACAGCACTTCGCGCCTGACGCAGAGCGACGGAAGTGAAAGTGCCGCTATTATCGTAGAAACCGATAACGGACGCGAAGGTTTGCTGGTTACGGAAATCCAGCCGACGATCCGCGGCGTTGTGATCGTTTGTGAGGGCGGTGATCGGGCAGAGGTGTGTGTGCGGATTCGGGAGGCGGTTACGGTGGCGATGAACCTGTCCGCCAAGCGGGTGTGCGTAACAAAATTATCGTGAGGGAGAGATTGGTATGAAAAAACTTTTCGGCAAAAAGCAGCTGGTGCTCGGTACGCTGATCGTGGCGCTGGGCATGGCGGTGTATTTGAACTATTATTTTGCAAAATCGCCGTCGGGTCTGCTGGATACCGGCACACAACAGCAACGCGACGATAAAACGCTGGGGGATGCGCTGAACGTCAACGCGACCCCCGACAGCAACACATCGTCCTATTTTACGCAGGCACGCGCCAGCCGCCAAAGTGCCCGTGACGAAATGACGGAAACCGTCAAGGAACTGCTGAACGACGTGAAAGCAACGGAGGAGCAGAAGGCGGCGGCGACCGAGCAGGCGTTGGCGATTACCCGTGCGATCGAGCAGGAAAGCAAGATCGAAAGTCTGATTAAAGCCAAGGGGTTTGCTGACTGCGTTGTGTATATCGAAGGCGATAAATGCAGTGTGGTGGTGGATGCGGAGGAGCTGACAGCCCAGGATACCGCTAAAATTTCACAGGCAGTGACGGCACAGTCGGGGGTTTTAACACAAAACATTAGTATCGTGACGGTAAAATCTTAAAAAACTGTTGAACCTTTTCGCTTTGTGGTATATAATAGAGGCATAAAACAAAAGGGAGGACATCAGCATGGATGCGAAGGATTATCAAACGCCGGAAGGACGTTGCATTATTTCCGAGGAAGTGATCGCAACGATCGCGGCAACGGCGGCGGTCGAGGTTCCCGGTGTAGCCAGCATGGCCAATCGCAGTATGGACATCCGGGGGCTGGTCAGCTCCACGGGCAACAAAACGGTTGCCGTTGTGAATAACGAAAACGAAACGTTAATCGACGTGTACGTAAATCTCAAAGCGGGCACGCGGATTCCCGAAGTAGCGGGCCAAATACAGCGTCAGGTAAAAAGCGCCGTGCAGGCCATGACGGGCAAGCCCGTTACTAAGGTCAACGTGCACGTGGCCGGTATGGAAGTGGAAGCCAAAAAGGCGGACGAACAGTAAAAAGCAGGCCTTCCGTGCCGGTGGTGCGGAGGGCCGCTTCGGGAATTTGAAAACAGAAAGGCTTGGTTGAGCATGACCCGACGGGAAGCGAGAGAGCTGGCATTTATTCTGCTGTTTGAGCAGAGCTTTTGCGGCGCGCCGATCGCAGAAATTTTGGAAAATGCCGGTGAGGCGCGCGACGTAAACGGCGATGCGTTTGCAGTTGCGTTGGCAGAGGGTGCCTCGGCTCATAAAGACGAAAGCGACGAGCTGATCTCGGCGTTTGCCCATAACTGGAGTCGTGAGCGGTTGTCTCGCGTCAGCCTGGCTATTCTGCGGCTGGCGGTTTACGAAATGCAATGGGTAGAGGACATCCCGGTCAGCGTTTCGATCAACGAGGCCGTGGAGCTGGCAAAACGGTACGGTGGCGAGGAGGATTCCTCCTTCATTAACGGTGTGCTGGGCGGAATTGCCCGGCGCGGCGAGGCATAAATATGGCGCGATATTTGGGGCTGGATACCAGCAATTATACGACCTCCGTTGCGGCTGTCGAAGCTGAAACGGGGGCGCTTTGGCAAGTAAAACAACTTTTACCCGTCAAAGAGGGCGAGCTGGGATTGCGCCAAAGTGATGCGGTCTTTCACCACGTGCGTCAGCTTCCGTGCTTGGTAGAACGGTTGGTCGAGCAAAGCGGAGCGCTGTCCGCCGTTGCCGCTGTCGGTGCTTCGGATCGGCCGTCGCAAGCCGAAAATTCGTATATGCCGTGCTTTTTATCGGGCGACGGTGCGGCTCGCCAGTTGGCGGCCGTGTTGGGCGTTCCGGTATTTCACTTTTCACATCAGCAGGGCCACGTGATGGCGGCTCTGTACGGTGCCGGAGCGCTGGAACTGCGGCAACGCCCCTTTTTGGCGTTTCACGTATCCGGCGGTACGACCGATGCTTTGTTGGTTCAGCCGGACACCGAAACCGTGATTCGCTGTGAGCGGGTGGCGCACTCGCTGGATTTGAAGGCCGGTCAGTTGATTGATCGTGTCGGTGGAATGTTGGGACTGGCGTTTCCTGCCGGCCCGGCACTGGAGGCCTTGGCCGGAGAGATTACGGACAAGCTGCCGCATCCCTCCATGGACGGCGCCGATTGTCACTTGTCCGGCGTGGAAAATCAATGCCGTCGGTTGCTCGCGGATGGGGCATCGCCGGAGGACGTGGCGCGGTTTTGCCTGCGGCACGTGCGCGCCGCGATCGAGACGATGACCGAACGTTTGCTACAGCGGTACGGCGAGCTCCCGGTTGTGTATGCCGGCGGCGTCATGTCGAACGGCTATTTGCGCGAGACGCTGTCGCACCGCTTCGGCGGTCGTTTTGCACCGCCGGCCTATTCCGCGGATAACGCGGCGGGGATCGCCGTGCTGACTTGCCTGAAAGCGGGAGGAACGTTATGACTGCCATTACCGTCAGTCAACTGAATCGCTACGTGAAGTCGTTGCTGGAAGGCGACGTGCATTTGGGTAGTGTGCTATTGAGCGGCGAAATCAGCAACTTTGTCGATCATTATCGTTCCGGGCACTGGTATCTTTCGCTGAAGGATGAAAACGCTCTGGTGCGTGCCGTGATGTTTCGCTCCTATGCGGCACGCGTTCCGTTCGTGCCGGAAAACGGCATGAAGGTGATCGTGCGTGCGCGAGTGTCTTTATACGAAAAGGACGGTTCCTTTCAAATTTATATTGAGGATATGCAACCGGACGGTGCCGGTGCGTTGCAGGTGGCTTACGAACAGCTCAAGCAACGGTTGAGTGAGGAAGGCTTGTTTGAGGAAAGTCGCAAGCGTCCTCTGCCGCCGTTTCCCAAGCGGGTCGGCGTTATCACCTCGGAGACCGGCGCGGCGATTCGGGATATTTTGACTATTCTGGCTCGGCGGTATCCGCTGGCCGAGGTCGTGCTGATTCCCACGTTGGTACAGGGAGAAGGCGCACCGGCACAGCTTTGTGCGGCTTTGCGCCGCTTTGAAGAACTGAAACGTGCCGACGATCCGCAAGCGCCCGACGTGATTTTACTTGGTCGCGGTGGTGGCTCGCTGGAAGAGCTGTGGGCGTTTAACGACGAACGTCTGGCTCGCGCGGTGGCGGCTTCTACGATTCCGATCGTTTCCTGCGTGGGGCACGAAACCGATTTTACCATTTGCGATTTGGTGGCCGATCTGCGTGCGCCGACCCCTTCGGCAGCGGCCGAGCTGGCGGTTCCCGATTCGACGGAGCTTCGTCGGCAGGTGGCATCGCTGGGCGCGTCGCTTCGCCGTGCGGCCGACGGCAGGCTTGTGCAACGGCGGCAACAGCTCACGGAGCTGTCTGCCCGGCGGTGCCTGTCTACGCCGCTGTATCCGGTGGAGGAACGAGCCATGCGGCTGGATCGTGTGGTGCGCGGCTTTTCCGGTGCGGTACAGCGCCCGGTATCGGAAGCCAAAACGCGTTTGGCAACGGCGGCCGGCAAACTGGATGCCCTGAGCCCCTTGCGCGTGTTATCGCGAGGATACGCGTTGGTCAGTCGGGACGACGTTGCTATTCTCTCGGCCGGTGAGGTAAAGCCTGCGGACAATCTCAGCCTTCGCTTGCACGACGGCACGCTTGATTGTCGTGTTGTGGCTGTGACATCAATAAAGGAGTAATGAATCATGGCGATCGAGTGGACGTTTGAAACCGCGATAGCGCGATTGGAAGAAATTGTGGTACTGCTGGAAAACGGCAATTGTACCTTGGATGAGTCGCTGAAATTGTTTGAAGAAGGGACAAAATTGACCGGTTTCTGCAACGAAGCGCTGAAAAAAGCCGAGCAAAAGATAACGAAGCTGACACTGGAGACTTCGGGAGAGGATGCGTAACATGGCGTTGTATACCGAACGGTTGACTCAACATTTGGAAGCGATCGAACAAGCGTTGACGGTGGCGTTGCCGCAGGACGAACCGGCAATCGGCCTGGCACCGATCATGGCATACGCCTGTGAGGGCGGCGGCAAACGAATCCGCCCGGTGCTGTTGCTGGAGTTTTGCCGGTTGTGCGGCGGAAGCGTTGAACAGGCGCTTCCGTTTGCGGCGGCGATCGAAATGATTCATTCGTATTCGTTGGTACACGACGACCTGCCGTGTATGGATAACAGTTCGTTGCGCCGCGGCAAGCCGTCGGTTCATGCGGCGTATGGGGAAACGAACGCACTGCTGGCCGGCGATGCGTTGCTGAACCGTGCTTTCGAGGTGATGCTGTCACCGACCGTTCAGGTCGAACCGAAAACGGCTCTGCGTGCGGCCTACGAGCTGGCACGGTGTGCCGGTATTCACGGAATGATCGGCGGCCAGATGCTGGATTTGGCGTGCGAGGGAAAGCAAATCGATCTGCCGACGCTGCAAGCGTTGCAGGAAGGGAAAACCGCCGCACTGTTGATGGCGGCCTGTCGTATGGGCGCCGTGCTGGGCGGCGGAACGGAAGAACAGCTTCAGCAGGCAGGCAACTACGGATATTACGTCGGTCTGTGCTTTCAGATCGTGGACGATATTTTGGACGTGACTTCCACGGCCGAGGAGTTGGGTAAGCCGATCGGCAGTGATACCGAAAACGAAAAAACCACGTACGTGTCCCTATTGGGGCTGGAGGAGGCGCGTCGTCGCGCGGCAGAGTACACCGATCGCGCCAAGGAGGCGCTGGCGGCATTTCCCGATGAACGCGACGATCTGTGCCGATTGGCGGATGCGTTGCTGGTGCGGTCACGTTGAGCTTCGTTACGCTCCAACGCGGGAGGAGGAATCAAAAAGATGTCCCAATCGATTTTATCCGAAATCCATTCCCCGGCAGACGTTAAGCGGCTGTCGCGTGAGGAATTGGAACCGTTATGTGATGAATTGCGGCAAGCCATCGTGCAGACCGTATCCGTCAACGGCGGCCATCTGTCGTCCAATTTGGGCGTGGTAGAGCTGACGGTGGCGTTGCATCGCCAATTTACGATGCCGGAGGATCGCATTGTGTGGGACGTCGGGCATCAATGCTATGCGCATAAGCTGTTGACCGGTCGCCGGGAGCAATTCTCCACACTTCGCAAAAACGAGGGAATCTCCGGGTTTCCGCGTCCCGCAGAAAGCGCGTACGATGCCTTCGTTGCCGGTCATAGCAGTACGTCGATTTCAGCCGCCAACGGCATGGCCAAAGCCAAAACTCTGCGCGGTGAGCCCGGCTACGTGGTAGCGGTGATCGGCGACGGCGCCATGACGGGCGGTTTGGCCTATGAGGGCCTGTGTAATGCCGGGCGCAGCCGGGATCGGCTGATCGTGATCTTGAACGATAACCGCATGTCCATCAATCAAAACGTCGGTTTTGTTGCCCGCCATTTGTCACGCCTGCGGTCGATGCCGCGATACGTGAAAACGAAAAACAATTTCGGCAACGGCGTCGCGCGAATTCCGTTGATCGGCAAGCCCTTGTATCGGGTGATGCTCCGTGCCAAAAACCATTTGAAAAACTCAGTGTACCACAGCAGCTCGATGTTCGAGGAGATGGGGTACTACTATCTTGGCCCGGTGGACGGTCATAATTTGCGCGACCTGACGCGGGCGTTGCAAACTGCCAAAAATATCGGTCGGCCGGTGCTGTTGCACGTGGAAACCGTGAAAGGCCGGGGGTACCGGCCGGCGCTGGAGAATCCGGATGTTTATCACGGCGTTTCCGGTTTCGATATTGAAAGTGGTACGCCGAAATCGGGAAAGCCCGGCTTTTCGCAAGCCATGGGTGATTGCCTGTGCCGTTTGGCGGTCAAGGATAAAAAGCTCTGTGCCGTAACCGCCGCTATGACGGGCGGTACGGGATTGTCCGCTTTTGCCGCGCAGTATCCCAAGCGCTTTTTTGACGTGGGCATTGCCGAGGAGCATGCGGTAACGTTCGCCTCCGGTCTGGCTGCCGGCGGCGTCATACCGGTGTTTGCGGTGTATTCCACGTTTTTGCAACGTGCCTACGATCAACTGCTGAAC
>CAYMHR010000039.1:0-11674 GCA_964390295.1 uncultured Eubacteriales bacterium
CCGGTAAATTCGAAAAGGGGCAGGAGGTCTATCACGTGCAGGGCGGCAAAAAGACGAAGCTCTCACAGCCGCAACAGATGATGGCGCAGGATCGCGAGATTGTGGAGGAGGCGTATGCGGGAGATATCATCGGCGTGTTTGACCCCGGTGTGTTTTCTATCGGTGATACGGTGTGTGCCGCTTCCAAGAAGGTGCGATTTGAAGGCATCCCAACGTTTGCGCCGGAGCATTTTCGACTGGTGCGGCAAAAGGATACCATGAAGCGCAAACAGTTTATCAAGGGTACCTCGCAGATTGCCCAAGAGGGTGCCATCCAGATATTTCAGGAGCTGGGCGGTGGCATGGAAGAAGTCATCGTCGGCGTGGTCGGCACTCTGCAATTCGAAGTGCTGGAGTACCGCCTGAAAAATGAGTACGGTGTGGACGTTATCATGGAGCCGTTGCCGTATTCCTACATCCGTTGGATCGTAGGTGAAGACGTGGACGTTAAGGGGCTGGACTTGACATCCGATACCCGTCGGGTGCAGGATTTGCACGGCAATCCTTTGTTGCTCTTTACCAGCAGTTGGAACATTCAGTGGGCGCTGGAGCATAATAAAGGCTTGGAGCTACAGGAGTTCAGCCGTTCTTGAGGTGTGATATGAACGTTCAGATATTCGGTCGTTCCAAATGCTTTGATACCAAAAAGGCGGAACGATATTTTAAGGAACGGCGTATTCCGTTCCAGCGCGTGGAGCTGGACAAATACGGTATCCGTCGGCGTGAGCTGGAAAGTGTGTGTGCGGCGGTAGGCGGTATTGAGGTGTTGCTGGCGGTCAAATCGTCGGAAGCAACGCTGATCCGCTATCTGGCACGCGACGAGGACAAGTTGGAAAAGCTGCTGGAAACACCGAAAGCACTGCGTACCCCAATCATTCGCAACGGCCGGCAGGCTACGGTGGGGTATTGCCCGGAGGTTTGGGAGCAATGGCAAAACGGGTGAAACCAATCGACGGAATCGCAGAGCCACTGGTACGCTGGTATACGGCTCATGAACGCGCTTTTCCTTGGCGTACCGAGCCGACACCTTACCGAGTATGGGTGTCGGAAATTATGTTGCAACAGACGCGTATTGAAGCGGCTTTGCCGTATTTTGAACGTTTTATGACGGTCCTTCCTACGGTGCAGGCCTTAGCGGAGGCACCGGAGGAACAGCTTTTGAAGCTCTGGGAGGGACTTGGCTATTACAGTCGGGTGCGTAATTTGCAAAAAGCGGCACGGTTGGTCGTGAGCAATTATGGCGGCGAGCTGCCGTCTTCCTACGAGGAGCTGAAAAAGCTGCCGGGAATCGGAGACTACACGGCCGGAGCGATTGCCGCAATCGCCTTTGGTCAGCGCGCCGCCGCAGTGGACGGAAACGTTTTGCGCGTGATGGCACGTCTGACAGACGATGACCGTGACGTGATGCAGACCGTCCCACGCCGGGAACTGACTGAACTGGTGCGCCGTTTGGTGCCTGCCAAGGCACCGGGGGCGTTTGCTCAAGGCTTGATGGAGCTTGGCGAGACCGTCTGTTTGCCCAACGCTGTGCCGAAATGTCGGGAATGTCCCTTGCACGACTACTGTGCGGTAGCCGGTAAGGAACGCGCACGCGAGCTGCCGACACGTTCCGTGCCAAAATCGCGTCGTGTGGAGTGGCGGACGGTGTTGACGGTGATCACCTCAGAACAACCGCGACGTGTATTGTTACATCGCCGCGACGATGACGGCTTGCTAGGCGGATTGTGGGAGCTCCCCAACGTATTGATCGATGCGGCGGAGTTGGCACAACGTCTGGCGGCGGAGCCGCTGGTTCGGGCGGTTGTTCCGCTGAAATCCGGGCGGCACGTGTTTTCTCACGTGGAATGGTTGCTGGAGGGCTTGCTTGTTAAGGTGACCCCTTTTTCACCGCCTGAAGGGTATCGGCTGGTTACTGCCGACGAGCTGGTAACGATTGCCTTGCCGACCGCCTTCCGTACCTATACGGCATCACTGTATCAAACACTCATCTCTGAGGAGGAAGTTCAATGAAACGGGAAAGCTATTTATCGTGGGACGAATACTTTATGGGCGTGGCGATGCTGACAGCCCAGCGCAGCAAGGACCCCGGCACCCAGGTCGGTGCTTGCATTGTGGGGCAGGATAACAAAATCTTGTCGATGGGCTACAACGGTATGCCGATCGGTTGTTCCGATGACGTAATGTCGTGGGAGCGCGAAGGCGATCCGCTGGATACCAAGTATTTGTACGTGTGCCACGCAGAACTGAACGCCATTTTGAACCATGGGCGCGCCGGCTTGAAGGGGGCCAGAGTGTATACCACGCTGTTCCCCTGTAACGAGTGCGCGAAGGCGATCATTCAATCGGGAATCCGTGAGGTGATTTATTTACAGGATAAATATGCCGATACCGATTCGGTGGTAGCATCGAAGCGGATGTTCGACATGACGGGTGTGACCTATCGTCCGTTTGTGCCGTCGCACAAATCGGTGACGCTGGAGCTGTAAGTATGAAAACGGTGTTGATTACGGGCGCTTCACGTGGAATCGGCGCGGCGGCGGCACGGCTGTTTGCTCAAAACGATTATGCGGTAGCGGTGAATTATCGTACTGATCGGAGTGGTGCCGAAGCGCTGGTGGCGGAAATTATTGCCGATGGCGGTGAGGCGTTTGCCGTTTGTGCCGACGTAGCCGACCCGGTCGCCGTGGAAGCTATGGCGGAATCGGTGCTGGCGCGCTGGGGACGTTTGGACGTGTTGATCCATAATGCCGGGATTGCCCGGCAAGCCTTGTTGACCGACACCACTCCGGAGGAATGGCGTCGGATGATGGGCGTGCATCTGGACGGAGCGTATTATTGCGCCCACGCGCTTGTGCCGACCATGGTATGTGCTCACCGCGGTGTGGTGCTGACGGTTTCCTCGATGTGGGGTGAGGTCGGTGCCTCGTGTGAGGCGGCGTATTCTGCCGCCAAGGCCGGACTAATTGGCCTGACTAAGGCGCTGGCCAAGGAACTGGGGCCGTCGGGAATCCGGGTAAATTGTGTGACGCCCGGTGTGATCGATACGGCGATGTGCGCCACGTTGGACGGAGAAACGCGTGCAGAGCTGGCCGACGAAACGCCGCTGGGACGCCTGGGAACGCCGGAGGAAGTGGCTCAGGTGCTGTTGTTTTTGGCATCCGATGCTGCGAGCTTTGTAACCGGTCAGGTGATCGGCGTCAACGGGGGAATATTTACTTGACGAGGGGCTCTCGTCATTTTTTCATCGTTTTTCGGTATATACTATCTTCACATCACTATCACCGAAAGGAAGATGTGCTTGAACACTCGTTTGAAACGCGGTGCCGGTATTTTGTTGCCGGTCGGCAGTCTGCCGTCGCGGTACGGGATCGGCTCTCTCGGTGCCGAAGCGCGGCGGTTTGTGGATTTTTTGCACGAGGCCGGACAGACCTATTGGCAGGTACTTCCGGTTGGGCCGACCGGATACGGTGACAGCCCGTATCAGTCGTTTTCCGCGTTTGCCGGTAATCCGTATTTTATTGATTTGGATCAGCTGGCGGAGCAGGGACTATTAACGATGGCCGAGAGGGATGACGCCGTGTTGACGGCCGAAACAATCCCTTATGAGCAGTTGTATGCCACGCGCTTTGCGGTGTTGCGGCGGGCGGCGGAGCGCTTTTCCGGTAACGAGACGTTTGACGCGTTTTGTCATCGGGAGGCGACGTGGCTGGATGATTATGCGTTGTATATGGCATTGAAGCTTCGGCATGGGGAGTGCGAGTGGATGTGCTGGGAAGAGCCGCTTCGTTGTCGGGAACCGGCGGCGTTGGTAGCGTGTCGTCGGGAGCTTGCTACAGAAATCCGTTTTTGGCAGTGCTGTCAATTTTGGTTTTTCGAGCAGTGGACGGCACTGCGACAATATGCCAATCAACGCGGCGTTCGGTTGATTGGGGATATGCCGATCTACGTAGCGTTGGACAGCGCCGATGTGTGGTCGAACCCAGAGCTGTTCGAGTTGGACGAGCAGGGGTATCCGATTCGTGTGGCCGGTGTGCCGCCTGATTATTTTTCCGCTGACGGGCAGCGGTGGGGTAATCCACTGTATCGGTACGACCGCATGGCAGAGGACGACTTTGCCTGGTGGCGCTCGCGTATGGCGGCGGCTTCGCGACTGTACGATGTGGTACGGATTGACCATTTTATTGGTATGGCACGGTATTTTGCCGTTCCTGCTTCGTGTCCTACCGCGCGCGGCGGTGCATGGCAAAAGGGACCGGGAAAGGCGCTGACCGATGCGCTGGATCAGGCGCGCGGCGAGACACGCATTATTGCCGAAGACCTTGGCGTGCTACACCCGTCGGTACGCGCCTTGCGGCGACGCACCGGGTATCCCGGTATGAAGGTGCTGTTGTTCGCCTTTGAAAGCGGACCGGACAACGAATATCTACCGCATCATTACGGAAAGAACTGTGTTGTCTACGGCGGCACGCACGACAACGAAACAATCGTGAGCTTCGGGCACCGCTTGCGCGGCGAGTCACGACGCTTTTTGATGGAGTATCTGAACGTTCACCGGATGAGCGATTTGCCGCGTGCTCTGCTTCGGGCTGCATACGGCAGTGTTGCCGACGTCGCGATTTTTCAAATGCAGGATATTTTGGCATTGGATGACCGCGCGCGCATGAATACACCTTCCACTTTAGGGGGAAACTGGCAATGGCGTCTGCCGCCCGAACGGTTGACCGCCGAATTGAGTGCTGAACTTCGGAATTTGGTACGACTTTACAGCAGAGAGGGGAACCGCACGTGACGGAACATAGCTGGGAACAGGAGATACAAACCGTTTTATATTACGATGCCAATACCACCGTGGAGCAGGCTACGGCAAAGCAACTGTATCAGGCAATCTCCAAGGCGGCGATGGCGCGCGTGCAGGAGCAGTGGCGCCGCAATCCCGTCGGTAAGCGGGCGTCGTATTTTTCCGCTGAATTTTTGGTGGGACGCGTGGTAGAGGCCAATCTGATGAGCTTGGGGTTGCTGGAGAAAACACGCTCTTTTTTGGAAGCCCACGGGGTCAGCACCACGGTGTTTGAAGAAATTGAGGACGCGGCGCTGGGCAACGGCGGCTTGGGACGGCTGGCGGCGTGCTTTTTGGATTCCGCCGCGACCCACGGGATTCCGTTGGACGGCTACGGCATCCGCTATCGCTACGGGCTGTTTCGTCAGTCGTTTAAGGACGGTGCTCAACAGGAAAGTGCCGACGACTGGACAGCGTTTGGGGATCCTTGGTCGGTGCGCCGTGAGGAGGAGCGCGTGTGCGTTCGCTTTGCCGATGAAACCGTGTGGGCGGTGCCTTACGACAGCCCGGTGATCGGTTTTGGAGGCAAAACGGTGAACACGCTTCGTCTGTGGCAGGCGGAGGCGCTGACGGCGTTTGATTTTTCTCAATTCAACGAGCAAAAATACGCCGGTGCCGTGCGTGCGCGTGACCGGGCGGAACGCATATCGGCGGTACTGTATCCGAATGACGATACCGACGTTGGAAAAAAACTGCGGCTGAAGCAGCAGTATTTCTTTTCCAGTGCTTCGTTGCAGGATTTGTTGCGGCGGTATCGGTCGCAGTACGGCACCGATTATTCTCACTTGCCGGAAGCGTATGCTGTTCAACTGAACGACACGCATCCCACGGTGGCGATTCCGGAGTTGTTACGTCTGCTGACGGATGATGGCGTGCCGTTTGATACGGCGCTGGAGCTGGTACGGCGCACCATGGCGTATACCAATCACACCATTATGCCGGAGGCGCTGGAAACTTGGAGCATCAAGCTGTTTCGCTCGGTATTGCCGCAGACGTATCGTCTGGTGGTGCGGTTGCAGAAGGCGTTGGACGACGAGCTGACAGCGCGCGGAATCGCGGATCATCGCCCTTATGCAATCGTGGATGGCGAGCGGATTCACATGGCGCGCATGGCGATTTTTGCTACACACTCCACCAACGGTGTGGCACGCCTGCATACCGAAATTTTGAAGCACGACGCGTTGCCGGAGTGGTATGCGCTGTACCCGGAGCGCTTTCAAAACAAGACGAACGGGATTACCCAACGCCGCTTTTTAGCATTGGCGAACCCGGAGCTGGCACGGGAGATTACGGCGCGCATCGGTGATCGCTGGCTGACAGAGCCGGAAGCACTGGTGGAGCTGGAGCCGTTTGCCCATGATCCGGTGTTTTTGCGTCGGCTGTTGGAAACGCGTGCCGACAATAAGAAGCGGTTGGCGGCCTATATTGCGGAACGTGAGGGGGTTCGACTGCGGCAGGACTTCCTGCTGGATGTGCAAATTAAGCGGTTGCATGAGTATAAACGTCAACTGCTTAATGCCTTTTCGATTTTGGACACCTATTTTCGCCTGAAAGACGGCACGCTGACCGACTTTACACCGACTGCCTACCTGTTCGGCGCCAAGGCGGCCCCCGGCTATTTCCGCGCCAAGGGGATCATTCGCTATATCAACGCAATTGCAGAGAAACTCAATGCCGATCCGGCTGTGCGCGATCAAATGCAGGTGATCTTCGTTTCCAACTACAACGTTTCGTATGCCGAAAAGCTGGTGCCTGCCGCAGACGTATCGGAGCAGATTTCCACCGCCGGAACCGAGGCATCGGGAACCGGAAACATGAAATTTATGCTTAATGGTGCGGTAACGCTCGGCACCTACGACGGCGCCAATATCGAGATCGTTGAACAGGCCGGTGAGGAAAACAACTATATTTTCGGGGCGCGCGTGGAGGAGTTGGGTTCTTTGCGTGAGCACTACGACCCTAAGACCCTGCTGAAAAATCAGCCGCGCCTGAAGCGTGTGGTGGATACGCTGATTGACGGCACCTTCGACGACGGTGGCACCGGTGCGTTTCGCGAGCTGTACTCGTCCCTGACTGAGGGAGCGAGCTGGCATCGGCCGGACAATTATTTCCTGCTGTACGATTTTGAGTCGTACTGCGAGGCACGACTTCGCGCTAACCGCGATTACCGTGACCGTGAAACGTTTGCACACAAGGGCGTGATGAACGTGGCGCACGCCGGACAGTTTTCCAGCGACCGCACCGTGCGCGAGTATGCCTCTGAAATCTGGGGCGTTGATCCTGTATAAAGCTATCGTTTTATTCTCATACTATTGCCGAGGAACGCCGTGGTGCTTCCTCGGCAATTTTATTGTAAAGTGAGGAAAACCGATGAGCGTATTCAGAAAAACGTTGGCATGGTTTTTGACGGCGGTGCTGGCGACGTCGCTGACGGCGTGCAGTCGAAACAAGGATGATGCCGAAGTGATAGAACTGAAGGTGTGGGGCGCACAAGAGGATCAGGCGATGCTCAAAACAATGACGGAGAATTTTCAAAAGGCCAATTCGGACAAAACGTATCGGTTCACGTTCGGCGTGGTGGGGGAAAAGGACACCCAGACCAAACTGATGGAGGATCCGTCCGCGGCGGCCGACGTGTTCGCTTTTCCCGACGATCAGCTCGGTGATTTGGTAAAGGCAGGGGTGCTGTACGAGATCACGCGCAATAAGGAAACGGTGATGTCGGAAAACAGTGAAGGCTCGGTTGCCGCCGCTATGCACGATGGCAAGCTATACGCCTACCCGATGACGGCGGACAACGGGTATTTTCTGTACTATGACAAAAGTGTGCTTTCGGAAAACGACGTGAAAACGTTGGATGATTTGCTTTCGGCGGCTCACGCCAAAGGTAAGCGTGTGCTGATGGACGTTTCCAACGGCTGGTACGTTTCCTCCTTTTTCTTGAGTGCCGGCTGTACGTTGGGGCTGAAAGATGGTAAGCAAACGTGCAATTTTAATAACGAGGACGGTGTTGCTGCCGGTGAGGCAGTCAAGAGCCTTTGTGCGCATCCTGCGTTTATTACGGGTGAGGATGCCATTTTGACGGGTGGGATTGGCTCGACCATTGCCGCCGGAATTTCCGGAACTTGGACTGCAGAGGCAATTCAAGATAAGCTGGGCGATAATTACGCCGCTACAAAGCTACCAACCTTTACGTTAAACGGCAAGCAGGCGCAGATGAAGAGCTTTGCCGGGTATAAGTTAATGGGGGTCAACACCGCCACCAAACATCCGACCGAAGCGATGAAGTTGGCTGAGTTCTTGACCAACGAGGAAAACCAATTGTTACGATTTGAAATACGTGCTATGGGGCCTTCCAATAGCAAGGCGACGTCAGACGAGCGTGTGCAGTCCAACGTGGCGTTGGCGGCATTGGCGGAGCAAAACCAATACGGCGTGAGTCAAGCCGAGGTGTTGAGCGGTACGTGGACCTCGCTGGAGGCCTTCGGTACGTCGATGGAGGCCAAAGATTACAGCAAGACGGTCAAGCAGTATTTGGATACGATGGTGGCGCAGATCACCGCGTAATGCCGAGGGGGCGAGGCAGAAATGGCGTTTCGAGAGGCCTCACGGTCACCGGCGCCGACGGAGCGAGAGGGCACAACGCAGAAGCGAGGAATTTCGGCCTTTGTCGCGTTGAAGAGGCGGCTTCGTGCGATACGGCACGGTGTGACAGCAGGAGCACGGTGGATCGGCCGCCAGGCGGTGGGGCTGGGACGTGTGGTGCGGTACGGCGATTGGCGTACCCGCACCGGGCTGGTCATTATGGGAGCCGGTTCGCTGCTGCGCGGACAGTGGTGGCGCGGAGGCCTGTACTTGCTGGCACAGCTCGGCTATATTGCGTATATGCTGGGGTTCGGCGGCCACTACGTGCGCGGATTGCACACCTTGGGGACGGTGCCGCAGGGAAAGACGTTTGATGCCGCCGAGGGCATTTACCGCTATACCGAGGGCGATAACTCCATGAAAATCCTGCTATTCGGCGTGCTGTCGCTGGTGCTGACGGCGATCATGTTGTATCTATATCTGCACAGCCTGCGTGCCGGGTGGCGCGCACAAGTAAGAAAAGCAAACGGAAAACCGCTCGTTACTCTGCGTGAGGACTGGCAGGCATTGTTTGACCGACGGTATCACGTCACGTTGCTAACGCTACCGATTTTGTTAGTGACGGCGTTTACGCTGTTGCCGCTCATCTTTATGGTGTTGATTGCGTTTACGAATTTCGACAAGACGCATCAACCGCCAGGTAATCTGTTTACGTGGGTCGGGTGGAGCAATTTTACCGAGCTATTGGGTGGCAATCCCCAGTTGGGTCACACCTTTGTGAGCTTGCTGGCGTGGACGTTGACGTGGGCTGTGCTGGCCACGGCGACCAACTATTTGGGCGGTATGTTGCTGGCGCTGATGATTAACAAAAAGGGGATTCGGCTAAAGCGGCTGTGGCGCACGACGTTTATTGTGACCATTGCCGTGCCGCAATTCGTCAGTCTGATGCTGATGTCGCAGTTGCTTGCTGACGAGGGGGCACTGAACGTGCTGTTGCGCGAGCTGGGATGGATCACGAGCTCGGTGCCGTTCCTGACCGATGGCGTGATGGCCAAGCTGACTGTAGTAGTGGTGAATCTGTGGGTTGGGGTTCCGTATACCATGCTGATTACCTCCGGTATTTTGATGAATATTCCGGAGGACATGTACGAAAGCGCCCGTATCGACGGTGCCGGTCCGGTTTGTATGTTTTTCCGTATCACTCTGCCGTACATGCTGTTTGTGACGACCCCGTATCTCATTACCCAGTTTGTCGGCAACATTAACAACTTCAACGTGATCTACCTGCTAACTAAGGGTGGGCCGTTGACGTTGGATTACTACAAGGCTGGTAAGACCGATCTTCTGGTGACGTGGCTGTACAAACAAACGGTGGAGGAGCAGCAATATAATCTGGCCGCCGTCATCGGTGTCATCGTGTTTCTGATTACGGCGATTGGCTCGTTGTTGACCTACAATGCTACGGCATCGGCACAAAAGGAGGAGGAATTTCAGTGAGACACCGCTTACGCACGCGTCGTCGTCTTGCCAACGGGATGGTGTATGCCGTGCTGACGGTGCTGGCGATCCTATGGGTGTTGCCGATTGTTTATCTGATCCTTCAATCCTTTCGTGCCGAGCCGGGAGCGTATACGCCGTATTTGTTGCCAGAACGCTACACGATCGCCAATTACCGGGAACTGTTTACCGATACGGCGTTGTTTCCGTATCCGCGCTGGTTCTTAAACACCTTGCTGGTGGCAGTGTGTAGTTGTTTGGTTAGCACGATACTGTTGCTGATGACAAGCTATTGCTTCAGCCGACTGCGTTTTCGTGCGCGACGACCACTGATGAACGTTGGACTGATTCTTGGTATGTTTCCCGGTTTTATGTCCATGATCGCGGTTTATCACCTATTGAAGCTGGTGGGACTGGATCAGTCTTTGGCAGCGCTGGTGCTGGTGTATTCGTCGTCGGCGTGTCTCGGCTACTTCATTGCGAAAGGTTTTTTCGACACCCTGCCGCGCGCGCTAGACGAGGCGGCGACCATCGACGGAGCGACCCGTCACGATATTTTTTGGCGGATCACCTTGCCGTTGTCCAAGCCGATCGTGGTATATACGGCATTGACCTCGTTTATTGCGCCGTTTGCGGATTTTATTTTCGTTAGTGTCATCATGAAAGATAATTACGAAAATTATACGGTGGCGCTGGGGCTCTATCAAATGCTAACGCGTGAAAACCTGTATGCCTATTTTACACGCTTCTGTGCAGGAGCCGTGTTGGTAGCGGTGCCGGTCACGGTGCTGTTTTTGTGCCTGCAACGCTATTACGTAGAAGGCGTGACAGGTGGCGCGGTCAAGGGGTAGGAAAGAAAACAAAAAAGAGCAGACTCACGTGAGTCTGCTCTTTTGCTGTTAGGAAAGCTATCAGACGATGCCCTGAGCCATCATAGCTTCGGCGACCTTCTTAAAGCCGGCAATGTTGGCACCGGCGATGAGGTTACCCTCCATGCCGTATTCCTTGGCGGCGTCGGACAGGTTCTTGTAGATGTTGACCATGATGCCGTGGAGCTTTTCGTCCACTTCTTCGGCACTCCAGGACATACGCAAGCTGTTCTGGCTCATTTCCAGTGCGGAAACGGCCACACCGCCGGCGTTGACAGCCTTGGACGGGGCGATAACGACGTTGTTTTCCTTCAGATATTCCACAGCGTCGGCGGTGGTCGGCATGTTGGCGACCTCTACATAGTACTTCAGGCCGTTGGCAACCATCTTCTTGGCATCCTCCAAACGGACTTCGTTCTGCGTGGCGCAGGGCAGGCACACGTCCACTTTAACACCCCACGGCTTTTCGCCGGGGAAGAACTTGGCGCCGAACTTGTCGGCATAATCCTGCACCTTGTCGCGACCGGAAGAACGCATTTCCAGCATGTAAGCGGCCTTGTCCTCGGTGATGCCGTTTTCGTCGTAGACGTAACCGTCGGGGCCGGAGATGGTAAGCACCTTACCGCCGAGCTGGTTGACTTTCAGCACAGCGCCCCAAGCAACGTTGCCGAATCCGGAGATGGCGAAGGTCTTGCCCTTGATGTCCTCGCCGAAGCTCTTGAGCATTTCCTGGCAGAAATACACGGCACCGTATCCGGTGGCTTCGGGACGGATCAGGCTACCACCGTAGGGGATGCCCTTGCCGGTGAGAACAGCGTTTTCGAAGTTGTTCTTGATGCGCTTGTAC
>CAYMHR010000040.1:0-10944 GCA_964390295.1 uncultured Eubacteriales bacterium
CCATGTTCCTCGGTTAAAGCTTGTGGCAAAACAAACGTGATTTTATTGCCCACAGGAGTCAGATTTTCCGTGGTCCAGCTTCGACCGCTCGGTAGCTCAAACAAGAGGTGATAGCGTGTGGCGAGCGAAAGCTCATCTCCCAGATCAATCACCAGTTCCGTGCGCAAGTGCTCGTATTGATGTCCGGCATCCGTATGATCCGGGATCAGCTGGTAGGGAGAGGCTTGAATTTGTATCGTATTCATCGTCTATCCCCTTTAGTCTGCAAAATAGCTGATATTGAGCTTAACGTTGAACTTTACCAGCGCCGCCATCTCAACGTCAACGTAGTTGTTCGCATACAGCATCACCTTGCCGTCCTGCTTGACAGCGACGAAGGCATCGGTTGTCAAAGGAGCACCGCCGGCACCGGACTTGTAAAAGCCAGTTGGGAACACCAGCTCCTTGGATGGGCGAAATTCATCCGGAAGCGTGGTTAACTGGATGCTGTTTGCTCCGAATGCGATACCTTCTAAGCCGGTAATGCTGGACGGCTGGATTTGACAGGAAACTTCCAAATATACCACTCCATCCTTCTTCCGAACGCGTGGTGTAGCATCGTTTGCCGATAAAGCGATGCTTGCAAGGGACTGTGGCACTTCTACCAGATTGCTTAAGGCCAGCTCTTGCCAACCGGTATCCTCTTTTTTGGAAAGTCGAAACAAGGATTGAATGATACTTCTCACGTCGTGCACCTCCGATATTTTCCCTTCCGTCATCACAATCGATGCCAAAGCGATATGTTCCTGCGACGGCTCGGATTCGCTGATGGCTGTTAAGACCGGCTCGGATTCTTCCTCGTTGAACACAAGCCACACGCCAACAGTCCCACTGCTTACGCCGATTGTCTCGATCCAACCAGCCGTATTTTCAATAAACCGTCCGGAAATAATCGCTTTTCCCGATGAAATGCTAACGGTCGATACGGTACCGCTCACAACTTCAACCGAAAAGCTCTCCTCGCCGAAAACGCCGTTGCCACAGATCGTCTCCAGCGATGAGACCAGCGCTGCTTCCTGGATTTCACGCAAAGGATAGACAATGGTCATTTCTTATTTACCTCCTACAACAATTTTCTTCAGCCGGCGAATTAACTTGACACGCGCAGTTTCTTCCGCCTTAAATCCGGGCGTAACCCGATACGCCCCGGACGCATACTCTTCCGTCACTGTAACGATCCGTTTTGTCACCATTTTGCCAAACGATACCATTTCCAAGCTGATCAAATCGCCGACGTCCCAATCTTTTCGGTATTCGTATTCTCCCGTGTCTATAGCGGAACAGGTCATATCGTACGTCGTCTTACAGGTCGCCATCTCTTGCAGAGCTTTTGTTTTGGCAGGAACCGACGTTGAGGTCTCTGCCAACGACAAATCGGTGCAATCCGAATACATCTCGCGCCGTTCAAGACCGCTCGGCGTTGTCGTTTCAGAAGAATACGCCGGTTGTGCGTGAATACCGTCCGTCGTTTCTTCACTCTTGGCGTACACGACGTTGCGGAGCGGTTCGTCGTCTACGTTGTATTCCATCGAAGAAACGTTGCGATTGTATGCAGAAAAAACAACAGCTTGGCGATCCGATTGCTCACAGGAACGATCCACGCCAACCGACACGTCGAAAACAAGTTGGTGATCGGGTATATTTAATCGTATATCGTAGCCGATCTCGGCATAGTCACATACGTTTTCAAGCGTGACATCCAGTTGCGTTCCGTTTTCAGCAAGCCATCGCATGGCTTTTCCACGCTTTTTATCATCGGCAACTACCATCCGCGGGATACGCCGTTTCTCGTCGTCTGGCTGAACCATGTGCCGATAGGCGTATTCCTTGAGTACCGATTCTGCAGGCAAGGCTTCCTGCGGATCGCCTTCATACCGCGCCAGCGGTACGGAATCGTAACCAAAATTCAACTTTGCTACCTCTGCGTTGTCATGCTGCTTGTTGATCCGCGTTCGAGCAAGCCACTTGCACGGGTATCCCGTGACAACGACGGTGCGGGTATCCGACTCCGACAGACGAATACCGCGGATGCAACCACATCGCCAAGGATCGCCATCCAAGCTGATATAGTATCCTTGGTGCAAGAGCGGTAACACTTCTTCGTAATCGGCGAGAGTTATTTCAAACTTTTCTCCCACTGACTTCCATGCACGCTGGTACTTCAGCGAGGTATACTTGCGAATTTGACCGATCATCCGTATATCGGTATCAAACAAATAAATCACCGGAGGTTTTATCACCTTGCTACACTCCTACATACCGGCATCGCCATTCGACGGTAACAGAAGCTCCGGGCAACGCCTTATTCCACTGGACAACAACATGATTCAACCCCGGCTGAATCGTGATAAAACGGTATCCGTACCGGGGAACGATCACCTCTTCAGATGAATCGGAATCGATTCCCAATCGCGCCGTACACGTTTGAGAATCTAAAGTCAGCCGTTGGTTCGCCTCAATCACTCTGTCGAAGGCAATCTCCTCGCCGGTTTTTTCATTACAAATGCGCACACCTTTGGCAGGACCGTGCACAACAACCGTTGTCAGTGCCTCTTCATCGGACGGATTGGTCAGATACGCGTTAATACGATCCTGTGGAAACCGCGCCGGCAACGTTGCCGGAAGACAAATCCCCTGCTGCGCTTTTTGTGAGAGATAAATCTTTCGAGTCACCACATCCGTCCAATACGGATCGGGACAATAGAATGAGACCTTCACCTGACATTTGTTATCGGCGATTCGTTTTTCAGCCGTCCCATACGTGTCCGGAACAGCTCTGATCATCCAGTGCCCAAAATTATTGGTATAATACAAAGCGCCAATTCCACGACGTGGATTGAGCAATCGTTGCAACCGCAAGCGATTCTCATACATTTCTGCGCGAGTACTCCCCGTCACAGTAATAGTATCTGATATAGTCCTTGCTTCTAGCGTCACGTCTTGAAGATAAGTTCCGCTGATTCCCGGTGCTGTCGTTGTCGCTTTTTTCACGTTGACAGCGCCCAAACCGGTCGGACTGCCTATCACGTAGTGTACAGACGGGGATTTTTCCGAGCTGATCACCACGGTGTCTGCCGGATTGTCCAAGCGCCCGCCGGGACGAACGTATACTAGCTGTTGCATTTCCTGCCCCCTTCAGTTCAACATGTTGGCGAGATATTCGGCAAAATCCTCCATGCTCTGCTTCGCTGCTTCCGGATTCGTCGAATCCGCTACAACGTTGATTTCACCGATCGTGATCGTTTTACTGCTTCCGGCGGCCGAACCGGAAGTGTTGGCCGCCTGCGTAATTATGCCGGAAGCATTGGCGAGAGCTTGCCCGGCGTATTGCTGTATCTCCTCTACAAGCGCTGTGACCGCCATGGTAGGCAATTCGGATGCGATACGTTCGCCCAGGCTTTTGCCGAGATAGAAATATTTCGGATTGTATTCTTCCAACAACGCCCGGATGCTTTCCGCCGATTGCGATCCGTGAAACAGCTTCTCCGTTTCCTGCTCCAAGCTGCTATTCGACAACAGAGCATCGTATTTGGCAGAAAGCTCATCTTTTTTCTGCTGAAGCAACGTCTGCTGCTCCGTTGCCGCATCGTTCACCGCCGTGATCTGCTCCTGCAATGAGGCTTTCAACGCCTCCCGTTCCTGACGTTGAACCTCCTCGTCATACTCCGCCGTCGCCGCATTATACGCTTTTTGCAACTCATTTCGGGTATATTCATCCGTTTCAAAGCGCAACTGATACGCGATCTCATCCGCTTTTTGCTTGAGTTCCGCCGTCTTTTGCTCGTTTTCTTCCTTTTGCTCCAGCTCGTCCAGCTTGTCGATTTCTTCCTGGATCGCCGCTGTGTTTTTATCGGCCCATTGACTCCACGCATCGATGCTGGCTTGTAACGTTTCCTGCTCGGCGTCACGCATCGCTTCGTATTTGCTTTTCAACGCCTTTGTCACTGCTTCGGCAACGTCGTCAAAGTTGTCCTGTAACTTTTTTGCGGCCGCTTCAGCTTCCTGCTCCGCCTTTTCGGTGGCTTTCTTTGCGTTTTCGGCGGCTTCTTCCGCTTCTTTTTTTGTTTTTTCTGCGCCGGTATCGGCCGCATCGCCTAAAGTCTCTGACTTTGCAATTTGGTCAATCCATTTATTGTAGTCTGCCGTTAATTCGGAAGTTTTTTCCAGCTTCTCCGTCAACCGATCAAAAAGGCGCTGATCTGATACAAAATACGTGCTTTGGTCGTTGGGATCAAACTGGTTGCCAGAGTCAAAAAAATCATACTTTGGCTTTTTCAAACTATCTAATTTGGCCTGCACTTTTTCTTCAAAGTTTTCCACGGTGAGTTCTTCTTCAAAATACTCACCATAGCGTTTGTTAAACGACTCAACCATTTTTGCCTTTGTCTTATATGCCTCGGTTGCCTTGTCGTAGGCATATTGCGCATCAATATTAGCTATCATCGCATCCCGGTTGGAGCGAATGGCTTCCGTTTGAACGTTCCATTTACCAGTCGTTTCATCAAGCCGCCAATCCAGATCGCCATATACCTGCTGAAGCTGACCAACGACCGCTGATAACTCCTGCTGTTCCTGCGCAGACAACGATGCCTTGTTGTTCAACTGGTCATATCGATCAATCATCGAGTCCAGCACCAACACCTCTGCTTTTGATGCTTTCATATTCTTTTCCAAAGATTTTATTGCATCGTGATAAGCATCGGTTAAACCACCGACCGATGAGGTCACCTGCTTCGTAGCGTCGTTTGTTGCCATTAGTTGACTAATCGCCGACGCAGCAATCGTAACTAGAACTGACAGTCCCATCGTCATGGCCGCGTTTTTCGCCGCTTCGGCGGCCGCTTGAGCATCAGTTGCCTGCTTCGCCAATAACGTTTTTTGGCGATACAAAATCAAAGCTTGGATCAAGACGGAAATCAGATCACCCGCTTCTCCAAACTGGGTTCCCAAGATACGTAGCGAAGACGTTAGCGCCGTAATCTGCAAACTGGTTTCGGCATAGCTTTGATTGGCTTGCCGCTTTGCTGCAGCCGCCTCTTCTCTTTCGGCTTCTCCGCTGACACGGTATCCCAGCTCGGTAAGGCTCTCCGCCGTTCTTGCCAGGGCGTCTTCCTCTTTTCCGTACTGTTCCACCAGCGCATCCGACCGCTCAATCAGACGATCGATTTCGTCTTGCACCTTGGTGCCTTCTGCAGAAAACTTTTTTTCCACTGAAAAGCTGTTGAATTTCTCCTTGAGTTTTTCGATCTTTATGCCAAGAGCGTCGATTTGTTGCCCTGTCTGTTCCAACTTGCTTTTTTGTTGCGAAAAGGTATTCTGCATGCGCTGAAACGCGCGTTCTGCTTTGGTGGTACCGGATTCCATGCCGGACGCGTCCAACGATAGGCCGGCAACCAATTCCGCTACGTATGTTTGTCCGGAATCACTCACGTTCTCACCCCTACCAATCCTCTGCCGAGATCATTTCCGGCTTGCTTCCGATGAGCTTGTCACAAACCACGATAAACTCATCGAAGGTGTACTCGTTTAACATTTCCTGCTTTGTCAAGCCGATGCGAATCCCTATTGCAAGGAGCGATTGGAGCCAGTCCTCGTCCGGGTCAGTAGCCCCTTCAGCAGTTCCCGGACGTGTACGAAAAAATCCGACATATCGTTCTTTCTCCAAAATGCTACCAGAATATCGGTCAGCTCATTCAGAGTCAATGCTTGCGGTCCCGTCTCAAGCAACCGCTCCTCCGGAATATCGAGCAAGCGGCTACACAGCTTGCAGATTTCCTTCGGAGCCGCCATCAGCACACGAAAAAACACCGAACGGAACGTTCGATCATCCATCCGGCGTATTTCCTCCAAAATCTGATCAATCGTTCTGTCCGGGAATGCCGCTTCCAAAATAGCATCCGTCGGATTGGACAGAACGTCTAACGCTTCCAGGTATTTCCCCATGGGCAATTTTTTAATGGTCACCCCATGCACCTGATAAGGACGTGACAAGCTACGTCGGAGCGATACGTCGCGTTTTTTCATATTGGTCTCCCTTCTCGGCAGTAAGGGGGAAGAAGCCACCGCTCCTCCCCCTTTCGTTTACTATGCCGTGTTATTCTGCAGCAACGGTATATCCGCGCCATGCACTGCCGTCCCAATACACGCTGTCGCCCGGCGCATACGTCGTCCCGTTATCCGTCACCTTCGCCGTCAGGATATACAACGTACCCTGCTCCGGATTGGAGGGAAGCTTTGCCGCTTGCGCAATTTTTGTAAAGTAATTGGCAGACGGTTTTGCCGGAGAAACACCCACCGACGGAATGCTCAACAACCACTGATCTACCGCCGTTTCGTCAGAAAAATCAGCAGTACCACGGATTTTGCCGTCGACAGCACGCGGCGAACACCGCCATTTCAGCGTCAACGTCGGCTCGTTATTGCCACTTCCACGCGTGTTGAGTTGCTGATCGCAGTCAGTCAACTTACAACAATAGTAGCGGAAACCACGGTATCCGCCATTCTTGCGCGGTGCACGAAAATTCAGCGCAACTTCGCGTGCCGCATCCAACGCACCTTCCTCCAACGTACCGTCGGAACCCACGGAAATACCAAGAAACGTTGCCAACGTCGTAAGACTCATCTGGCGAACAACCGTCGTCAAGTCAGTCCCCGTCCACTGCACAGCAACGTCCCATTCGGGATTATCGTCGGCAGAAATTGCCGTGGTGCTCTTGCTGTCCGTCTTGGAACAGCTCACGGCGCCGGCAATCGCCAGCCGAGTACCCGACACAGCATAGCTGTCGGAGCGGTTGTCTACCCCGGCAAACGCTCCGAAATTGGAAAACCCTTGCAAATAATCTTTGTTCATTTTTATTCCTTTCTCACTTTCTGTCAGTCGTTTCGATACCGCTCCACCCGGTGATACCATCGTGACTCTTGTTCAAACAGATCGTTACTGAATCCGTCGTAAAACCACCCGTTTTCTTCCAACGCGCTCTGGCAACGTGAAGCAACGTCATCGACGGTTGCCGGATCGCGCGACCACACGTCAATATAGATTGTCACAATACGGCCGTACAACGTATCGTCTGCACGTAAATCACGTTGCCCAGCCAATCGAAACGTAACGATTGTCGGTTTCTCATTCCACGTTTCGGGATAATAGAAATCCACGCGTGCCTCATCGCCCACTGCGTAGCGCAGTATCCGTTCCACCGTCTCTTGCCAACGGTCAACCTCCGCCACGTAACACCCTCCTTTGAATACATCGTTTTAGGACGGCTTCCATATTGGATGCCACATATTGCGACGACGGGTACATATACGGACGTGCCGCCATACCACGTGTCCAGTCTGCCGAATAGTAAATTTCTCCCGGAAACTTATCCGGCACCGGAGTTTCACGCCCGGCAAGACCCGTTCCGAACTCCACATATTCCGAGTATTCCATTGACGTTCCCCAAACAGCGATAATCTTAAATCGCTCGTCACCATTCAGATGACGAAACCGAATGCTTTCTCGCAAGGCACCGGTACTGACCGGGACACGCCTTTTCGCCTCTTCAACACCCATATTCGCCAGTTCAATCGCCGCATCTGTCGCGCCGGCCAGCATCTCATCAACGTTGGCCCGCAGCGATTCACGTAGGCTTGCTAAATCTGCTTGTGAAAAGGTGAAAGAAATGCTCATGACACGCCCTCGCAAATCACCTTGCAATGGCTGTCCCTCCGAAGAACATCACGTATTCGATACAGTGTACCGGAAGGCGACCTCGCGAACCATTCCGGAATAATCTCCAGCGGAAGGTCGGCACAGGTGAATACTGCTCCTTTCACAGACGATAGACCGTATGTCTTCAACTCGTCGGCATCGGCCAAGTCGTTCCAATTCCCACGGACGACGATCGGCGACTCATCGACAGGGATGCGTCGCTTTCCAAAGCCTGGTGTCTGTTTTTCAACGCAAGGAAGCAAGACAATCTCTTCGTCATAAAACGTGCGCATGATCGCCTGTCGAAACGTGCTTGGAATGTTCAAAACAGTCGCCTCCAATATTGCAGAGACCGCATCTCCTCCGGTGAAAGATCAGAGGAGCCGCGTCCGGTTGCCTCGCTGACCAGCGTTTTATACCCAACCGATTGACCGTTGTCGCTGACACTGGTCACCACCTGCGGAACGTCATCGGTTCCGTAACGCTGTACACGGTACCGCGCAAAACATATCTGTACGATCGCGTCCTGCAAATCCTCCGGGAGGGTTTCTCCCGGAGGACGACGTGTGATCTTTCTCACTTGATTCTCGATCATGCCGAGCAGGATCACCAACGACGGCGGTTCTTCCGATATGCCGAGCAACGTTTTCAGTTTTTCCAGCATATCCGTTACCTTCCTTTCGGTCAGCAGAAATCCACCAGCATGGCCGGGTCGAGCACCGCGACACCGTACAGAATGTCAAAGCTGATCTTATCCTGCTTAGTGTCGCTGTCGTAATCGTACACCACACGGACACCCAAACCGTTTTCGCTGGCGATCGACGAATTGGGAGCACCCATCGGCAAAGACAAAGAACGGGTGACCAACGCCAACCCGTTCCGATGGAAACCGAGCGAATGTGGCTTGACGATATGCGTGCCGTTCACTGCCGTGGCGATCGCTTCAGGAATCTTCTCACTCACCTTCAACGTACCAGCACCGGAAGCCAGCGTCAAGTCCTCCGCCACCGCGTACAGGTAACCACCGACGATCACTTGATCGCCAGCCTTAAAGGTGCCGGTAGCCGGAGAACCGGCGGTAATGGCAAATTCCTTGGCATCCTTTGCAGCGGTAGCCTTAAACGTCGTCACCGTGCCGGCGGCCGTTGCGGCCGTATCCGGGCAGTTCTGCGACATGAAGGTGTTCATCGTGTAAATTTTCCCGACCTCTGACTCGCGCAGAGCTTGGCTGTCGCCGCTGTAAGACATTTTTGCCAAATTGTCCAACGTGTTGTAGGAGTACAGATGCGTCGGATGCAACACCAGATTGCGATTGTCACGCGGCACTTTGTTGACGTCCAACGTCTTGCCCACGTTGGCAATATCCTGGATCACCGCCGGATTGGAAGCAGACACCGATTTACCGGCACCGGCAATGCCCATGGTGAGCAGGTCGGTATCAATTGCCTGGGCAATCGCCGCCATGGCCGGTTTTACAATTTGCTCGGAAAAATCCTGAATATCCAACGTCATCTGCTTGGAGGTAACGTTGACAGTTACGTCGCGGAAGCGATCCAGCTTCACCGCAACGCTGCCTTCGGTGACGGCCTGCGCTTCGGTCTCACCCGTGAAATTTTTGGCACTGAAGCATGCCGGACGACGCACGCTGATTGTGTCGCCTACCTGTGCAAATTCGCTCTCAAAGTCACGGTGCACCAGATTGGCCATGGTCAGATTGCTTTCCAACGCCAACAGTGCCTCCTTGGCAATAACGCTTGGTTTCAAAAACGTGTTTTCCATATTTCTTTCTCCTTTTTACTGTTGTTTGCGGTACTTTCGGTACTCGCTCATGCTCATTTTTTCCGGGTCTTTTTCCGTTGCGCTCGGTGTCGCTTTCCCTCCGTGATGCCCCGTACCTACCGTCTTTTTTTCTTCCGTATGGAACAGGTATTCGTCGGACTGCTTGAGTTGCTCTAACTGTTCATCCACCCCTGTCAACATGCCATCATCGGACAGGCTGATTTTTGAGCGGTCAACCGCTCCGGCAACCAGCTTCGGATTTCGAGCTCCAAAATCCCGTACACGCGTGGCAATAGCAGATTCCAGCTTCAGCTCACCGACATCGTGATCGTACTTCTGCTGCAAGGTCTGAAGCCGGCCGTTAAGATCATCAACGTCCACACCATCAAATTGTGAAAGTTTACCTTGCAGGTCCGTGATCGTTCCGTTTGCGGCATCCAGCTTACCTTTGGCATCGGCAACATCATCGTCATACTTGGCGCGCGACACGTAGCCACCCTCTGCCAAATTGGCAAGCTTAATGCCATCACCGGCTTCTGCCAGTTTTTCCACAAACTGATCGTAGGTCAGTGCCTCCTCACCGAACAATGCCTTCAAATACTTCATTGTGTTCCTTTCTCACCCTCACGTCGCTTTTACTTCTAAATCCGCAGTCAGCTCTGCGTCGGGGTGCCCGTGCAGTTATATGCCGGCACGGTAGGCATTTTTTGTATGAAAAAAGCACCGTGCATTTTCTGCGCGATGCTTTTAACAAACATTATGATATTTTAGGGTTATTCCTCAATATCAGCGTGATACTTGCACGCTAAACATTTTTGGCGCTGTTCCTCATCCCACTTAATGCCCTCCGGTAAACAAGTAGGCTTAACCATTCTATCCGCAACATCGCAGACGATGAGACAGTCTGTGCCGTTTATTTCATCGTCCTTAACCGGGCAGTGTACTGTTTTCATTGGAACACCTCCATAATTCTTTTTGTTAGTGGATCATAATCCGCACTTGAGTAAGACGTCTTTATTTTTTGCGTTTCTTGATCAATATAAGCGGCTCCGGTAGTAGAGTAGTAATTCACGCTATAACCATTCCAACGCTTACGGGTAATTGAACATTTTGCTGTGTTTATATATTCAATGGCTTGCTCAAGCGTGCAACCGTGGCGTGCGGCGTGGCTGTCATTAAACGCAATGTCCACCGTATCAATGGTCTTCGGCGGTACCCGTATTGAGCCGGTAACGCCCGTTGCCTTAATGGCTTTGTATGCCTTGTAATCTGTGGCGGTTGCCTCCGGCACACGCCCTTTGTATGAATACAAGCCGCAAAGTTCTTTGTAGGTTTCGGGGTTATCGTATTTCAGCTTTTGAAACGCCTCAAAGGTTTTAGGAGCCTCCGTACCCAACCGTTGCTTATATGCCTCAAACTGCTTCCGATCCGTA
>CAYMHR010000041.1:0-10452 GCA_964390295.1 uncultured Eubacteriales bacterium
TCGTCTGGACAAGACGAACATCATCCACTGCCCGATTGGCAAGGTGTCCTTTGGCGTAGAAAAGCTGCAGGAGAACTTTGATGCTCTGCTGGGCGCGATCGTTCGTGCGAAACCGGCGGCAGCCAAGGGTCAGTACATTCGTTCCTGCGTCGTGGCTTCTACGATGGGCCCCGGCGTGAAAATCAATCCGTCGAAGGTCGGCTAAAAAAAGTCTTGCTTTTTTAAGCCGAGTCTGGTATAATCTATTTTGCTGTTCTTCCACAGACAGTGGGTGCGCCGTTTACGGTGCCTAACGCTTGTTGCGCCCGCCGAGGTTGAAACACACAACGTCTCTTACGAGAGTAGCTGTGTACAAATCGCCCTTTCTGTGGTTTGCAGAAAGGGCGTTTTTTTGGAAAAACGGCATCATGATTCACAGATTATGGGAGGTGAAACAAAATGCCGAGTGCAAAAGTATTGCAAGAAAAGCAGCAGTTGGTAGCGGATTTGACTGACAAGCTGAATAATGCCAAGGCCGGTGTTGTGGTTAGCTACGAGGGTATCACGGTAGCCGACGACACGGTGCTTCGTCGCAAGATGCGTGAAGCCGGCGTGGAGTATTCCGTCATTAAAAACACGCTACTGGGTCGTGCCGCTGACAACGCCGGTTACGGTGAGCTGAAGGCTGTGCTGGAGGGTTCCACCGCACTGGCTACTTCTACCGAAGATGAGCTGGCCGCCGCGAAGCTGCTTTGCGAGTACGCGGAAAAGAACGAAAAGTTCCAGGTGAAAGCCGGTTTCTTTGAGGGAAAGGTCATTTCTGCCGAAACCGTCAAGGAGTTGTCCAAGGTTCCGCCGCGCGACGTGTTGCTCGCTATGTTCCTGGGTGGCTTGAACGCTACCATCGCCGGTCTGGCTCGCGCTCTGAACGCTGTGGCAGAGCAAAAGGGCGAGGCTACCCCTGCTGAAGCATAAGCTGGTGCTTCAAGTATCATGAAAGTAAAAATTATAAATGGAGGTATTACTCATGTCTGAAAAGATTACCAATCTCGTAGAAGAGATCAAAACTCTGACTGTTCTGGAGCTGAACGAGCTCGTCAAGGCTATCGAAGAAGAATTCGGCGTTTCCGCTGCTGCTCCCGTGGCTGTTATGGCCGGCGGTGCTGCTCCTGCGGCTACTGCTGAAGAGAAGACCGATTTCGACGTCGTTCTGGCTGAAGTTGGCCCCAACAAGATCAACGTGATCAAAGTGGTTCGCGAGATCACCGGTCTCGGCCTGAAAGAGGCGAAGGACCTGGTTGACGGCGCTCCGAAGGCTGTCAAGGAAGGTGCCGGTAAGGACGAAGCCGAGGAAATCAAGAAGAAGCTGGAAGAAGCCGGCGCCAAAGTGGAACTCAAGTAAGAGTTTTCTTCTGTATTTTCAAGCGGAACACACCTGTGCAAAAGCACAGGTGTGTTTTTGTGTGTGGACGTAGCCGAGCGCCATGGATACGGCTCAAAAACCCGAAAAAGCGCCCTGCCACATACAATGTGGAAGGGCGCTTTGCAGGTTACGCGAGTGCGGCTGACGTTCGATACACCCGTTGGCGGTTTACAATGGGGAAATGCCAAACGTTCGGTTTCTTTTTGAGTAGGGATGCTTTGATGGTGGTATCGCTTACCATTCTTTGCGGATTACCTTTTTCTGCCGGGATTTTTCGCGACATTTGGGACACCGCGTATATCTCGTTCGGTTGACATGAGACGGGAATAGCACGCTTTTATACGAAGCGGCGTAGCAAAGTCCGCATCTGGCACATCGTAGTAGCCTGTCGTTTGGTCAATTCGTAGGGAATAGCCGATGCCGATGATGAAGAAAATCAAGCCGATTGCCGGTCGGGGGTGGAGGTGCCGCTAAGAAGAGCGACTGTCGGGTGACAGTCGCTTGTGTGTCGTATGAGTGGTCACATGCCGATCGTTATCAGTCTTCGATCACCAGACATACCGGATAGTGATCGGACAGGTAGATGCCGTCCTGCTTGTCGGTCCACTTGGTCACGGTGTGAGGCTGCCGAGCTGTGGCACTGTCGGTGTAAATATAGTCGATCTGCTCATAATCGGGCTGGCGACCGAAATCGTGGAAGGTGGTACCGAGGCCGGCGGTCAGGTTGATCAGGGCCGGCTCGGTGCAACTGTCGCAGAAGCGGATGGTGTCGCTGTTGGGGGTGGCGTTGAAGTCACCCAGAATGAACAGTGGAGCCGCGCACCGTTGCTGATCGGCGGAAACGCGTGCCAACACCTGTTGTATTCCAAAAATGCGCGCCTGATCGCTGATGTGATCCAAATGATTGTTGTAGACCCACAGTGGTTGCATGGTATCCAAACGGCGCACCAGCAAGGCCTGCGTGACGCGCGGACAATCGCTTTGTATCTCAAAGCGAGAGGCCGGCACGTTGGGCGTGGGGGAGAGCCAGAAAAAGTCGTTTGCCATGAGCTGTACGGTGTCGTGGCGCAACGCGGTGACGAGACCTTCGCCGTCGTAGTTCTCCAGACGACCGGTGTAGTAAACGTCGTAATCCGGCAGATACCGCTTCAAAAACAGGGCGGTTTTCTCCAGACATTCCTGAAAGCAGACGATATCCGGCTGTTCCTCATCCAGCTTGACCAAAATCGCACCCAGACGATGGGGTAACGTGTTGATTCCGTCGCCAATCCAGGGACAACGAATGTTAAAGCTGACAATTTTCAACGTGTGCATCCTAACACATCCTTTTCCGTCGTTGAAGCTATTATAACGCACGTCGGTTGATTTTGCAAGCGTATAGTGCGTTAAAAGCAATCAGTCTACGTCGCACGTGGCGATCATATCGGCTCCACAGACGTTGTGTAACAAGACATCCTCGCGGCGGATCGGCGCGTTGACCACGGCGTGACGAATTTGTGCCATGGCGGCGAAAATATCCTCCTTGGCGATCGGATGACTCGTTTTCACGCTGACCATGGTATTCGTCCGATTGCCGACACGAATGGAAGAGGTGACGGTTCGCACCGGGTGCGTACACTCTTCGATGCCGTATGTTTTCCCACGCGGACAGGTTTGACCGGTGACGACCGGTTCACCGCTCTCGTCGGAAACGGTTAAAGTACAGCCGCGGGGGCAGATAATGCAGGTTAACGTGCGGTTCATGCGTCCACCTCCTGAACGACGGTTAGGGGACCGACTGCTGTGCTTAGCTTGTCGGCCGGAACCGTTAAGGTTTCCATTTCACCGGGAGCGGTTTTGATGCGTTTGGCAGTGACAAGTGTCCGGTCGCCGTCCAAAACCGAAAGACGACACGCGCCGGTCGGTGCCGCAACGCGGAAAAACAGCGAGACCGGAGTGTCACTGTCGGTATGAATCCGTTGTGGAAGCACATAGCGGATACCGTTGCCGGACCGCGTTTCTACGGTGCGATGACGTGCACACTCGTTTTTGACGAAAGCGGCGGCACCGCGCCCTGCCAGGTCTGCTTCCTCGGAGACGTAATCGACGAGATCGTGCACTTGCAACACGTTGCCGCAAGCGAAAATCCCCGGAAGCTCCGTTTGACGATTTTCGTCCACGATCGCTCCGTTGGTGATCGGGTCTATCGGAATCCCGGCACTACGCGTCAGCTCGTTTTCCGGAATCAGACCGACCGACAGCAACAGCGTATCGCACGGGATATATCGTTTGGTATCGGGGCGGATGCGGCGTTGCTCGTCAACGGCTGCAATGGTGACGCCCTCCAGACGCTTTTTGCCGTGTATTTCCGCTACGGTATGGCTCAAATACAGCGGTATGTTAAAGTCCTCCAGACATTGTACGATGTTACGGGTTAAGCCGCCGGAATACGGCATCAGCTCGCACACCGCTTCGACTTTGGCACCCTCCAGCGACATACGACGCGCCATGATGAGACCGATATCACCGGAACCGAGAATGACCACGCGCTTGCCGACCTGGAACCCCTCGCAATTCATCAGTTTTTGCGCGGTTCCGGCACTGTAAACACCGGCGGGGCGCGTGCCGCAGACGTTGAGTGCGCCGCGACTGCGTTCACGGCACCCCATCGCCAAGACAACGGCCTTGGCCTGAATGGTGAGCATCCCGTCGCGGTTTTGCGCGGTAACGACGCGATCCGGAGTAATTCCGGTCACCGTGGTTTGACAAAGCACCGGTATACCGCGCTGGCGCACCTGCTCGGCATAAACCGCCGCATACTCCGGCCCCGTCAGCTCTTTTCCCAGACGGTGCAGGCCGAAGCCGTTATGGATACACTGACGGAGGATTCCTCCCAGAGCTTCCTCGCGATCCAAAATAATCACGTCGCGGACGCCGCTGTCGTAGGCGGCAACCGCAGCAGCCATGCCGGCGGGCCCACCGCCGATGACGACAATATCACGTTGCATTTGCGCTTGCCTCCTCATTATAACCGACCGATCAGCGGCGCAGAGCCGGGACCGTTTTTGGTAACTTTCTCTTCGGGGATGCCGCGTTCTTCGGCAATCAGCTTGAGCACCAGCGGCATACAAAAGCCACCTTGGCACCGTCCCATACCGGCGCGAGTACGGCGCTTAACGCCGTCGATATCCCATGCCGGCGGATTGCGGCGCAAAGCGTCGCGTATTTCGCCCTCGCTGACCGTTTCACAGCGGCAGACGATACGGCCATAGGCGGGATCGCGCCGAATGACGGCGTTTTTCTCGTCGCTTGACATCTCGCGAAAAGCGTGGACGTTGACGCGCTCGCCGTTCCAGTCCTCCTTTTCGGAGGTGGTGAGACCTTCGTCTCGCAACAACGCGACAACGTGGCGTGCGATGGCGACGCAGGAGGACAGGCCGGGGGAGTCGATCGCCGCGGCGTGAACCAAATGGGGAACGACGTTGGAGCGCTGCAAGATGAAATCGCCGCCCTTGGTGGAGGCGCGCACGCCGCAGAAGGAGGTGATCACCTGGCGCAGGTCAACGTCGGGGACACTTTTGCGCGAAAGGGACATGACCGAAGCCAGCCCCTCCGGGGTGGTTTCGGTACAATCGTCCGCGTCAACCGGCGTGGCGGTGGGGCCAACCAGCAGATTGCCGTCGGCGGTGGGGGTAACGAGGACGCCCTTGCCGGCGGCCGTAGGAACCTGAAAGACGGTGTGAGACACACGGGCGCCTTCGGCTTTGTCCAGCAGCAGATACTCGCCGGAACGGGGGATCAAGGTGAAAAAGCCGTCACCGGCCAGTGCGGCAATGCGGGCGGCACCGCCACCGGCGCAGTTCACCAAAAAGCGACCCTGTACCCGGCGACCGTCGGCCGCCGTCACGGTGAAGCCTTCGTCGCCGTGGGCGACGTCGGTGATATCGAATAGGCGCAGCAACTCCACACCGTTGTCCATGGCGTTGCCGACAGCGGCAATGGTCAGGGCGTAGGGGCAGATGATACCGGCGGTCGATGCCAGCAGTGCCAGCGTGACCGCGCCGGATAACGCCGGCTCCAGGGCGCGTGCTTCGTCGCCGGACAGAAGCCGCAGACCTTCGACACCGTTCTGAATACCGCGCTCGTACAGCTCGTGCAGCGCCGGTTCCTCGTCGGCACCGAAGGCGACGATCAACGAACCGTTGTTGCGGTGCGGAACGTGAAGCTGGCGGGCGGCTTCGTACAACAGCGGCACACCGGCCACGTTCATGGCGGCCTTCAGTGTGCCCGGCTCCGGGTCGAACCCGGCGTGGATGATGCCGCTGTTTGCTTTGCTGGCGCCGCAGGCAACGTCGTTTTCCTTTTCCAGCAGACAAACGGACAGCGAATACCGCGATAACTCGCGTGCGATCATAGCGCCGATGACACCGGCACCGGCAACGATGACATCAAACATACGTAACCCCTCTTTTTATAAATGCCATAGATTTTCAGCACTGGTGGAAATAGCCGACGCGCCGCTGGCAAGAGCCTCGGTCACTTCGGCCTTGGTTTCAATGAGGCCGCCGGCAATCACCGGCACCGGACCGCCGGCGAAGCGCTTGATCGCTTTGCCGATGATGCCGGGGATGACCTCGATCAAATCCGGCATGGTGTTGGTGATCATGGTATGGACGCCGGACAAGCTTTGCGAATCCAGCATGAAAAAGCGCTGAACCGTCAGCAGACCGCTTTCGCGTGCGTAGCGGATCAACTGACCCCGTGTGCTGATCAGTCCGTCGATACCGCAGGAGGCAAGATATTCCACGCCGGTACGGTCCTTGCCCAGTCCTTCGGCAAGGTCCATGTGGACGAACAGGTGCTTACCGGCACCATGGGCTTCCTGAACCAGCTTTTGAATTTTGGGCAGGCTGATGTTTTGATAAAAGATGATCTCCGGCGGCGCTGTCAGCGCGTCGTAAAAGGCCTGCTCGTTGGAAGCGGCGGCGATGACGGGACTGCGTTCGAGACAGTCGCTGAGGAGGGACGGTTGCATGGTGAATACCCCCTTGTTTACAAATAAAAAGAGACACAAAAACCCCTTGGTGGTGTTTTTGTGTCTCCATTCTCTCCACGTGATATTATACGCGCCTCCGACGCAAAAGTCAAGCGCCAATTCTACGATTCTTGCACCGAAAGCCGGACGGCAAGGGCGTAGACTTACACGGTAAGCTCGCAACCGTCGTAGGCGACCTCCAGTCCCAACTTTTCGGCGTGGAAGCACAGATCGCTGTGCGTGGAAATGCCGTTATGCGAAAAATGGTTGACGAACAGGCGTGTGGATGGACGGATACAGCCGATGCCTTTCAGGAGTTCCACCGCTTCGCAGACGACCTCCAGACGCATGTGCCCGTTGCGATAGCCTTCGGTATAGGTGCCGCCGGTGCAGTCCAGAGAAATCAAGTCGTACGACGGTTTTTCACGTTCCAGCCACGCCCACACCTCGTCGAAGAAGTAGCCGGTATCGTGTGCGTAGAGCACCGTCACGGCCCCGTCGGTAATCTGGTAGATGGTGGCGCCGGCCGGCTCGTGGTTGGCAGGAAAAGCGGTCACGGTATAGTTCATCACGGAAAACGGCTCAAACGGAACGATCTCCTGCAAGCGGACGCGGCCGCTTTCCAGCGTGCGCTTGAGTTGTGGAGAACGCAACGGTGCCAGCGTGTCGGCCGTGCCGTAAAAGGTGAGTGGAACGTCGTCGTCCGGGTGAGCGAAGCCGGGAGAACGCATGGCGGCTTCTTCGGGATACAGGTGATCCTGATGGTTGTGCGTGATCAGGCAATGCCGGATTTTGACCAAATCCAGTTGACCGTGCAACGCCCGATAACAGGTGTCGGCAGGAAAATCGATGAGAAGGCGATCGTCGATGAGCGCCTGTGAACGGCCGCGGATGCTTTTGCCGCCCTCTTTGCGCGCCTGTACGCAGTTTTGGCAAGCGCAAAACGGCGCCGGGACTCCTTCGGCGGCGGCAGTGCCCAAGTAATGAAATTTCACGAAACAACACTCCTTAAACGATGGTATCGTGCAAAAAGCAGAAGCCTGCTTACGATACTCACATTATATCGTCGCGCAAACGAGCTTGTCAAGGAAAAGCAAAAAAACGCAGGAATTTTATCGGGCGCGTGGTTATACTATAGACGGAGGCGAGCGAAGCGTGGAGCTGATTGCTTTGGAGCACGTGGAAAAGTATTATACCTCAAGTGCGGGCCGTGTTCACGCCTTGCAAAACGTTACGCTGACGGTGGAGCAGGGGGAATTTTTGGCGGTGATCGGACGCTCCGGCTCCGGAAAATCGACGCTGATGAATATTCTCGGTTGCTTGGACTTGCCGAGTCGCGGCGAATACCGTCTGGCAGGGAAAAGTATGACGCGCGGCGGTGAACGGCGGCGGACGCAGGTGCGCGGACGGATGATCGGCTTCGTATTTCAGGGGTTCCATTTGATCCCGTCGCTGACGGCGCTGGAAAACGTGGAATTGCCACTGCTGTACCGCGGTGTCCCACGTGAGGAACGTCGTCTGCGTGCCTTGGACAGCCTGAAACGGGTCGGCTTGGAGCAACGCGTCGCACATCGGCCGTCGGAGCTGTCCGGCGGTCAGCAACAGCGCGTGGCCATTGCACGCGCTATCGTCGCCTCTCCGCCGCTGTTGCTGGCGGATGAGCCGACCGGCAATTTGGATACCGTTTCCGGCGGCGAGGTGATGGAAATTCTTCGGGAATTACACCGGGAGGGGAGAACCGTCGTGCTGATTACTCACGATCGTAGCATTGCGGATTCGGCGGAGCGACGGATTCGGATTCAGGACGGACGGTTGGTGCCATGAGACACGGCGTTCCGATTCGGCGGCAGAGAAGAACGCGCGTTTGGCGCACCGTACTGCCGACCTTTCTGATCGCTGTGGCGGTATTCGGCACGACGGTCGCTTTGCCGTGGCTGCTCCACGGCGTTTCACAGGGAGACGTTGCCCCGGCCGAAGCGGCGCAGGGCAAGAAACGCTCGCTGTTGCTGTTGATTCACGATGCGGAGAACGAATTGACGGCGGCCGTGGCGGTTGGCACGGATACGGCGGCGATGACGGTTACGGCCATCGGTTATCCGGCGCAAACGGAGGTTCGTTGCGCGGCTACGCTGTCCACGCTGGCCGCCGCGTATGGCGAAGCAGGCATTGCGGCGGCTGACCGCTTGTTAGAGGCGACGGGAGAGCACTACGACGCGGTGCTCCGCTTTTCGGTCGGCGCGGTGGCGTCGTTGGTGGCTTCGCTGGGAAACGGTATCCGCTATTCGTTGCCGGAGGCGGTCGGCACGTTGTCGGCCGGCGAGCAAACGCTGACCTCATTGCAGGTTGCCGACGTGCTGCGCTATACCGATTGGCAACGGGACGTGACGGGCCGTGCGGAAGTGCACGCCGGTGTGGTGGCGGCCATCGTCAATCGCTATTTGACCCCCGGCTTTGATCTGGAGGAGCTGTTTTGCGCCTTTGCCGCGCAATGCGAGGACTCGGTTTCCATTGCCGGTTTTACACTCGTGCGCGAGGAACTGAAACAGCTGGCGGCGGCCAACGACGGTACCTTGTGCCGCATCGTGGTGCCGGCCGGTTTCACGGTTGGAACGGCCGCGGCACGACGGTTTGTGATTGCGGCGGCGTAGGAGGCGATGGCAATGCACAGCTTTTCTGCGGAAGTCGGTTGATTTTTTTCGGCGGAAATGCTATGATGATCGACAGAGGTGATCGTATGAGACGGGTCGCGGCGGCGTTACTGGCGTTTTGTTTGGTTTTTCTCGGCGGCTGTTCCTGGATCGATACGATTCGCGATCAGTCGTTGGAGACGGAACAGCAGAACCGATATGTGGCGGAATACGAAGGCTGTTGGGCGTATTCCTTTCTTTCGGACGAGCAAAAAGCCAATTACGGAGCGGTTTATACGGCTCTGCGGGACGGATTTGCTACGGAGGAGACGGTTACGCTGGAACGAAACGGTGAAAAGCGCCGTGGTCTTGCCGTGCGGTTGCCGAATCCGGCTTCCGATGCCAAGGAAATCCAACGACTCTATCTGGCGGTTACGCAGGATCATCCCGCTTTTTTCTATTTGGATAACGATTACGGCTACAGCGGCGTTGGCTCCCGGTACGACACCCTGATCTTGTCCTATACGATGTCGGCGGATGAGCGCGCCGCGGCACGGGAGCAGTTGTATCAAAAGCGGGAGGAGTATTTAAGCCGGATTCAGCCGGCCATGACGGACTTCGAAAAGGAGCTGGTATTGCACGATGCGTTGCTGACGCAGTGCCAATATCATCACGAGGCGGCTACCCAGACACAAAGCGAGCGGTTTTCGACGGCGTTTACCGTCTACGGTGCTTTGGTGGAGGGACGGGCGGTGTGCGAGGGCTACGCCCGTGCGTTGCAATATTTGCTGAACGGTGCCGGCGTGCAGGCGACGGTGGTGGCCGGCTACGACCGACAGGGTACGCCCCACATGTGGAACGCGGTGGCTCTGGGGGGCAAGCTGTACTATGTGGACCCGACGTGGGATGATACCGAGCAGGGAATTGAGTACACCTATTTTAACGTGAACAGCCGTGATATGACGGCCAGTCATTGCGAGGGAAGCGAAACGATCGGCGTGTTTAGCACGACGGAGACCGAGTATAATTATTATCGCATGACCGGAAGCTATTTTGAAGTCGCGGATCAAAAGCAGATCGCCTTGCACGTGGCGTCGGCGTTGACCGCCGGTGAGAAAACGGTGCATTTGCGGTTCTCGGTGGATTGCTTTGACGACGCGCTGTTTTTCGTGCAGCAATCAACGTGGTTTACGGAAACGGTGAACGCCTGCCTGCCGGTGGGGGTGGCACCGTTGGAGGCGTATCGGTTCACTTACGACGAAAATTATAATACGGTAACAATCTGTAAAAAAACCTCTTGACAGCGCGGCATGACCTGTGGTATGATAGTCACTGCTCGGTGATCCGAGACACCTGCGGGTGTAGTTCAGTGGTAGAACCCCAGCCTTCCAAGCTGGTTGTGTGGGTTC
>CAYMHR010000042.1:0-10390 GCA_964390295.1 uncultured Eubacteriales bacterium
ACGGTAAACAGGTCACCGTTTTTCGCATTGTCCTCATGCTTTTTCATGGGACCGAAATCGATGCCGGTCACGGCAAGGAAGATCAGCATCGCAATGGTGAGCAGTGCGTAGAAGTTATACGGAATGGCACTGATAAACAGTGCTATACCGCTGGTAGCGCCGGTGCCGGCCACAAAACCGGAAACCGCCGCCGCCCACGAGGAAATCGGAGCGATGATGCACACCGGCGCCGCGGTGGCGTCGATAATATACGCCAGCTTGGCACGCGAAATGCCCTGTTTATCCGTCACCGGGCGCATGACCGAGCCAACGGTCAGGCAGTTGAAATAGTCATCGATAAAGATGAGCACACCGAGACAAACGGTTGCCAACTGTGCGCCGATCCGCGACTTGATATGCGACGTTGCCCAGCGCCCAAAAGCGGCCGAGCCGCCGGCGTGGTTCATCAGCGCCACCATCGCGCCCAGCATCACCAGGAAAAACAAAATACCGACGTTATAGCTATCGGACAAGCTACCGATAAAGCCGTTCGCAATCACGTGGTTCACGGTGCCCTCAAAGCCAAAGTTAGCATACAGCAGTCCGCCTGCCACGATGCCGATCAGCAACGAGGAATACACCTCTTTGGTAATCAGCGCCAGCACAATGGCGATCACCGGGGGCAACAACGCCCAACCGGTAGCGTACAGCGGAACGTCCTCATGCACCTTGTCGAGTGCCGTCTGCAAATTTTTCTCAAATTCGGGATCGTTTTGCAAGTTGTCGGCATAGTCGTTGGTATACGACATGGCGTCCTCGGCATTGGTAAGGTCATAGGCAACGTCGCCCACGGAAACGATCGTATTGGCCTCCGTGACAGATGCCTCCCCCGATGCCGATAACCCCACCGTCGTCAAAGCAAACACGACGACGCAGAGCACCGCTGTGACGACGAAGCGCGACAGCCTCTTGTTTCTGTGCATATTGTTTCCTCCTCAAGCGCGCGAGCCGCACCCGGCCGCGCCAATCTAACATAATCATATCATACCTGCCGAAAAATTTCAACAAAAAACAGCCGCCGCTTCCGGAGAAGCAACGGCTACGGTAAGCAACTTATTTGTCGTACTTTTTGACGATCGCACACAATTCGTCCATTTTATCCATAATATCGGCTGCCAGCTTAAACTGCGTATGGCAACGATCCAGGTTTTGGTCGGGATAATGGATTTTGAAATACGTATCGCCGTCCAGGTAGTCGGTCAGGAAGCGGATACCACATTCCAGCGTCATCAGATAGCCGCCGAACGGGAGCAGCTCCTTTTCCTTGGCGGTCAGGCTGTCGCCGCAGGCCTCCAGATACCCCCGCGTAAATTCCTCGAACAGATCGACGCGGCAGAACACCTTGGACAAATCCTTTTCATCCTCGGCACAGGGATTGGTGCCAAACCGAATACTGTCACCGAAATCGTACAACGCCGAGCCGGGCATCACCGTATCCAAATCGATAACAGCCATGGGCTTGCCGGTTTCGTCGTCCAACAAAACGTTGTTGAGCTTGGTGTCGTTGTGCGTTACACGAAGCGGCAGCTCGCCGGACTCCAGCAAGGCCACCACCTTTTCGGTATCCGCCTTGCGAGCACGGACGAAATCGATCTCCTGCTGTACCTCGGCGGCGCGACCTTTGGCATCGCGCGCAACGGCTTCCTCAAAAGCGGCATAGCGCGAAGCCGTGTTGTGAAAATTCGGGATCACTTCGCACAGCGTTTCGGCCGGAAAATCCGCCAACTGCTTTTGAAAACGGCCGAACGCCACAGCGGAATAATAGAAGTGGATCGGGTCCTCTACGGTTTGCAAAGACAGGGTGCGCTCCACAAACACGTACATCCGATAATAGTTGCCGTCCAACTCCAAATACGCCTTGCCGTCCTTGGTGGGAATGATTTGCAGGCACTCGCGGTCCGGATCGCCGCCCTTGGCGACGACCTGCTCGCGAAGCATGGCCGTAACACGGCTGATATTATCCATCAGACCTGCCACATCGGGAAAAACGTGGTGATTGATACGCTGAAGAATATAGCGCTTGTCTTTAGAGGTGACACAATATGTGTCATTAATATGGCCGCAGCCGTACGGCTCTGCCGCCAGCGGCTCCTGATCCATCGCAAAATGCTTGGCAATGTCTACGATCGTCATGAGGTATACTCCTTACATCTTCACCGGGTATTTTCCCTGCTCTGTCATAGCGGCAATGGCGTTGACCACGTCCGCCTTGTCCTCGGCATAGGTCATGCCGTACCAGCGATCGGTGGAATGAAGCACCTTCACCTCGGCAATGCCGTCCTTCATCATTTCGTCAACGACAACCGGCAGATAACATTCGGACTTCAGGGGGTTCTCTTTCGCGGTCGTTTCCAGGAAGCGGCCGAAATAGGTATCGAGATGATCGAGAATTTCCGCCGGGAAAGCCCAAGCGTTCATCGAAACCGTGCAACCGGGAGTCAAATCTTCAAAGGTCTTTCCGCCGTCCTCGGTAAACACAGGCTTGCCGTTTTGCAGTTCAATGTGCGTGCGCTCCGCCAGGCCGAGCAGCTTATCGTTTTCGTCCACGACGCAGACACCGCGCGAAACGTAACCGTTTTCGGTCAAGGTGTTTTCCAGCACGAAGCCGGACATGGCAAACTGCATTTTGCCGTTGTCGGCAGGCGGGTTGTTCAGATAATCGGCCAAAATGTTAAAGCTCTCGGCACCGTAGAAGTCGTCGGCATTGATCACCATAAACGGCTCCTTCACGGCGTCGCGGCAGCACAGAATCGCGTGCGTGGTGCCCCACGGCTTTTCACGGCCTTCGGGAACGGTATAGCCTTCGGGCAGCTTGTCCAGCTCTTGGAAAACGTACTCCACCGGAATCTTTTGCGCCACGCGATCACCGATCAGCTTGCGGAAATCCTCCTCGATGGCATGCTTGATGATAAAAACGATCTTGCCGAAGCCGGCCTGAATCGCATCATAAATGGAATAATCAATAATCATTTGACCGGACGGACCCACAGGCGTGAGCTGCTTGAGTCCGCCGAAGCGGCTGCCCATACCGGCGGCAAGAATAACTAACGTTGGTTTCATAAAACATCTTCCTTTCAAAATATCCAAATGTTATCGTACCGCACCCCATGCCGAGCGGCAATAGCCTTTTTGTCAAAAATGGTGTACTTTTTGTCATTGCCGCAATAAAGCATTGCAAAACCCGAAATTTGCCTATATAATAGAGGTGTTACTTAAATTATACAAGGGGGATTTGATTATGTCAATACTTATCACCGGTGGTTGCGGCTATATTGGAAGCCACACCTGCATCGAGCTGCTCAAGAGCGGACATGATATCGTTGTCATCGACAACTATTACAATTCCTCTCCCGAAGCCCTGCGTCGCGTGTTCGAGCTTTCCGGCAAGGAATTTCCGTTTTACGAATGTGACATCCGCGATGCCGAAGGACTGCGCGCCGTTTTTCGTGCCCACTCCATCGACACGGTCATTCATTTCGCCGGTCTGAAGGCCGTAGGGGAATCGGTACAAAAGCCGCTGGAATACTTTGACAACAACGTCAACGGCACGCTGGTACTGTGCAACGTCATGCGTGAGTTCGGTTGCAAGCGCATGGTCTTCAGCTCCTCCGCTACCGTGTACGGCATGAACAACCCCTCGCCCCTGAACGAAACCATGGAGGTGGGTGCCGTCACCAATCCCTATGGCCGAACCAAATTTATGATCGAATGTATTCTGCAAGACCTTTGCGTATCCGATCCGGAATGGTCGGTCGTCCTGCTTCGCTATTTCAACCCCATCGGTGCACACGAAAGCGGCCGGATTGGCGAGGACCCCAACGGTATTCCCAACAACCTGATGCCGTACGTGTCGCAGGTAGCCATCGGCAAGCGCCCCCAGTTGTCCGTGTTTGGCAACGACTACGACACGCCCGACGGAACCGGTGTGCGTGACTTCATCCACGTCGTGGATTTGGCGCGCGGCCACGTCTGCGCGGTGGATTACGCGCGCACTCATACCGGAGCGGAAGCGATCAACCTCGGCACCGGCACCGGCTACAGCGTGCTGGACTTGGTAAATACCTTTGAGCGTGTCAACGGCGTCAAGGTTCCCTACGTAATTTCCCCACGTCGCCCCGGCGATATTGGGACCTGCTACTCCAACCCTGCCAAAGCTAAGGAGTTGCTCGGCTGGGAGGCACAGTACGGTCTGGACGATATGTGCCGCACCGCCTGGAAGTGGCAGTCGCAAAACCCCAACGGCTACAAGGACTAAATTCAAAGCGACGACGGATCATGCTCCGTCGTCGCTTTTTTTCACCTGTCTCCAGCCGCCGATTTCGGCCTTTTGCAAAGCGGCTACGATTTTTTCGCTGACCTCGCCATAGTCCTGCGACAGGTCGGCGATCAACTCCTTCACGCGTTGACGATGGGTATCCCCATCTACCGGACACCTCGACCGCACAATCGGCAATTTTTCCCGGCGCACGTACGCCTCGATTTCGCGCTCCTGCGCAAACACCAACGGGCGAATCAGCGTGATTTCGCGACGGTCCAGATAGCTTTTCGGTGAAAAGCAATCCAGCGTGGCACCCGACAACAAATTCATCAGCATCGTCTCGGCGGCATCGTCCTGATGATGTCCCAAAGCAACGGTACGGCACCCCAGTTCGATCGCCGTGCGGTGTAAGGCACCGCGACGCAACCGTGCACACAGACTGCACGGCGTCTGTCCTGCGCCTTTCTCCTGCACCACGTCCCACAAATGCGTGCGCCGCAGTACGTACGGTACCTGCCATTGCTCACACAGGGCAGCCAGCTCGCTGTAATCCGATTCACCGTCAAAGCCGGGGTCCAGCGTGATTGCCGTCAGTGAAAACCGGCGTGGATAAAACCGGCGAAGCTCCACCAACAACGCCAACAGTGCCACACTGTCCTTTCCGCCGGAAACACCGACGGCAATCCGGTCTCCTTCGGCGATCATATCGTACCGCTCCACGGCCGCCCGCACCAAAGCGGACGGCTCCCGTCTTCCTGCCACGTCGCTCACCTCACTTCTCTGTATCGTAACACAAAACGCCAACAGTGCCACACTGTCCTTTCCGCCGGAAACACCGACGGCAATCCGGTCTCCTTCGGCGATCATATCGTACCGCTCCACGGCCGCCCGCACCAAAGCGGACGGCTCCCGTCTTCCTGCCACGTCGCTCACCTCACTTCTCTGTATCGTAACACAAAACGGCTCCCTTGTCAAAGGGAGCCGTTTTTTATGCCTGTTCGCCTAGCTGCTCGCGGATGACCGTTGCCACCGTTTCGGCTTGTTCACGCACCTGTGCGACGTTTTCGCCTTCCGCCATCACGCGAATCAGCGGCTCGGTTCCGGACGGCCGAACGACAATTCGTCCACCGCTTCCCAGCGCTTGTTCTGCCGCCCGAACGGCCGCCTTCACCGCGCTGTTGGTAAAGAAATGTCGCTTGCCATCGGCGCTGACCGGCAAATTGACGCTGTACTGCGGATACGGCGGCATGACCTGCGCCAGCTCCCGCAAGGAACGTCCGCACCGCTTGAGATACGACAGCAACTGTACGGCGGTCAACTGTCCGTCGCCGGTTGTGGCAAAATCGCGAAAGATAATGTGCCCCGACTGCTCACCGCCGAACGAATAATTCCCCAGCAACATTTCCTCCAGCACAAAGCGATCCCCCACCTTGGTCGCAATAAATTTCAGCCCGTGCTGTTCGCAAAACCTCGTAAACCCGAAGTTGGTGAGAATCGTTCCGACCACGGTATTCCCTCGTAGCTTGCCGCGTTCCTGCAGGTCCAACGCACAAATGGCCATGATCCGATCGCCATCGACGACGGTGCCGTCGCCGTCCACGCATAAGCACCGATCAGCGTCACCATCAAAAGCGATCCCCAATTCACAGCCCCGTTCCTTGACAAATTCCGAAAGCCGTTCCAGATGCGTCGATCCGCATTGCTCGTTGATGTTGACCCCGTCGGGATCGCTCGACAAAATTTCGACGCGGCATCCCAGCTCACTAAACAACTGCCGTGCCGTCACCGACGCCGCGCCGTTGGCACAGTCCACCGCGACGTACGTTCCTTCCGGCATATACAGCGCCGTGCTTTTCAAATGGTCGATATAATCCCTCGCCGCCCGTGAAGCCACCGTGACGCGACCGATTTCATTGCCGGTCGGCTTGGGATACTCGGTTTGCCGGCGCAACACCAGCGTCTCGATTTCCTCCTCCAACACGTCCGGCAATTTATACCCGTCTCCGCTGAACAGCTTAATTCCGTTAAACGTTGCCGGATTGTGTGACGCCGACACCACGATCCCGGCATCCGCCTTATATTTCCCCACCAAATACGCAACGGCCGGCGTTGGGATCACCCCCAACTGAATCACGTCGGCGCCCACTGAGCACAAGCCGGCCGTTAGCGCCGCCACCAGCATATCTGCCGATGCCCGCGTGTCCGTGCCGATTGCCAGTACCGGACGACGACGGCCGTCCTTAGCCAGCACCAGCGCCGCCGCACGGCCGATTTGCATGGCCAGCTCGGCGTTCAGCTCCGTGTTGGCAACGCCGCGCACCCCGTCCGTTCCAAACAGTCGTCCCATTTTAATTCCTCCGTTTCACCAGATTTCCGGCCGCCTTATAAATATATCCGGCCGGCACCAGTCCGCGAACACTGCATAACGGATAAATCTGTGCGTTGGGTCCCACCACGGTACCCGGATTCAGCACGCAACCGCATCCGAGCTCAACGCCGTCGCCGATCATAGCGCCGCACTTGTTCAGACCGGTAGCAATCTGCCGTTCGCCGTCGCGAACGATCACCGGTGAGCGATCGCTTTTGACATTGGACGTGACGGCACCGGCACCGAAGTGCGCCCGATACCCCACGACGGAATCTCCGATATAATTGTAGTGCGGTGCCTGTACGCTATCAAACAGAAGCGCGTTTTTCAGCTCCGTGGAATTTCCCACCACCGCTCCGCGGCCAATCATTACCCGACCGCGTACGAATGCGCCGACACGAATTTCCGCCTCCTCGTCCACAATACACGGACCGATGATCTCCGCCGACGCGGCCACCTTGGCGGTGCGCGCGATCCAAACCGCTTTTTTCACTTGTTCAAACCGATCCGACGGCAACTGTTCTCCCATTCGGCATAGATGCTCACCCAAGCGGGGCAACAACTGCCACGGATACGGATATTGCCGTAAAATCGAGCCAAAACGACTTTGCTTCAGGTCAAATAACTCGTTTGTCAACAACGTTCGCTCACTCCATCACCCACTTTTTCAGTTGGCATCATTCATCAACGTCGCGTTCTCATTTCCACAACGTTTCCGTATTGCTTATGTTTCCCTCCGTTTGGCGTTTTATCCGGCACAACTCCATCGTGCCACGTTTTTTCTTGACCCTGCCGAAAAACGCTGGTATACTGGTACTAATATCACAGGAGGAATCTCTATGTCTCGTTGTTGTGAAATTGCTATCGTCGGCGGCGGCGCATCCGGCTTGGCCGCGGCCGTGTTTTGTGCACGCCAATGCGGCGGTGATCGGGTCGTCCTGCTGGAAAAGCAGGCACGCGTCGGGAAAAAGCTGTTGGCAACCGGCAACGGCATCTGTAATATCACCAACCGCCACGCCACCGTCGCCCACTACCACGGCGAAGGCGCGGCTGCCTTTGTGCGTCCGGCACTGGAAGCCTTTCCGCCTGCCGCCGCTACGGAGTTTTTTCGTTCCATCGGCGTGTTGTGCGCACCGCGTGAAGCAGGGCGCGAATATCCGCTCTGTCAGCAAGCCGGTGCCGTTTTGGACAGCCTGCGGCTAGAGCTGGCACGCCTGAACGTGACCGAGCACTGCAACGTCACCGTCCACCGTATTACGCCCGACAAGGACGGATTTTCACTGGCGCTGAATACCGGCGACGTCGTTCACGCCCGCCGCGTCGTTTTGGCCACCGGCGGTGCAGCCGCCCCGACGTTGGGAGGCTCCTCCGACGGTTACGCGCTGGCTACGGCGCTCGGCCATCGCAAAACGCCGCTGTTCCCCTCCATCGTCCAGGTGCGAACCGACACCACCTTCGTGCGCGCCATGAAGGGGCTTCGCACGGATGCCACCGTCACCTTTTGCCTCAACGGACAACCGCTCCGCTCCCACACCGGCGAGCTGCTGTTTACCGAATACGGCATTTCCGGCCCGGCAGTCATGCAAATTTCGCGTGACGTCGGTGATTGGGAACGACGTAAGCTCGGCACCATGACCGCTCAAATCGATCTGCTTCCCTCCATTGACAAGCTCTCGCTGTTGACATTGCTGTCGGAGCGTCGTCACCTTCAGCGCACGGCCTCCGATTTTCTCACCGGCCTGCTCAACAAGCGCATCGGGCAAACCGTGTGCCGGATGGCAGGGCTGACGTTAGAAACGCCGACAGACACCCTCGCTTCCGGCACGTTGCACCGTCTGGCCGACACCATCAAGGGAATGACTCTCCCCGTGCTCGGTACGCAGGGGCTTTCCGGCGCCCAAGTCACCGCCGGCGGCATCGCCACCGACGACGTAGACCCACATACCATGGCATCCCGTCGCGTGCCCGGTCTGTACCTGATCGGTGAAATGCTGGATGTTGACGGAGACTGCGGCGGATTTAATTTGCAGTGGGCGTGGGCTTCGGCCTATTTGGCGGCAAAGGCGGTGACGGCATGATTGAAATTACCGGCTTGCGCCTGCCGCTCTCCTATACCGAACGCGATTTGCGCCGTCAGGCGGCCGATCGTTTGGGCGTTTCAGAGGGCAGCTTGCTCACCTGCCGGCTTCACCGCCGCTCGGTGGATGCCCGCAAGAAGCCTCGGTTGGTATTTGAAATTGCCGTGATCGTCACCGTCGATCGTGAAGCGGAGGTCCTTGCCGCCTGTCATCATCCGTCGGTCAAGCCCTACTGCCCGACCACGTTACCGTTGCCGACCGTCTCGGCTTCGCCCACCCACCGACCCGTCGTTGTCGGCAGTGGCCCGGCCGGACTGTTTGCCGCGCTGGTGCTGGCACGCGCCGGGTTGCGTCCGCTGTTGATCGAGCGCGGAGAGCCCGTAGAACGCCGCACCGAAGCCGTCGCGCGTTTTCGCCAAACCGGCGTGCTGGACCTCCACTCCAACGTTCAGTTCGGGGAAGGTGGTGCCGGCACCTTTTCCGACGGCAAGCTAAACACCGGCATCCGCGATCCGCGTTGCCGGTTTGTGCTGGAAACGCTGGTGGCCGCCGGTGCCCCCGATGAAATTTTATGGCAGGCCAAGCCACACGTCGGTACCGACCGTTTGATCGCCGCCGTAAAGGGGCTACGACGGCAAATCGTCGCCCTGGGCGGTGAAGTTCGGTTTGAAACGCAGTTGATCGGCCTTCACTGTGAAAATCAACAACTAACCGGCATCACGCTCCGTACGGCTCACGGAACCGAAGAGCTTTCCTGCGAGCAGGTGATTCTTGCCATTGGCCACAGCGCGCGCGATACGATCGCCATGCTGTACGAAAACGGCGTACCCATGGAGAAAAAGCCCTTTGCCGTCGGCGTTCGCATCGAGCATCCGCGTGAATGGATCGACCGGGCTCAATACGGAACCGCCGCCGGACACCCGGCACTCGGCGCGGCGGATTACAAATTGCACGTTGCTCCGCCGCACGGACGGGGCGTGTACACCTTTTGTATGTGTCCGGGCGGTGAGGTGATCGCCGCCGCATCCGAGGAAGGTGGCGTTGCCGTCAACGGCATGAGTGCTTTTGCGCGGGATGCCCGCAACTCCAACAGCGCCCTGCTGGTCGGTGTCACGCCGGAGGATACCCCCGGCGATTCGCCGCTGGCAGGCATCACCCTGCAACAGCAAATGGAACGCCGTGCGTATCGTCTCGGCGGCGGCTCCTATCGCGCCCCGGTACAGCTCGTCGGTGATTTTTGCGTCGACCGCGCCACCAAAGCCCTGGGCGACGTGGAACCCTCCTATCGTCCCGGCGTTACCCCCTGCGATCTGCGCGAGTGTTTGCCGCCCTTTGTCGCGCACTCATTAAAGCTCGCCTTGCCGGAATTCGGCAAGCGGCTCCGCGGCTTTGACCGTTACGACGCCGTCCTGACCGGCGTAGAATCCCGCAGTTCCTCGCCCGTTCGGCTTCTCCGCGACGAACAATGCCAATCCGCTGTGCGCGGCCTGTTTCCCTGCGGCGAAGGTGCCGGCTACGCCGGCGGTATCACCTCGGCGGCGGTAGACGGAATTCGTTGCGCTACCGCCCTGATAAATTCTCTGTAAATTTACTCTGTTGCGCATACAAAACGGCGTACACGCTTTTTCAAAGTGTGTACGCCGTTTT
>CAYMHR010000043.1:0-9890 GCA_964390295.1 uncultured Eubacteriales bacterium
AAAGGACACCTTGCCAATCGGGCAGTGGATGATGTTGGTCTTGTCCAGACGATACTCGATCTTACCGGCCTTAGCTTCGGTAACAGCCTTGGCAACGTCCGGCGTGACCGTACCGGCCTTCGGGTTGGGCATCAAGCCACGGGGGCCGAGCACCTTACCGAGACGACCGACCAGACCCATCATGTCCGGGCTGGCGATCACAACGTCGAAATCCATCCAACCGCCGTTGATCTTGGCGACCAGATCGTCGGAACCGACATAATCGGCACCGGCATCCAAAGCGGCCTGATGCTTATCCTCTTTGGCAAACACCAAAACGCGGATTTTCTTACCGGTACCGTTCGGCAGAACGACGGCACCACGAACCTGCTGATCGGCGTGACGGCTGTCAACACCCAGCTTTACGTGAACCTCTACGGTTTCATCGAACTTGGCCTTGCCGGTTTTAACGGCAATATCCAAAGCTTCCGCCACATCGTACTGTGCGGCGCGGTCGATCAGCTTGGCGCTGTCGACGTACTTCTTACCATGTTTCATTGGTTTATTTCCTCCCTGTTAGTTACCATCCACACGGCTTTGCCGCGGTTGGCATGAGTGGTAAAATCGGAATAACGTTTGTTCCTCCCACCCGGAACACAGAATCAGTCGACAACTTCGACACCCATGCTACGTGCCGTGCCGGCCACCATGCTCATGGCAGCTTCCACGCTGGCAGCGTTCAAGTCGGGCATTTTGGTTTCGGCAATCTTACGAACCTGTTCCTTGGTAATCTTGGCAACCTTGGTCTTGTTCGGAACGCCGGATGCGGTCTCGATGCCGCAGGCCTTCTTAATCAGGACCGCTGCCGGAGGGGTCTTGGTGACGAACGTGAAAGAACGATCCGCATACACCGTGATGATGACGGGGATAATCAGACCCACGTCGTTCTTGGTGCGCTCGTTGAATTCCTTCGTGAACGCCATGATGTTTACGCCGTGCTGACCGAGAGCCGGACCAACAGGCGGTGCCGGCGTGGCTTTACCCGCCGGAATCTGCAGTTTAATGTACCCGGTAACCTTTTGAGCCATTTTTCTTGCACCTCCAAAATTTGTGGTAACGGCGGCGCTGTATCAAGCCGGAAGCCTTGATTGCGCCTCCCACAGTCGGAAAAGTGTCCGACGCACAGGAAAAGGGCGAATGCCCATACCCTCGTAATTGACGGAGTAACCCTTACTCCATAAGCTCCGCCTGATCCAGTTCCAGTTCGACGGGAGTTTCCCGACCAAACATAGACACCGTAACGCGGACCTTGTTTTTCTCCACGTCAAGCTCATCCACACGACCGCTGAAGTTCTCCAGCGGGCCGTCAATGATACGAACCATATCACCGACGACGTAGTTGATTTCGACGGGATGCTTTTCGACGCCCAGCGCCGCCACTTCCGCATCGGTCAGTGGCGTGGGCTTGCCGTTCGGTCCGACGAAACCGGTACAGCCGCGCGTATTACGCACCACGTACCACGATTCATCGGTCATAACCATTTTCACCAGAACGTAGCCGGGGAAAATTTTCCGTTCGACTTCACGCTTTTTGCCATCCTTGATCTCGATCGCCATTTCGGTCGGGATCGAGATCTCATGGATCCATTCCTGAAGCTTACGGTTTTCTACCATTTTTTCCAAATTGGTAGCAACCTTGTTCTCATAACCGGAATAAGTGTGAACCACATACCATTTTGCTTCGTCTGCCATGTGTTCTCCTTCCCGATCAACCCAGCATCAATTTAATCAACTGGCTGAGAGCAAAGTCAATCAGGCAGATGATGATACCCATGATCGCGCACATTGCCAACGTAACGGCCGTGTTACGTGCCGTAGCTTTCTTGGTCGGCCACGTGATCTTGCGGAATTCACCCTTCAGATCACGGAAAAACTTAACGCTTTTCACGTTGCCAACGTCCTCGCCGGCCTTTTTCATGCGAGACTTGCTCACAAAGAAAAGCACGATGCCAACGATGACGAGCAACACGCCGATAAAGAAGGCGATCTTTTGGCTGGTGACGTGCTGGAAGAACCTTTGAAACCAGTCGGCGAAGCCCAGAGCGGCGATATCAGAGAAAATGTTCAGGTGGCTGAGGAAAGTGATCAGTGCCGCAAGAGCGCCGCCCACCATCAGGATAATGCCCCATAAAAACATCGCTTGCTGCTCCCTTCCGCTGCTTACTTCGTTTCGCGATGCACAGTGTGCTTGCGGCAGAAGCGGCAGTACTTGTTCATTTCCAGTCTGTCCGGATCGTTCTTCTTGTTCTTCATGGTGTTGTAGTTGCGTTGCTTGCATTCGGTACAAGCGAGTGTGATCTTGACTCTCATAACGGCACCTCCAATAAATTCCCATACGGGTATTTTGAGCCTCCCTCAGAGGCGATGCGCCGCCGAAAAACGGCGCAAAAAAATAAGCCCCTTTTGAGGTGCTTATACTATACCACAGATCATCCGTCAGGTCAACCCCTTTTTGAAAAAATTTTTCTTTTTTGTATCCGTTTGATAAATCACTTTTTTCTGTGCATATACTCGCAATGCGGATTGATTTTTTTGAAAAACTATGGTATGCTGTATTAAATTCATATTTATAAGGCGCTGGCAACGCAACGGCGAACGGTTAACGGCGTTGCCGTCGGTGCGCCGTGCGATCATTCGTACCAAAGGAGGTGCCGTCCGTGGAAATTACCGTCAACGGCTTGCGGATTCATTATATTGACCAGGGTGTCGGCACCCAAACGGTGCTTTTGCTCCACGGCTGGGGGGTAGACGGCTCGGTTTATCACCAAATTACCAACCACCTCTCCGGCTATTGCCGCATGATCGTACCCGACCTTCCCGGCTTTGGCCGTTCGCAGGAGCCGCCGCGGCCGTGGACTACGGTGGAATATGCCGATTTTGTCGTGGCCTTCTGTCAGGCGCTCGGCATTACCGAGGCCGTGACGATCGGTCACTCCAACGGCGGCCGTATTCTGCTGGAGCTTCTCTCGCGCGAGCAATGCCCTCTGACCGTTGGCAAGGCGATCCTGATGGATTCCGCCGGCCTCCCGGCGCATCATTCGTTTCGGTATTATCTGCGCGTCTACACGTTTAAGGCTCTGAAGGCCGTATTTTCCCTACCGGGAATCCGTCACCTTTTCCCCCACGCCGTGGATCGGGCGCGTCGCCGCTTCGGCTCTTCGGATTATCGGCAGGCCAGCGACGTCATGCGGCAGAGCATGGTGCTGGCGCTTCACTACGACTGTACCCCCCTCCTGCCAAAGGTCAAGGCTTCTACCCTGCTCATTTGGGGCAAAGACGATACCGCCACGCCGCTGTCCGACGGCCAAAAAATGGAACGTGTCATTCCCGACGCCGGGCTGGTGGTGCTGAATGGCGGGCATTACGCCTTTGCCGAACAATTTGCCCAATGCCGCCGCGTATTGGACTCTTTCTTATTATCGTAACCAACGCAACGAGGTGTATCATGGAAACAACGTTTAAGTCTGCTCTGCTGGTCGTCGCCTTTTTGGCATTGTCGATTCGCTCGTTGCACTTTGTGCACATGCTCCAGCTAAACTCCTATCGTCCCGAACGCTATTCCAAATGGTGTAAGGAAAACGATTCACAGCTGATCCATTGGCGCTCTCTGCTGCCGGCTCTGCTGTTGCCGATCATGTACCTGCCGACGGAGTACGCCTACGCGGCCGGCACCGTCGTATTGGCACTGACACTGGTGCTCAATCGGCCGAAAAAAGCCAAGAAGCCGTTGGTCTTTACCGCGCGCGTCAAGCGGCTGTTGGTCACGCTGTTTCTTTTATACGCCCTGATTTTCGTGCTTTGCTTTTTTCTCTCGTCTCTGCGTTGCATCGGCTTTGCCGCGTTGCTGTCGCTATTGCCCTGGTTTTGGGTCGGCGCGGTCAATCGGTTGCTGTTGCCGCTGGAGCGTTATATCTCCAACCGTTTCGTGCTTGATGCCCGTCGTCGGTTGGAATCCATGCCGGAGCTGACCGTCATCGGCATCACCGGCAGTTACGGAAAGACCAGCACCAAAAGCTTTTTGCACGCTCTGTTATCGGTGCGGTACAACGTGCTGATGACCCCGGAAAGCTACAACACCACGATGGGCGTGGTGCGAACCATCCGCGAACGCATGAAGCCGTCGCACGAAATCTTCATCGCGGAAATGGGCGCCAAAAATCCGGGCGATATTCGGGAAATATGTGACCTGGTATCCCCAAAGTACGGGATCATCACCTCGATCGGTGAGCAACACCTGGAAACCTTCCGCTCGATCGACAACGTGGTCAAAACCAAGTTCGAGCTGGCCGATGTCCTCCCGGAAAACGGCTGTTTGGTGGCAAACGCCGACAATTCGTATATTGCCACACGGCTTCAGGAAAAGGAGCCTGCCTGTCAGGTGATTACCTACGGCTTGAAGGACGGCGATTTTACCGCCACGATCGACCGTATCGATACCGGTGGCTGTACCTTTACCGTCACCGCGTGCGGCCGGTCGCAGGTCTTTACGACCAAGCTGTTGGGCGCACACAACATTCAAAATCTGCTCGCCTGCATCGCCATGGCCGTTCGTCTGGGAATCCCCATGAACGAGCTTGTGTATCCGGTACGGCTGTTGCGTCCGGTGGAGCACCGCCTCCAGCTGTTGCCCAACGACTTTATCGACGACGCGTACAACTCCAACCCAGCCGGATTCCGGAGTGCCTTGGACGTTCTCGCTCAATTTGACGCGCAACGCGTGTTGGTAACGCCGGGTATGGTGGAGCTTGGCGAGCGTCAGGAACCGCTGAACCGTGAGCTGGGCACCTACGCCGCCGATAAGTGCGATTACGCCGTTTTGGTCGGTGAGCGGCAGGCTCCCCCTCTGCGTGAGGGCTTACTGTCCGGCGGCTTCGACGAACAGCGTCTGTTTGTGGTAAACACGTTGCAGGACGGCTTGGCGGTATTAAACGCCTTGCCTCGTGCCGAAAAGCGCATCGTACTGTTAGAAAACGATCTTCCCGATAACTTTTGAAAGGTGATGTTGTCATGAAAACCAAGGTTGCCGTTGTATTCGGCGGACACAGTGTGGAGCACGAGGTGTCGGTGATTACCGGCATCCAGGCGTTCAGCGCGCTGGACCGCAATAAATACGACCCCATCGTCGTCTATATCAGCAAGGCCAACCGCTTTTATACCGGCGAGGTGCTTGAGCATATTGAAAATTACCGCAATCTGGGCGAATGTCTTGCACAGGCAACGCAGGTGCTTCCGCTTTCCACCCCCCACGGTGTCGATCTGATCCGTTACCCCGCCAAGCATTTTGGCAACAACGTGGTTGCCTCGTTCGAGGTCGCCATTCCTGCCGTTCACGGCACCAACGTCGAGGATGGAACGTTAATGGGAATGCTGGAAATGCTCAACGTGCCGTACACCGGTTGCGACGTGACCTCCTCCGCACTGGGCATGGATAAGTTCTTGATGAAATCCGTCTTGCGCGATGCCGGTATTCCGGTGCTGGATGCCATGGCGTTTTCCGGCAGGGTGTACGCGCAGGACAGCGACAAGGTAATCGGGCGTTTGGAAGAAGCCATCGGCTATCCGATGATCGTAAAGCCGGTCAACCTCGGTTCTTCCGTCGGCATTTCCCGTGCCGGCGACCGTGACAAGCTAACGGTGGCGCTGGACGATGCCTTCGGCTATGCGCCGCGCGTGCTGGTAGAAAAGGCGATCACCCCTCTGCGCGAAATCAACTGCTCCGTGCTTGGTGATTCCGACGGTGCTCGCGCCTCGGTGTGCGAGGAGCCGGTCAGCTGTGATGAAATTTTAAGCTATCGTGACAAGTACTTAAGCGGTGAAAAGTCCTCTAAATCCGGCGGCATGGCGGATTTGAAGCGCCGTTGCCCCGCCGACCTTCCCGATGAGCTGACCGCCAAAGTGCAGGCACTTGCCGTAAAGACCTTCCGCGCACTCGGTTGCAGTGGCGTGGCGCGCGTGGATTTTCTAAACGATCCGGAAACCGGAGAAATTTGGGTCAATGAGATCAATACCATTCCCGGCTCGCTGTCCTTCTATCTGTGGGAGGCGACCGGTCTGCCGTTCGACAAGCTGCTGGATGAAATGATCTCGTTGGCATTTAAGCGGCAAAGAAGCCGCGAAGCCCTGCAATTCAGTTTCGATACCAACCTGCTCTCCACGGTGTCGCTGGGTGGTGCCAAAGGCGCCAAGGGCGGCAAGCTTTCGTAAAGCCGCGCCTTGATAAGCAGAGAAAACCCCTGCCGCAGACGTATCTGCGGCAGGGGTTCGTTTGTTATCGTAGCCGTTGTCACGGCCGGCCTTTGATAATCGCGTCAAACCTGCACGAAACCGAGCTTCTTCATCACCTTGCCCAAGGTGCGTCCGGCAACGTGCGACGCATTCTCCGCGCCGCGCTTCATGAGCGCATCCAGCTGCGCCTTGTCCTTCATGAATTCATCGAACCGCCGTTGAATCGGCAGCAGCTCGGCGGCAACCGCTTCGCCAACCGCCGTTTTGAAATCGCCATAGCCTCGGCCGTCGAATTCCTGCTCAATCGCCGGAATTTCCTTGCCGGTCACTGCCGCATAAATCTCCATCAGGTTGTTGATACCGTCCTTGCCGGGAGCATAACGCACCTTGGCTTCGCTGTCCGTCACCGCACGGCGGAATTTTCGCAAAATGGTGTCGGGGGCGTCGCGCAACGAAATAAACGCGTTTTGATTTTCGTCCGACTTCGACATTTTCTTCGTCGGCTCCTGCAAAGAACGCACGCGCGCACCGGCCTTCATGATATACGGTTCGGGAACGGTAAAGGTGTTGGGATGCAGGTTGTTAAACCGCTGTGCCAGATCGCGCGTCAGCTCGCAATGCTGCTTTTGATCCTCACCCACCGGAACGTATTGCGGCTGATACAGCAAAATATCGGCCGCCATCAGCGCCGGATACGTGAACAGACCGGCGTTGATATTATCGGCGTGCTTGGCCGATTTGTCCTTAAACTGCGTCATGCGCGACAGCTCTCCAAATTGCGTATAGCAAGACAAAATCCACGACAGTTGGGCGTGCTCCGGGACCTGCGACTGAACAAACAGCAACGATTTGTCGGGGTCCAGACCGATCGCCAGCAACAGGGCAAACATCTCGCGAATATGCTGACGGAATTTGGCCGGGTCCTGGCGCACGGTAATCGCGTGAAGGTCCGCCACCGCAAAGAAGCACTCGAACGAGTCCTGCATAGCCACCCAGTTGCGCAACGCCCCCAGATAGTTTCCCAACGTGGGAGTACCGGTCGGCTGAATACAGCTTAACGCGCGAGGCAGGCGCTCGGCGGAGGCGTTCGTTAATTCTTCCATGAAAATCATCCTTATTATAAAAAATCTTTTTCTTATAATACCACACTTGCGTTGACTTTTGCAACCAAAAATTGTAATATAGTATATATGTGTATTTCGTAGATTTAAGGAGGCCATTTATGAGCGCCCTGCAAGAGCTTGCCGATTTGTTATTCCCCGACGTAACGGAAACCCCCGAAGACTGCGAGCGGCGGTATCCGCCGCGTCAGCTTCCCGAAGGTGCGCGTGTTGTTCGCATTGCTCCTTCCCCCACCGGGTATCTGCATCTCGGCGTATTATTCACCGCCACGGTCAACTTCCTGACCGCTCAGGCATCCAACGGCATTTTTTATTTCCGTTTGGAGGATACCGACAAAAAGCGCGAAGTGGACGGCGGTGCGGCGGATATCCTCGCCGGCCTGCGTCAATACGGATTAACGATCGACGAGGGCTACAAAGCCCCCGGCAAGGAAACCGGAAGCTATGGCCCCTATCGTCAAAGCGATCGTGCTTTCCTGTACCATATTTACGCCAAGGCGCTGCTACTGCAAGGTCTGGCATACCCCTGCTTCTGCACGCCGGAAGAGCTGGACGCCACCCGCGCCGTTCAGGAAAAGGACAAGCTCCGCACCGGGTATTACGGCAAGTACGCCACCTGTCGTTCTCTGACCCCGGAGCAGGCGATCGAAAAGATTCGCGCCGGTCAGCCGTACGTACTGCGTCTGCGTTCACCGGGCGACGAATCCCGTCGCATTAAGTTCGACGACGTGATCAAGGGCACCATTGAAATGCCGGAAAATGACCAGGACGTTGTGTTGTTGAAGTCGGACGGCATTCCCACATATCACTTTGCCCATGCGGTTGACGATCATTTGATGCGTACCACCCACGTCATTCGCGGTGACGAATGGATCGCTTCCGTTCCGCTTCACCTTCAGTTGTTCCGCGTGTTGGGATTTAAGCCGCCGAAATACGCGCACGTCAGCCCGATCATGAAGGAGGACAACGGCGGAAAGCGCAAGCTTTCCAAACGCAAGGACCCGGAAGCAGCGGTGCACTTTTACGCCGAGCAGGGCTATCCGGCCGACAGCGTGCAGGAATACCTGCTGACCATTGCTAACAGCGATTACGAGGAATGGCGGCGGCGCAATCCCGATCAGCCGCGCAGTGCCTTCCCTTTTAATCTGAAAAAGATGAGCGTTTCCGGCGCGTTGTTCGATCTGGACAAGCTCAACGACGTTAGCAAAAACGTGATTGCCACCATGGATGCCGACACGGTAACGGAAGCCGTTTTGGCATGGGCCAAGGAGCAGGCACCGGCGTTTTACGACAAGCTCTGCGCCGATTTGACCTTCACGCGCGGCATCTTCGCCATCGATCGCGGCGGCCCGAAACCGCGTAAGGACCTGGCTCGGTGGAGTGAGGTGCCGGAATATACCGCTTATTTCTTCGAGCGTCCCACCGAATACCCGTGGCCGGAGCAATTGGAACCGCAAGATATTCGCGCCGTTTTGGAAGCCTATCCCGCCGTCTACGATCCGACACAGGATAAGCAGGAGTGGTTCAACAGCATCAAGGCACTGTGTCCATCTCTCGGCTTCTGTCCGGAAATCAAGGAGTATAAAAAACAGCCAACCGCTTATAAGGGCCATGTCGGCGATGTCAGCACGGTGATTCGCGTTGCCGTAACCGGTCGTCGTAACACACCCGATCTGTGCGGCATTATGAGCTTGCTTGGCACCGATGAAATTCTCGCACGGCTGCGCGCCGCGGTCGAAACACTTTGAGGAGGTTCACCCATGTCTGAAGAACGTACCGTTGCCACTGAAATTGGCGGCAACTTTATCCACGATATTATTGACGATGAGCGCAAGCCGGACGGCCGATGCTACGGTCAGCAAATTCACACGCGGTTTCCGCCGGAGCCGAACGGGTACCTGCATATCGGTCACGCCAAAGCCATTTGCATCGACTTTGGAACCGCTGTCAAGTACGGTGGCATTTGCAACCTGCGAATGGACGATACCAACCCCACCAAAGAGGACGAAGAATACGTGGATGCCATTCAGGAGGACATTCACTGGCTCGGTTACGATTGGGACGACCGTTTCTACTTCGCTTCCGATTATTTTGAGACCATGTACGAGATCGCCGTCTCGCTGATTAAAAAAGGATTGGCCTACGTGTGCGAGCTGTCGCCCGATGCCATGCGCGCCAACCGCGGCGATCTGACACATCCGGCGGTCAGCCCCTACCGCGACCGACCGATCGAGGAGAGTCTGGATTTGTTTGCGCGGATGCGCGCCGGCGAATTTGCCGACGGTGCCATGACTCTGCGCGCCAAGATCGATCTTGCCAGCGGCAACTTCAATATGCGCGACCCGGTGATTTACCGCATTAATCATATGCACCACCATCGTCAGGGAGACAAGTGGTGCATCTATCCCATGTATGACTTTGCCCACCCCATTCAGGACGCGCTGGAGGGCATTACCCACTCCCTCTGCTCCCTGGAGTTTGAGGCGCACCGCCCCCTGTATAACT
>CAYMHR010000044.1:0-9664 GCA_964390295.1 uncultured Eubacteriales bacterium
CCTCCCTCATCAGAGGGAGGCTCCTAGCGGAGGACACCGCCGCCTGCTTCGGCAGGTGGTGATCCTTCTTCGGTCGGCGCACGGGGTGTGCGGCTTCCTAGGGATTGTTTTCAGTATATCATATTTTTCTCGTATTGCAAAGAAGAAAATGCTTGATTTTTCCATTTTTCATCCGGCGTTTTGTTCAGGTTTTTATTGCAATTTACAGGAATGAACAGTATAATATTTTAGGATATCGGGGATCAAAAGCGTGAAATACAATGAGGACGGAGAAATGTTTATGAGCAGAGAAGCCGCGCTGAAGGAATTACAAGATATACGGCGGGAAATTGTCGAAATCCATCAGGCGTACGACGAATGTCAGTATTACGGTAAAAAGGTTCAAGACCTGCAAAATGAAAAAGAAAACCCCACGGAGCCGAAGCCTTCTCTGAAACCGGTAAACACGGCCGAGCAACTGAAAAATCGCTTTTTGGAAGAAAATCAAGAGCGTTAATATGATAATCCCGGCATTTTAGCCGTTAAGATCATCCATGCCATTATGCAAGTATTGATCTTAGCGCTCATGGCGCTGGACGGCTATAGCGATTGGGGGGTGATCGCCAAAAATCCGGAGGATGCGCTTGCGTTCGTTGCCGTTCATCTGTTGATGGTTGCGGTGATCGTTGTGTTGTTTTTTTACATGCAAGAGGATTGCTCGTAATTTTTCTATCGGTGTCGGAAGATTCCGGAGCATCGTAGGCGGACTGGCGGCTTTGGTGATCCTGAAGCTCGACGTTGACTCTCTCCGGTTAATCAACGGATGGGCTTTACGCTATTCTCACGGCGGCGTGTGTGGTCGCGGCGCTGATCGCCAACGGCGTTGTCCGTTTGATTAATCGACGCAAGACGAAAAAGCCCTCGCTGAATCGCCACCAAAAAGAGGAATATCATATTGCCTGTCAAAAGGATGAGCTCGCCAAAAAAGAAAACGATGCGATCCGTGCCGATGCCAAAGCCGAATGGGATAAACGGCGTGCCGCCCGTCTGCCGGAATTGGAGCGCGAAATAGCGGATAACGTCGATCGGTTCAACGACGTTATGGCAAAGGCGAAGACGCGCGTGGAGCGGCTTTCCACGATGGATGCCCTGTGCGAAGACGACAAGGACCTGCAGATCGTGGATATGCTCATTCGGTTGATCGAGACTCGCCGCGCCGACTCCGTTAAGGAAGCTTTGCAGGAATACGACAAGCTGATGGCCAATCGGCAGCTGTTGGAAATGGAAAAGAAGAAATTGGAAGCGGAGCTGATCAGGATCGATCAGGAAAAGTCTGCTCAGAAGAAGGCGCTGGAAGAACAGCGGCGCCATCAGTCCGAAATGGAGTATTGGGCAAGAGATAATGCCAGAGTCCGCAACGATCAGTTGCGCGAGCTCCAGTACATCGGTGCGATGCTTTACTATGGGCGATGAAATAGCCCCCGGTGTGATTGAAAACAGTATTGTGTTTTCGCGGTATTTGTAGTAGAATAAAGTATAAAAATAATCAAACAAAAGGAGCTATCGTTATGCGCGCTGTCATCACCGTAATCGGCAAGGACATGGTGGGCATTCTTGCCCGTGTTTCCGCTGCCTGTGCCGAACGTAATATTAACGTGTTGGAGGTTACGCAGTCCATTTTGCAGGATATGTTTGCCATGATCATGATGGTGGATATTCACGACAGCAACGTCCCCTTCACGCAGTTTGCGGACGAGCTTGCCGCCATGGGCGACGAAATGGGCCTTTCCATCCATGCCATGCACGAGGATATTTTTAACTCGATGCACCGGATTTGAGAGGTACCGCTATGCTGAATACACGGGATATTCTGGAAACCATTACCATGATCCGCGAGGAAAACCTCGACATCCGTACCATTACGATGGGCATTTCCCTGCTTGACTGTTGTCATAATAACATTGACACTTTGTGCGAGCGTGTGTATCGCAAGATCACCACCTGTGCCAAGGATTTGGTGGCGAAGGGCGAAGCGATCGAGAAGGAATACGGGATTCCGATCATTAACAAGCGCATCTCGATCACGCCGGCGGCGATGGTGCTGGCGGCGTGCGACGACCGGGACGCGCTGAAGCTGGCGCACACGCTGGAGCGTGCCGCTTGCACCTGCGGCGTGAATTTCATCGGCGGCTTTTCGGCGCTGGTGCACAAGGGCTATGCCGTCGGTGACCGCGAGCTGATCGACGCGATTCCCGAAGCACTGGCGCAGACGGAGCACGTGTGCGCGTCGGTGAATATCGGTTCCACCAAGTCCGGTATCAACATGGATGCGGTGGCGCAGATGGGGCAGGTGGTGCGTCGCGCCGCCGAGCTGACCGCCGACCGCAACTGCATCGGGCCTGCCAAGCTGGTGGTGTTTTGCAACGCGCCGGAGGACAACCCCTTCATGGCCGGTGCTTTCCACGGCCCCGGCGAGCCGGACTGCGTGATCAACGTGGGTGTTTCCGGCCCCGGCGTGGTGCGTGCCGCGCTGGCCAAGGCCGGTGACTGTGACCTGACGGCGGTGGCCGACCTGATCAAGCGCACGGCGTTTAAGATCACGCGTATGGGTCAACTGGTGGCGAAGGAGGCTTCGCGGCGGCTGGGCGTACCGTTTGGTATCGTGGACCTGTCGCTGGCGCCGACCCCGGCGGTGGGCGATTCGGTGGCGCATATTTTGGAGGAGATCGGGCTGGAGCAGTGCGGCGCGCACGGTACCACGGCGGCGCTCGCCATGCTGAACGACGCGGTGAAAAAGGGCGGCGTGATGGCTTCGTCCCACGTGGGCGGCTTGTCCGGTGCGTTTATCCCCGTGACCGAGGATGCCGGCATGATCGACGCGGCGCGGAGCGGTTGTCTGCGGCTGGAAAAGCTGGAGGCGATGACCGCCGTGTGCTCGGTGGGACTGGATATGATTAACATTCCCGGCGATACGCCTGCTGAGATTATTTCCGCCATCATTGCGGATGAGGCGGCGATCGGGATGATCAACAACAAGGCGACGGCGGTGCGTGTGATCCCTGCCATCGGCAAGACGGTGGGGGATGAGCTGGAGTTCGGCGGTTTGCTGGGTAGCGGCCCGGTGATGCCGGTGAACGCGGCTTCCCCGGCGAAGCTGATCCATCGCGGCGGCCGGATTCCGGCACCGTTACAGGCGTTGAGGAACTAATAACGGTGGGCGCAGGCGGCAATTCTCGAAGTCTGTGCGGAGTACCTCGACCTCTCCGTCATCGCCGCTGGCGCGGGGCGTTTCGCGCCGATTCTGCTATGCACTAAAGTGGTGCAGAGTTTAGGCTCGATGCTCTCCGCCTGCCCATCGACCTCTCCGTCATCGCTTCGCGATGCCACCTCCCCTTTTCGAAGGGGAGGCAAGGGGGATTGTGCGTACAAATTAGTAAGGCTCCCCTTGTCAGGGGAGCTGGCACGCGTCAGCGTGACTGAGGGGGTAGTCCGTCATTTTCTCTCCCTCCGTCTTGCTCTTGCGAGCAAGCCACCTCCCTCATCAGAGGGAGGCACCTGCGGTGCAGGCCCCACCGCCTGCGGCGGCTGTCGTTTGAAATTTGTGCGAACATCTCGACCTCTCCGTCGCGGACAAGCCGCGCCACCTCCCCTTAAAAGGGGAGGCAAGAGGGGTTCGGGGAGGCACCTTCAATTTCGCACCATTTTAGTGCGTGGCAGAGTGGGCGCTCGATGCGCCGCGCCAGCGGTTCCACCATTCGACCAGCTTGAAGCGGACGGCGTAGCGTGAGGTTTGCGTCACGGCGGTTTGCCGTTGGGGCAGGGTGGCGGCCGGTCGGTCGATCGCGGCGCCGACGCACAGCGGCGGATACACCACGCACCACCAGTTGCGGCCGCGTGCCGCGCCGATGCGGATTCGCAGGGTGTCGTACACCCCGGCCGGAAACGTACCGCTGTCGTAGGTGCGCGTGGTGAAGTACGCCTCGGTCAGCTCGGCGGTGACGGGGTAGGTATATCCGCTTTCGTACACCGTTTGCTGTGCCGCCTCGATTAGCGACGGCAGTGCTGTCTCCAACGTCGCCAACGCCTGCGCCTGACTGTCGCACTCACCGAGCAACGCGGCGGCGACCTCCGTCACCGTGTCGCGCACGCGGAGCTTCAACGCCTGATCCTCGTCACTGTCCGAATTGGCCAGCACGTGCAGGCGCACGGTGCACTCACGTAGGCCCTCACAGGCGCCGGCAAAGCCGAGCCACGATACCAGCAGGCTTATTACGACGCCGCCCGTGACGGCGCGGAGCCAGCGAGTCATCGCCTCGCCCCCTTTCGGCGAGAGTATGTCCCACTGCGTGGCGGTTTAAGCACGCGGAAGAAATTTTTTCGCCGCTGCGCGGGGCACCACCGCCTGAGGCGGCTGTCGTTTGAAGCTTGTGCGAGCATCTCGACCTCTCCGTCATCGCTTCGCGATGCCACCTCCCCTTCGCAAGGGGAGGCAAGAGAAATTTGGGGAGGCAAGGGGGTGTGCAGACTTCGCTTGTCAGAGGAAGGCGCGACAACCCCTCCGTCTTTTTGTTGCACAAAAAGACACCTCCCCTTACACAGGGGAGGTGTGAGAAGATTGTGCGATTGTAATCTTCGATCAGTGCGTGAGCACCGACTGGGTGTATTCGCGCGGAGTCATGCCGGTGGACTGCTTGAAGTGGCGCGAGAAATAGTGCACCGACGTGTAGCCCAGACGGTCGGCAATTTGGGTGATGTTGCCGCTGCCCTCGCGCAACAGCTGTTTGGCGCGCTCGATCTTGAGGTAGCGGTAGTATTCCATCACGCCCTTGCCCGTGACCGACTTGAAAATGGTTTTCAGGTTGGTGGCGCTTTGCGCGGAGAAGGTGCAGATCGCCGCAAAGGACAGGTTTTCGCACAGGTGCGTTTCCATGAAGCGGATGACGCGCTCGGTCAGCTCGCGGTCGGCGCGCTGCTTAATGGAGGACGTGACGCGCGGACGGGCGTCCGGCACGTCGTCGGTGCGGATGATGTCGATGAGCAGCTCCTCCAGCAAAATTTGAACCATCTGCTGGGAGCCGATGGGCGAGTTTTCGGCGCAGGTCATTTTGGTGAGGCGCGGATCGCCCAGCGAGCAGGAAAACGCCAGCCCGGCTTCGCGCACCAGCCGCGACAGCAGATCGCGCTGACGCTGGTTGGCGAACAGCTTGCGCCGCTCGAAGTAGCCCATCATGGGCGACGTGGACACGAACGACACGATGACGACGTTGGGCGCCTCGCGTCCGTTGGCGGCGAGCTGGTGAAATTCGTTGGGACGGTGGAACAGCATTTGCCCGTGGGACAGCTCGTGGGTGACGTCGTCTGCCACGGCGGTGACGGTTCCCTTGTCAACGTAGACCAGCTCCCAGAAATCGTGGGCTTCGCCGGCGAAGCTGTAGTTTTTGGTGTGCTCCAAATAGTGCACGGTGACGATGGCGTCCACGCCGACCTCGCGGCGCATGACGGTGGGGAAAAAGCGAACGGTGTTTTCTGGCATGGCAGTGACCTCCTGTTACAAATAGATTCGCGGTACGCGTTTGCCGACTCGGCAAAGCACTTCATAGGCAATGGTATCACCGGCGAGCGCCAGCTCCCAAGCTGACGGGTCGCCTCCGAACACGGTGACGGGATCACCGACGGCGGCTTCGGGTATGGCGGTGACGTCCAGCAGACATTGATCCATGCACACCCGACCGACCAGCGGGGCGCGCCGGCCGCGAACCGACAGTGCGGCGCGGTTGGAACAGGCGCGGGGCAGGCCGTCGGCATAGCCCAGAGGGACGGTGGCAAGGCGCGAGGGGGCGGTGGTGACCGCCGTGCCGCCGTAGCTGACGGCGGTGCCTGCCGGGACGGTTTTAATCTGGGCAACGACGCTGTGCAGGGTCATGGCCGGTTGCAGAGGGATCAGCGGCTCCCCGGCCGGGGAACAGCCGTACAGCACGATGCCGGGACGCACCATATCAAGTTGCATCTCCGGAAACCGCAGTGCTGCCGCCGAGCTGCAACAGTGGTGCAGGGCAAAGGTGACGCCGCGTTGCTCCAGCTGTTGGATGGCGGTGGTGAAGCGGTGAAACTGGCGGTGGGTGTAGGCGTTGGCTTCGGGGGTGTCGGTGTCCGCCATGGAGAAGTGGGTGAACACCCCGGTGGCGTGCAGGTGCGGTAACGCGCAGGCAGCGACGATGGCGTCCAGCGGCACGTCATCGTAGCAGACGAAGCCGATGCGCCCCATGCCGGTATCCAGCGCGACGTGCACCTCGACCGTGACGCCGGCCGCGGCCGCGGCGGCGTTGAGTGCGGCGGCATAGTCGCCGTCGGACACGGACTGCGCGACGTTCAGCTGTGCCAGCCGCGCCGCTTGATCGGGCGGTGTGTAGGCCAGCAACAGCAGAGGCAGGGTAATGCCTGCCGCGCGCAGCTCCTCCGCTTCACAAATATGCGAGACACAGAGCTGATCGACCCCGGCGGCCGCCAACGCGCGGGCAACGGGGACGGCACCGTGGCCGTAGGCGTCGGCCTTGACCGATGCCATGACCCGGCACGACGGCGCGAGCGCCTGACGAACCGCACGGTAGTTATTCACGATCGCTTGCAGGTCGACCTCGGCCCAGACGCGTTCCACAGGCGCTCCTCCGTTCTCACAAAACCATTCCAGCATCAGTATACCGCATTTCCGACGGTAAATCAAGACCAAATCTGCAAATTCTGACCGGAAATGTACTTTTTCTTGGGAGGAAGGAGTGAAAATATACTTTTAGTATGATTGAGTGATGGCGGAGGGGGTGTGGCACTAGCACAAACTCAAAGGATCGCCGCCGAAGGCGGTGGTGCTTCACGCAGTGGCGACCTCTCAGACTTTTTGCTTCGCAAAAACCCAGCTCCCCTGACCAGGGGAGCCGAGTAAAGCCCGCACAAGCTCCGTATACCTCCCTCTGATGAGTTGTGCGCGGCAATGATCGAGCCGCAGCGAGACGGTGTCAGCGAAGCTGACGGAGGGAGAGAAAAAGCAAGACTACCCCTCAGTCACGCTGGCGCGTGACAGCTCCCCTGACAAGGTGAGCCACGCCTAGCGGCGAGCATCGAGCTTAAACTCTGCACCACTTTGGTGCGTGGCAGAGTTGAGGCGAAGTGCTCCACGCAGTGGCGACGGTGAAAAAGAACGCCGACCCATGGTGTGGGTCGGCGTTTTGCTCAGGTTATTATTTTTCGTCGTTGCCGGGCCATCGGCACGGCTTCGGTCGGTTAATCGTAGAAGCTCGTCATCCAGCCGTTGACGGTGTCGTGGGCATCGTAGTACTGCTCCACCAGCACCTGCACCTCGTCGTCCAGCTCGCGGCTCTCGCCGTTTTCATACACGCACAGCGTGCCGGAGCCGTTGTCGTAATCCTTCAGATACAACAGCTTGCCCTGCGCCGTCCAAATGAACTGATGCACGTCGTCGTCCACCTTTTCGGACTCGCCGTTCGCATAGAGGTACAGCACGCCCTCCTCCTTGTCCTCGTCGTACTCGGCCAGCACCGCGATGCGCGGCTCCTCCTCGTCGGACACTTCCCACGTATAGCACGTTTTGCCGACCAGCTTGCCGTCGATATAGTAGTCGTAGTAGGAGTTATAGCTGTCGTCCGTGATTTTTTCCTTGCCGTACAGCACGTGGTTGCCAAGGATGGTGAAATAGTTGGCAACTTCGCTGTCCACCTGCGTGGCGTTCGTGCCGTCGGTCGCCTTCGCCTTGTACAGCGTGTAGATGTTGTACGTGGCGACGTTTTCCTCCGGCTGGGTTTCCGGCTGGATCGCCACGGTGTAATACACGGTTTCATCGTCCGTGACTTGCGCGTCGGCCACGACGTCCTGACAGAGGAGGTACGCCTTGCCCTTCACGGCGGTGTAGCTGGAGCTGCTGTTTTCCAGCGCCAGGTTCGCTTGGTAATCCAGGTCGTCGACATCGGTCAGCGTCGAGATTTTCACCTTCGGCAGGTCCTTTCCTTCGCTCATCGTGTAAACGATGACATCGCTCGCCCCGGTGGTATACAGGGGATTGAAAATGCCGGACGTGACCTCGGTGGATTTACCGTCCGCGCGGTAGTAGAGCGTGGCGGTATTGATATTCATCGTCGTCGCTTGGGCGTCGTTGCGAAGCTCGTCGCGATCCGCGCGCTCGTTCTTCGCTTTGGTATACGCGTCGTAATCGTCATAATACTGGCTGTACGCGTCGAGGTACGCATCCCAGGCGGCATCGTAGGCATCCCAGGTGTCGTAAGCGTCCCAGCTCGGCACGGTGGGCGCGGTCGGAGCCTCCAGCGACGCGGCGTCCGCGTCCTTCATATCGTCCTCCAGGAAGTCCGCCAGCGTGTACTTCGTGGATTGGTACACCAGATAGTAGAAGCCGGCATCCTCCTCCGGATAGGTGAGGAGCGAGACGTTGGTGGCGATTTTCTTCGCCTTGTCGTCGCCCTTGAGGAAATAGAGGGTGGAGACGTCGCCGTCGTCTATCTCCGTCGTGACGTAGTACAGCTCGTCGCCGTCATCGCTGACGTAGATCGGGTAGCTGTTTTCCGGTAGCTCCGTCTCGTCGTCGCCGCGGCGAAGCGTGTAGTTTTCGTCGGCATCCGCCAGCAGGTAGTTTTCACCGTCGTCGGAAGCGCTGAAGTTGGCAATATCGCGCGCGATGCGCTCCGCCTTGCCGTTTGAGAGGGTGTAGCGGTACAGATCGCCGGTGACGGTGCCGTCCTCGTAGCTTTCGGCGGTCATGTACAGCACCGTTTTGTTGTCCTTCAGCACGACGTAGGAGTACACCTCGTCGTAGATTTCGGTTTCGTCCGCCTTGGGATCGTTGGCCGGACGGAAGTACAGCGGACGACCGGAAGCAGAGCTGCCCTCGGTATCGCCGAGCCAGAACAGGTTATCGCCTGCCACGCGGACCGAAACGCCGAACAGGAAGCCGGCCTGCTCCAAAACGGAGTTGCTGGAGTTTTTGCCGACCATCCAGGCGTCGGTGACGGTGAGTGGCTCGCTCTTGTCGCTGTCAAGGTCGAGATACACCAGCTCGCCGTCCTTCAGATAGAGGGCGTAGGGCTTGCTTTCCTCGTTGCCGCCGCGGATGAGCGGCAGTAGGAACATGACGAATACCACGGCCAGCGCCGCAACCACCGCGACGATGGCGGAGATCAGGCCGATCTTTTTGCCCTTGCTCATCGGTTTTTTGGCCGTTGCCGTAACGACAGGATACTCCGCGGCAGGCACCGCGGCAACGTCGGGCGCTTCGGTGACGGCGACGGGAGCTTCCACGGGGGCCGTCGGGACAGGCTCCGCCGCAGAGGGGACGACCGCCGGGGCGACTTCTGCCGGGGCGGAAGCCACTACGGGAGTGCTGTCAACGGGGCTTCCGCAGGACGGGCAGAACTTAACGTTGTCCGGAAGCTTTACGCCGCAATTTTCACAAAAAGCCATTTTGAAACACCTCCAAGATTTCTTAATTTTATTAAACAACGAAACGACGGTGATTGTCAATAGATTATTCGACGGTTGTGCGGTTTCTTTTATGGAGTCAGGGATCGATAGCCAACACGGGTGCCTTGCCTCCCCGAACCCCTCTTGCCTCCCCTTCGAAAAGGGGAGGTGGCATCGCGAAGCGATGACGGAGAGGTCGATACAG
>CAYMHR010000045.1:0-9311 GCA_964390295.1 uncultured Eubacteriales bacterium
ATTTAAATACAAATATAACATGACAAAGTTTTAAATAAAAATCAAGAAAAAGTATAAAATTGGCCGGGACCCAAAGGTCCCGACCAACAAATAAAAATGCTACGGTTTTGAGCCGTAGCATTTTGTGTTATTTTACAATGTTGTTTGGAATAGAATTGACAAATTCAATAGAGATATATCTATTTGGTTTGCCATTAAGCAAATTGTATTCAAGTTCTACTTTAATTGGCTTTACATCATCACGGTAACTGCTTTTCCAATATACAGTATATTTGTTTCCGCCGTTATGTGTATATCCAACCACAGTGTCAAATGGTTGAGAGGTAAAACCATCCATAGTCATTGGGTAAACATCTGCATTTCGTTGTGATTTCATTTGACTAATTATAGCATCATTCAAAACAAAATGCTCTTTAAGTGCTTTGTAATAATCATTAACCGCAATAGTTGAATCTTGTGTAATAGGGCATTCGTCCCTTGCGATAAGGTCGCCACACTTAAATAATGCAGATATATCAAATGTCGTTTGATTGCCACTATACACAAACCAAGCAAAGTATTCGTCTAAGTAACAATCCCAAAACGAATTATAAGCCGCATTTGCCTTTGTGCTTCTTTTCTCCACTTCTTTACAACCAGAACAAGTTCTTTTTTCAGTACCGTCTTTACCAACTAAAGCCTTTGTTTCCGTTTTCCAATCAACACTCCAATTATGAGTGTGTGTAGGTGTGTTTGCACTTGAAGTCGGTTTATTTGTTTCTGTTGGGCTACTTGTGGTTGGTGTGCTTGTCGTGTTGCTCGGTTTACTACTTGTTGTATTGTCATTATCGCTTGTGGTGGGCTTGCTTGTTTCCGTGCTTGTGGTCGGTGTGCTATTGCTCGGTGTTTCAGTATCACTTGAGCTTTCGTCTGTGTCGGTTTCGCTCGTTTGTGTGTCGTTGGTGTCCGTGCTTTCGGTTTCCGTCTGTGTGGTGCTTGTGTCGGGCTCCGAAGTTGTGTCTTTTTCGTTGCTACAAGCAACGAGAGCAAAAACAAGAGTTAATGCTAACAGTAGGGATAAAATTCTTTTCATTTTCAAAACTCCTTAATAAAAAAGTGCGGCAACCGAAGTCACCGCACCGAAAAGCGCAACCCCGATTGTCGCCAAACAAAGCCCAAATAGAAAAGGAAAACCTTATTACCATCCGAGTGGAGTCGCGTTTTTACCGAACCCATATCGGATGATAACCAAAAAAGAGTATAATATCCCCTTGTTATTAAGTTTTCCTTATTCTGCTTTGTTTGGCAATTAGTATTATACCACAAATTTCTTTAATGTACAAGTCGTTTTGAAAAAAATGCTATTTCCCACAAAAACAAAAAATCAAATGATTTGTGTTATTGTTCGGCGATTTCGTTTTTAGGTGCTTTTTCAAGCAGTTCGGCAAACTGTTCTTTTGTTAGTATGGTGAACTCTGCCGTGTAATCGTTACCTCTGCCCGACGTCTTATATTGCATATAAATCGGCATTGGGATAAATGATAAACGGAACTCCAACAAATTAAGGGGATAGACAAAAATCTGCTTTGTAACTCTTTCGTAAAATGCCTCGTTCAAGTCGTTTTCGGAAAGAGAAAGCACAGACTCAAGCTGTTCTATATACTCGGTATATATTTGTATCTCTGCACTCGCAGAATTGCCTTGTTCTTGCATTTTGCGGAGTTCTGCCTGTAAATCTTCATATTGCTTGTTAAGTATTCCAACACTTGAATAATAAGCAACATCGGACACATTGCCACTTGTCCACCCCAAAGTAAGTTTTGAGATTTCGCCTTGTTTTCTTTCAAGTGCGATTTGCAATTTTTCAATCCGCTTTGTGTTGTCTTTCGGTTTTGACAGTTCGGCAATTTCCTTTTTCATTTCATTGAGCAAAGTTTCTCTATACGGGATGATATATGCCGTAATAATATCGTGAACTGCCGTTTTTAATACTTTGTCATTTACTCGCAGAGCATTACAACCTACAAGAGCGGTTTCACCCGTATCTCTTGTTATTTGCTTATAATTGCCCCGTTGGTGATTTTCAAAGCACACCCAAGCACGATAAGGGATGTTCTTTTGCTTCTTCACATAACTGACATATCTGCCACCACATAAACCACAATACACCTTGCCACTTGTCCAATATCTGTTTGAGTGCTTTGCCTTGATTTCTTCACTCGGTGCTTTTTCTTCTAAAATCTTTTGCACCTTGTTCCACAAATCTCGGTCAATAATAGCACTTTCGGGGTGGTGGTCGGTTATATAAAATCGGTATGATTGCCCCGTGTTATATTTCTTTTTGTGGGTGAGTGGGTCGGGGGTGTAGGTTTTACCTTGTGCCAAGTCGCCCACATATTTTTCGTTCCGTAAAATGCGAAGAATAACAGTATTGCTCCACCCGTTTTTATATCGCTTTGTAGTGATACCTTGTTGCTCCAATCTTCTGCCGATTCGATGAGTACCCTCGCCACTTGCAAACCACTCAAAAATCTTTTTAATAACCTCTGCTTCTTCGGGTATGATTTCAAAGTGTTGTATGTCGTTATCGTCCTTGACGATATTATACCCATACATTTCTTTACGACCGAAAATGACACCGAGTTGCATTTGTTGTTGCTGCCCCCAACGAACACGGCGAGACGTTCTTAAACTTTCTTGTTCGGCATTGGTTGCAATCTGTGTCAATTTCTCTCGGTAGTCATTTTTCTCGGTGTTGATGTCATCAGATAAAAACCAAATATAAACACCCTTGTTCCGTAATTCTTCAACGATGTTCAAAAGATGCTGAACATTACGGGAAAAACGGGAAACTTCCTTTGTAAGAATAATGTCAATATTGCCGTGCCTTGCTTCAAACAACATTCGGTTGAAATCGTCTCGTTTTTCAAGTGATGTTCCCGATAGCCCCTCATCTGCAAATATGCCAACATTAGTCCAATTAGAATGAAGATTAAAATACCTTGCGAAAAATTGCTTTTGTGTTTCAAGAGAGTTCTTTTGGTCGGTATCGTCTGTCGATACGCGACAGTATGCACAGACCCTATGTGGTTTATTATCGTCAGTTTTGAGGGTTGTTTTACTCGGCTCTATTATCTGTATCTGTGCCATTTTCAACATCCTCTCTCTTGATACCAATCACATCCATTATGTAGTTTTTGATTTCCTTAATGAACCTTTCTTCGGCTTCGGGGTTTTTAAACAAAGCATCTAAATTGGTTATCACACATAAATACTCCCTGCCAACACTTACTTTATATTCATTGTATGCTTGGCACAAACGGGAAAATAACTCTTTGTTATCCATAAATAATGTGAATAAACTTTGTGCTTGTTCTTTTGTCAAGTTGTTGCGACAGAACTCTTTTAATCGGTTTCTTATGTTTCTATTTTGATTATAATAACCCATAATAACCCCTCCTTGTGCCACTATTATAACATAAACAATTTTATTCTTCAATACCGATATCCGTCAGCAAGCCCTTCAATTCATTATACGGCATGGAGTATCGCTGGGTCAAATACCGCATCGAAGCACCCAGCTCACCGTCCGGTCCGCCGTATTGGCTGATAATAATTTGTGCGTATTTCGGGTTCGGATTTGTAATTTTCACCGGATATTGCAAGATTTTCTCATACTGCCACACGTCAACTGTTCCCCCTTCCACATTCCCACGGCCACGGTCCGTCTATCCAACTCCAACCATCGTCGCCCGTCACCTCGTCAGCGGTGAGATTCAAAGCGCCATACTTCGCCTCGTACTCCTCTGCCAAAGCTTGCCGCGCCTCCATCAGTTCGCGCCGTTTTTCCAACGCGCACGCATCCTGCGGATGTGTATCCGCGTACAAGGTCATCTCCCATACTGCAAAGGCATACGCACCCAGTCGATTTTTCAGCACCGTTTGCTCATCCACGACACGTCCCTCCGATCGACAGCGGTTTATCCAAATCCGGAAACAACGTGCCACGCCCAAAGCCGTGCTCTGGCTCATACGTCGCGTCAAACGGCTGAGGCAGCACGTACGCCATTGCCAGCACCATCCCGGAACAGGTTGCTTCGCTGATGTCTGACGATGAAGTCGCCCCGGCACAGGCACAGCCTGTCGAACGACCGGCACCCATCGGAGAAGCGTATCGCCGCGGCATACTGCCATAGCGCATACCGGCCATATTACCCACTCACAGTCTCTCCCTTTCGGTAAATTCGGAAGCCTCCGGCTCCCTATCCTCAGTATATGCCGCGTGCGGCATCCGTGACCCCAATTGCGTTTCGTCCTCCCGGCTCACACGATTCTGCCGTTTGGGCCATGCGGTAAACAAACAAACGCCCCGTTCCGAAGAACGGGGCGTTTTGCCGTCTAAAAATTAAGAAGCATCGCGCACGCTGATAAACAGACGATACGGGAAATCGTCGGCAGACAGGGCCGCATCGCCATAGCAGACCCATATTGCCGGATATTTCGGCACCGTCACACGCACCTCGGCACCGGTAAATTCCACCGCATCGGACAGATCGACCGTCAGCACCAAATCGCCGCTGGTAATGCGGTTTAAGGTGCGACGATCCCCACACAGGATAATATCGTCCACGATGGTATTTTCCACCAACGAAGCACTCTTTCCTGTCGCCAAACCAGTAACGTTCACATCGGAGATGCTGTCCACCGTCACCGACATGGTACGCGTTTGCATGCCATCGATCGCCAGTGAGACCAGCACCTCCATACTACCGCTTAACGGCTCTACGCCGTCGGGCAAAGTCAGCGTGCGGGTAAATTGCGCCGTGGAGGGCAGAATATGATCGAAGTCGATCACGCCCAGGTCCAGAGACTCTCCGACAGAAGCCAGCGTATCCAATTCACCCACCAGCGTCAACGTGGTGATCGGCGAGCGATCCACCGGGTTCAACAGCGTCACCAGCCCGTTAGTATGCAAGCCGGAAGGCACGTTTTCCAGCGAATACGTCAATTCCACCGTTTTGGTGGAGCGCACCGGAACCGTCATTGCCACGGTACCGTCTGTACTCCCCACAATCTGACAGCCGGACATGTCGATGACCTGATCGGATTCGTTGTATGCCACCAAGCGCGCACGCAACTGGGTCGTTTTGGAAAGAACGTGCTCGCCGTCCAGCACCACGCGCACCGAATCGATTTGCGAGGTCACCGCCTGCGGCCCTTCGATCTGTACGCGTCCATCCTTGACCACCGCTGAATCCAACGTAATGGACTGCTTCGGCAGATACTGTGAGCTTTCATCAGCCGGTGCCACGTTTAACAGCTTCTTATCCTCGTCGGTAAATTCCACCGTATAAAAATCATTGGTCCACTTTTCGCACTCCACCGTGACCATCGCCGGTGAAACGGAGCTGATGGTATAGTCATTGTAGCGACCGCTTTTGGCAACCGTCAGCGAAACGTAGGAGCGACCGGGCCCTTGAATATCCGAAAGATCTGGCTTAATTTCCAGATCGTCGGCAGTCAAGCTGTAGATTACCGAGCGTGTTCCCTCCACCGTAACGTTCACGGTAAATACGTCGTCACCGACGACACGCAAATTGGCATATTCCGCACTGGTGTCGGTCAGATCGATCTTGACCAAAGCGGAGATCGTGCGTTGCTGTACGTTGCCGGGGCCAAACGAAATAATCGCCCAGACTGTAACTGCCAGCACCAACGAAGCGATCAGCATCACCCGATCCTTGTGAAGCAAGGCATTCAAGGAAAACTTTTTCATTTCTTGAACCACCTCCGCACAACGTTGGTGAACTTGCGCTGCTCCAACTGCTCGTCGGTCAGCACGTTGCTCCAGATAATCTCTTTTTCCAGATATGCAGTCAGGCTTTCCGCCGTAAAATTCCGCTTCAGCTTGCCGCCGTTGGCAACCGACACGACGCCGGTTTCCTCCGAAACTACCACGATCACGGCATCGGAGTTTTCACTCATGCCCAAGGCGGCGCGATGGCGCGTGCCCAAACTGCGATTAAGCGATTCGTCGTGTGTCAGCGGCAAAATACAGCCGGCGGCGTAAATGCGAGCATCGCGCACGATTGCGGCACCGTCGTGCAACGGCGCCTTGTTAAAAAAGACGTTGCCAAGCAATTCGGCCGTAATATCCGCGTTCAGCTCGGTGCCGGTCGCGGCAATGTCGCCCAAACGGGTATTGCGCTCAATCACAATCAGTGCGCCCATGCGTTGGCTTTTGAGCGCCTCGGTCGCCGTAGCGATTGAAGCAATGGCACGCTGCCAACGCTCGATAAATTCGCGGCTTTCGGCGCTGCTGGCACCCTGAATACGAAACCGCGAAAAACTGGAATGACCCATTCGCTCCAGCGCACGCCGTAACTCCGGCTGGAAAATGATAGCCAAAATAATCAGGATGTTGTCCATCAACACCTGCAACAGGTATTTGGTCGTTGTCAGTCCGAACAAATACGCCGCCCCATAGGCGATTCCCAGCAGGAGAAAGCCTTTCAGCAGCTGCTCGGCGCGAGAATCACGCACCAGCTTAATAATACCGTACACCGCCACCGCCACGATTAGAATATCCAGCGTGTCGGTAATGGGGTGATAACTACGAAAAAACATCAAAATGCTGTCCCACACCGAAGAAAAAAAAGCCGCCAACGCGCTCACCTGCCTTTTGAAAAATACTCTTACATAGTATTTTACCATAATTTTAAGATGATTGCAAGGCTTTTCTTGCAATTCTGCACAAGTTTTTCGCAGTCTCGTCCACTTCGGCAGTCGTAGTAAAGGCAGACGGGCACAGGCGCACCGCCCCTTGCGGCAACGTTCCCATCAATCGATGAGCGCTCGGTGCACAGTGCAATCCGGCGCGCACGGCGATTCCTACCGCCGCCAATTGCGCTGCCACCGCTTCCGAAGCAACCCCCTCCACCGTCAGCGTTACCAACGGAACGGTGTACGCCGGATCGGGGCGAAGCGTATGCAGGCGAATACCGGGCTCCCCCACTAATCGGTCGTACAATCGCCGCATACAAGCCGTCTCGTGTGTCATCAGTGCTTCGCGCCCGTGGCGCCGTACAAAGCTCAAGCCAGCGTGCAAGCCGCAAATCCCCGGTACGTTCAGTGTACCGCTTTCCAGACGGTCAGGCAACTCCTTCGGCTGTTCCGGTGACAGCGACCGACTGCCGGTGCCGCCCTCCAGCAACGTCTTCAACGGCCACGTACCGCGACACAGCAACACGCCGGTGCCCATCGGCCCGTACAACGCCTTGTGGCCCGGCAAACACAAAAAATCAATATAATCCTGCGCCATATTCAACGGCAAAATTCCGGCGCTTTGCGCGGCATCCACCGCAAACGGAAGCCGCATCCGATGCGCCAGAGCACCGATTTCGCGAATTGGCAGCCTCCAACCGCCGACGTTGGAGGCATGGGTGCACAGCACCAGCCGCGTATCCGGGCGAATAGCTCGTCGAAAGCTCTCGACAGTACGCTGTGGCTCGGCAGGAAACGTGGCCACCTCGGTAAAGGTCACGCCCTTTTCGGCAAGCGCCGTCAGCGGACGGATCACCGCGTTGTGCTCACACGCCGAGATCACAACATGGCCACCGTCAAGTAGGCCTTTCATCACATAATTGAGTGCCGCCGTGCAGTTGGCGGTAAAAACCACGCCGGTCGGGTCGTCCAAACCGAAAAAATCCGCCAGCGCCTCTCGGCACGCATACACGCGCGCGGCGCTCGCCATCGCCATGGCATAGCCGCCGCGCCCCGGATTAGCACCGTACCGCCACGTCGCCTGCTCCACCGCCCGCCGTACCTCCGGCGGCTTGGGAAAGGTGGTGGCGGCGTTGTCCAAATAAATCACCGCCGCCCACTCCCGTCGGCCGTTCGCGCCACGCGAATCCCGGCGCGACGCAGAGCCTCGGCCGGCGAACCGCTTCCGCGCACCAACAGACTGTAGCCGCACCCCTCGTCAGCCGTTACGCTGGCGGCGCGCTGTATATGCACCGTATAGCCCCGCGATTCCAGCACGCGCTTGCCGCGCATTGCCTGTGTCACCGAGCCAACGTAGATCGTTGTCCATTCCATTGGTCTCACCTCATGACCAATATATGCCGGACAACGGCACACGTCACCGACGGCTGTCCAAATATTCCTGCAAAATGATCGTTGCCGACACTGTATCTACAATCGCCTTGCGTTTTTTTCCACGCACGTTGGTCTCGTTCAAAAAGCCGATGGCCGACACCGTCGTCAGTCGTTCGTCCCACAGCGTAACCGGAAGACCGGTACGCTCGCGCAGAGCTTTGGCAAACTCTTCGGCGCGACGTGCGCTTTCTCCACGCGTACCGTCCATATTTCGCGGATATCCAACCACCAGTTCACGAACACCCTCTCGCACGACCACCGCCGCAATTTCCTCCAACAGCTGATCCGCATCGGGCTCTGCGACCGTGCCGACCGGCGACGCCAGTAGCTCAAGTTCGTCACAAATCGCCAATCCCGTTCTTGCCAAGCCCAAATCAATCGCTAAAATTCTCATTTCGGCACCCGTTTCTATGCATATTCTTATTGTATTGTACCACATCAGCCATCGGTTGGCAAACGCTTTCTCGATACGCAGGAATTTTTCATCAAACTTTCAAAAACAAAGAAAAAACCGAATTTTCAGTTTTCAAACTCATTTTTTTGAAATTTTTGCAGAAACCTCTTGCGATTCACAGTATACCTTGTTATAATAGAACCAATCTTTTTTATGCGAAGGAGTAATGGTTATGTCGTACGTTGAATCCGTGTATGAATCCGTCGTTCGTAAGAACCCCGGCGAGCCTGAATTCCATCAGGCGGTCAAAGAGGTTCTGGAATCGTTGGCACCCGTCGTGGCAAAGCACCCCGAATACGAGGCGGCCGGTCTGCTGGAGCGCATTGTCGAGCCGGAGCGTGTGATCATGTTTCGTGTTTCTTGGACAGACGATGCCGGTAAGGTGCAGGTCAACCGCGGCTATCGTGTGCAGTTTAACAGCGCCATCGGTCCCTACAAGGGTGGTCTGCGCTTTCATCCGTCTGTCAACCTGAATATCATTAAATTCCTCGGCTTCGAGCAGACGTTCAAAAACTCCCTCACCGGTCTGCCCATCGGCGGCGGTAAGGGCGGCTCTGACTTCGATCCTCGCGGCAAGAGCGATGCCGAAATCATGCGTTTCTGCCAGGCTTTCATGACGGAGCTGTGCCGTCACATCGGCTCTCACGTGGACGTGCCCGCCGGTGACATCGGCGTGGGCGGCCGCGAAATCGGCTACCTGTTCGGCCAGTACAAGCGCCTG
>CAYMHR010000046.1:0-9285 GCA_964390295.1 uncultured Eubacteriales bacterium
CCCCTTCGAAAAGGGGAGGTGGCATCGCGAAGCGATGACGGAGAGGTCGATACAGACGAATTGTTGTGTGCAAAACAATTATTTTGTACCAACGACCTCTCAGTCGGCTAACGCCGACAGCTCCCATGGCCAGGGGAGCCAAGTAAAGTCTGTGCGCTGGTTTTCATTGAGCCAACCCCATGAGCCCCCCCAGAGGGGGCTCCTGCGGTGGTGCGCCTAGCGGTCGGCCCAATATTTGCGGTCGAGACTGCGGTACTGAATCGCTTCAGCGATATGCTCGGCGCGTACGACGTCCTCGTCTGCCAAATCCGCGATGGTGCGCGCCACCTTCAGCACGCGGCCGTAGGCGCGCGCCGACAGCTCCAGCCGCTCGAACGCCTCCTCCCACAGCCGCGACGCCTCGTCGGTCAGCCGACAAAACGCACGCAGTCCGTCGGGCGGCAGTGCGGCATTGGTCAGCACGCCGGTTTCCTCGCGCCGCGCCGCCTGTCGGGCACGGGCCCGGTTGACGCGCGCCCGGATGTCTGCCGACGACTCCGCCGGCGTGGGGGACGACAACTGCTCGAACGACACCGGCGGCACCTCCACGTGGAGGTCGAAGCGGTCCAGCAACGGCCCCGATATGCGCGACAGGTATTGCTGCCGCCGAAGCGGCGTGCAGGTGCACGGCTTGGTCGGGTGCCCGTAAAAGCCGCAGGGGCACGGGTTCATCGCCGCCACCAGCATAAACGAGCAGGGGTAGGTGAGGCTGGCGGACACGCGCGAGAGCGTGATCTCGCCGTCCTCCAGCGGTTGGCGCAACGACTCCATCGCGGTGCGCGAAAACTCCGGCAGCTCGTCCAAAAACAACACGCCGTGGTGCGCCAGCGAAATTTCGCCGGGACGCGGCGGAGAGCCGCCGCCGGTGAGACCATGGTGCGAAACGGTGTGGTGCGGCGCGCGGAACGGGCGCGTGGTGAGCAGTCCCGTGCCGCCCGGCAACGTGCCGGCGATGGAATGAACGGCGGAGGACTCCAGCGCCTCCTCACGCGTAAAATCGGGCAGAATGGAGGGCAATCGCTTGGCAAGCATGCTTTTTCCGGAGCCGGGAGGCCCGATCAACAGTAGGTTATGACCGCCGGCCGCCGCGACCTCCAGCGCACGCCGCGGAACGGCCTGACCCATCACGTCCGCCATGTCGGGGGCGGTCGCCTCGCCGGGCGTAAAGGCGCAGGTCGGTACGGGCTGTAGCGGTGCCGTGCCGCGCAGATGCTCCACCAGCTCGCGAACGTGACGAACGGCGTACACCGTGATCCCATCCACCACCGCACCCTCGGCAGCGTTGTCGGCCGGCAGGTAGACGGCGGAAAATCCGGCGCTCCGCGCCGCCGCGACCATGGGCAATACGCCGTGGACGGGGCGGACGTCGCCGGTGAGCGACAGCTCGCCCACAAACGCGGCGTTGGCAACCGCGTCCGACTTGAGCTGACCGCCGGCGCACAGCAGAGACAACAGCAACGGCACGTCGTAAACGGCGCCCTCCTTGCGAACGTCCGCCGGTGCCAGATTGCAGGTGATGCGGCTGACAGGATACTCGAAGCCGCAGTTTTTCAGCGCCGAGCGCACGCGGTCACGCGATTCGCGCACCGCCGTGCCCGCCATGCCCACCACCTCGAAGCCGGGCAAGCCCTGTGAAATATCCGCCTCGACGGTGACGATGTAGCCCTCGATGCCGCACAGACCGAGACTGTAAATTCTGGAAAACACGGTGATCCCTCCCGAACGGGGCAACGCCCCTTTGACATCAGTATATCACGTCTCCGACGGCGTGGCAAGAAAGTTTTGTGCAAAATTGCCATTTGCGAAACGGTGCGAAATTTGGTATACTATTCCTGTATCAACGTGCAGTTTGCGAAGCGGAACGTAAGTCCGGTTGAGCGAGCGGCACGGTCTTTTTTTAAGGAGGCTTGGGCATGTTTCGGCAAGGAGAACTGGTGGTACACCCCGGTGAGGGGGTGTGCCGCGTGGAGGGCGTTCGCACCGAGGAATTTCAAAAAGGACAGCCGCGGGAGTATTACCTGCTGCGGCCGATGGCGGCAGGCGGCATGACGGTGTACCTGCCGGTGGATTAGACGCGCGTCCCGTTGCGGCCGATCATGGACGCGGAGCGAGCGCGCACCCTGCACGACGCGGCACAGGCGGCGGAGAGCGTGTGGGTGGCGAACGACCGGGAGCGGCAGGAGCGGTTTGCGGCGATCTTGCACGCCGCCGAGCCGGAAGCAATGATGCGGATGGTGCTGGATATTCGGGAACAGCAGGCGGCACGCCGCCAGCGCGGCAAGAAGCTGCGGTTTACCGACGAGCACGCCCTGCAGGAGGCGGAACGCCTGCTGAAGCAGGAGCTGGAGCTGGCGGCGGAGAGTATCTAGTGCCGATTCTGCCACGAAATAGGATGGGCGCAGAATTTAAACTTGATGCTCCGCGCCAGCGGCACCTGCGGTGCGGGCACTTCGCCCCGACTCTGCCACGCACCAAAGTGATGCAGAATTTAGGCTCGATGCTCCGCGCCAGCGGCCTCCCTCTCCGAGTGAGGTGGCACCGCCACAGGCGATGACGGAGGGAGTCTCCTGCGGTGGGAGTTTGTACAAGCGCTTTGGAACTCCCCCAGTCACGCTATCGCGTGCCAGCCCCCTCCAGAGGGGGCTCAGTTGACCTCTCCTTTCAAAGGGGAGGTGCTTGGAGAATCAATAAGGCAAAAGCGTGTGCCGTTTACCGTCACACGCTTTTTGGCTAGTTCATCTTTTCGATTAATTCCGTTAGCCACGTTGGACTGCTCTTGCCGATCGGCACCAGTTCGCCGTTCTTATACTTAGCCACCGTTACGAAACCGTTGTCGTTGTCGTAAAACGTTGCCTCGTTGCAATACGGCAGCACGGCGAGCAGGTCGTCGAAGCGCTTGCCGAAGCGTTTGCTTACCGCTTCGGTGTCGATATTGTGCCCACCCTTTTTCACCCGGTTCTCAATGCGAAGCAGGCTTTCCTCCATGGTGTTCAGTCCGACGTAGTAAAGGCGAATATCATAATCCTTTTCGATGGCCCGCTTGATGGTGTTCAATGTTTTTCTGCCCGAAAGGGTGGTCTCCTGCGTAAAGCAAATTCCCTTTTTCAAGCAGTCGTCAATCAAAGCAATGGCTTTTTTACCGCCCTCGATCGCATTACCGCCACAGGCGAAGGTGATTTTATCGACGTCGATAATTTTACCGAGATTATCGATTTCGGTTCTTAAAACGCCGGTCAGACTGCTCTTTCCGCAGCCGTTAATACCGGCAACGATCGTATACGTTTTCATACGCACCCAGTCCTTTTTTGAGCTTCGATAACTATAGTATAACACAACCGAAAGGCTTTTTCAACAATAGCTTTACCCCTCCGCAGGAGCAGCTTCAAACGTTAAACGTGGGGATCATCTCGGTGCCGGCGCTGTCGGGCGATTGCACGTAGCCGTCGTTCAGCCCCAGCTCCAGCAGGTGATCCCACACCTTGTCGCCCTCGCGGCGCGTCACCCGGCGCGACAACGCCGGCTCGCCGGGCACGTCGTCCATCGGCGTATACTGCAACATCAGGCTGACGTAAATGTCCGGAACGGTGCGCAACAGCTCCAGACACCGCAGAGAATTGCGCGTGTGTCCGGGCAACACCAAGTGCCGCACCATGGTTCCCCGCAGGGCTAACCCCCGTTCATCCAGTACCATCGGCCCGGTCTGGCGCACCATTTCACGGATGGCGGCCATCGCCACGGTGGGGTAATCCGGCGCACCGGACAGCGCGGCGGCCAGCTCGCCGTTGGCGTATTTCATGTCGGGCAGATACACGTCCACCAGCCCCTCCAGCGCGCGCAACGTCTCCACGCGCTCGTAGCCGCCGCAGTTGTATACCACCGGCACCGGCGGACGATATTGCCGCAGGGCGCGGCGAATGACCGGCACGTAGGGCGTGGGGCTGACCAGATTGATGTTGTGCGCGCCGGCCTCCACCAGCTCGCGGAACGTCGCGGCCAGACGGTCGGCGTCCATCGCCTCGCCCACCGAGCGACGGCTGATCTCCCGGTTTTGACAATAGGCGCAGGTCAGCGTGCAACCGCTGAAAAACACGGTGCCGGAGCCGCGCGCCGGGTCGTCCCCAGTCAGACACGGTTCCTCGCCGTGGTGCAGAGCGGCACGTGCCACGCGCGCCGTTTCCGGCAGTCCGCAGTGCCCATCGCCGTGGGCTTCGTCACGCAGAGCGCCACAGCGGTGCGGACACAGCGAGCAGTGAAACATGGTGGATTCCTCCTTGAAAATGCCCGCCGACGGTGCCGACGGGGCAGATGAGCCGACAAGTCGCCGGAAGGGCGCGGTCGGCAAGAAAAGGCTTGCAATCAGCCGAAAAACGTGTTATACTGGACGCAATAAGGAGCGTGATCCCGATGAAATGTCCGTTCTGTGGCCAGCCGGATAGTAAGGTGGTCGATTCTCGCCCCACGGACGAGGATTCCCGCATCCGCCGCCGGCGCGAATGTACCGAGTGCGGTCGTCGCTTCACCACGTACGAAATGGTGGAAAGCCTGCCGCTGGTGGTGGTGAAAAAGGACAATTCCCGCGAGCTGTTCGACAGGCAAAAGCTGTTCAACGGCATGCTCCGCGCCTGCCAAAAGCGCCCGGTGTCTTTGCACGAGCTGGAGCGCGCGGTGGACGAGATCGAGGCGCACCTGCAAAACTCGCTGGAGCGCGAGGTCCCGGCGGCGCGCATCGGGGAATACGCCATGGACAAGCTCCGCGCCATCGACGAAATCGCCTACGTGCGGTTCGCCTCCGTGTACCGCCAGTTTAAGGACCTCGGTTCCTTTCACGATGAGATCCGCAAGCTGATGGACGATCAATAACGCTTATACCCCCTCCTTTTTTCGAAGGGCTTGACGTTTGACCGATACGTTGAGCCCTTCGCTTTTTTATGCGTCGGGCGTTCCCGGAGAGACGGGAAAGCGATTGGCGGCAAGTTGCGGCGAGTTGCTGACACATGACCGCAAGTTGCGGCGAGTTGCTGACACATGACCGCAAGTTGCGGCAGAGTGCTGACACATGACCGCAGATTGCGGCAGAGTGCTGACACATGACCGCAGATTGCGGCGGATTGCTGACACGTGACCGCAGATTGCGGCAGAGTGCTGACACATGACCGCAGATTGCGGCGGATTGCTGACACGTGACCGCGAGTTGTCTGCCTGAATCCAATCCGAATCCAATCCAATGATTATCCAATCCAATCCAATCGGAAGCCAATCCAACTCAATCCAAGTAGAATCCAACTCCTAGCGGTGGTGCCGCTGGCGCGGAGTATCGAGCCTAAACTCTGCACCATTTTGGTGCGTAGTAGAGTCGGCGCGAAGTGCCCTCCGCAGGAGTGACGGAGAGGTCGAGATGTTCGCACAAACTTCAAACGACAGCCGCCGCAGGCGGTGGTGCTCCACGCAGTGGCGACCTCTCAGACTTTTTGCTTCGCAAAAACCCAGCTCCCCTGACCAGGGGAGCCAAGTGGGGGTCTGTACAAACTTCAAACGTTAGCCGCGTAGCGGTATTGCCTGCCCCGCAGGGCCCCCTCCGGAGGGGGCTGGCACGCGACAGCGTGACTGGGGGAGTCCCAAAGCGTTCGCACCAACTCCCTCCGCAGAAGACTCCCTCCGTCATGGCTACGCCATGCCACCTCCCTCAATGAGGGAGGCCGCTGGCGCGGAGCACGCCTGGCGGCGAGCATCGAACGCCGATTGTGCGTTGGTTGAAGTCTGTACGAGCTTCAAACGACAGTCACCGCCGGTGGATTACGCCAACACGTCCAACAGCTCCGGCAGGGTGCGGATTTGCGGCACGGCATCCGGCAAGGGCTCGTCGCCCGTCGGCAGAGACGCCGCCGTGTCGGCTCGGTTCAGCCAGCACGCACGCAGACCGGCATGCAATGCGCCCTGCACGTCGGCGGTGAGCGAATCCCCGATCATCAGCACTTCCTGCGGCGACGGGTCGCCCAGCACGCGCAGACACGCCTGAAAAAACGCCGGGTGCGGCTTGTCCGTCCCCAGACGCTCCGAGGTGAGCACGTGCGTAAAATACCGCGCCAGCCCACTGCGCTCCAGCCGAAGCTCCTGCTGGCGCTGGGGTGCGTTGCTGGCGGTGGCCAGCACGTAACGCCCCGAAAGCGCACGCAACGTGTCCTCGGCCCCCTCCTCCGGCACCGCGACATCGCACAGATGCCGACGAAAATGCCGCTCGATCGCCGCGCCGTCCCCGGCAATGCCCAGGGCGTCCAACGCGCGCTGAAACCGAACGGCATATAAGGCGGTACGCGCCATCGCGCCCGCCGAAACCTGTTCCCACAGCTCGTTGTTAATGCGACGGTACACGGTCAGCTGCTCCGCGGTAAAGGTCAGCCCCTCGTCCGCCAAGGCGCGGTGCAGGGCGACCTCGGCGTGATCGCGAAAATTCAGCACCGTGTCGTCGATGTCAAACAGTAAATAGCGAAGCATGCCGTGTCAGCGATGACGGCGGCGCCGTTGCTCAACCACCACGCCGGCGATGGTCACGGGCAACGACAAAATCTCCTGCCGCGAAAAGCTCCGCACCGGGTACTCCGGGTTCAGCGGCCGTAGCTGGATGCCGGCTTCGGTGCGCGTCAGCCGCTTCAGCGTCGCGTCCGAGCCGCCGATGTACGCCACCACGTCGTCGCCGGTTTCCGCCGTGGCCTGCACGCGCAGGATTACCACGTCGCCGTCGCGATATTCGGGGTACATACTGTCGCCCGTTACCAGTAGGCCGAAATAGTCGTAGCCGTCGCCGGACAGCGAGCCGTCCAGCTCGATCTCCTCCACGACCTCGTTGATCGCCTCCAGCGGCACCCCGGCAGGCACGCGCCCCAGCACCGGAATCCGCCGCGTCCGAAGCGATTCGGGCATCGGCATCACGTTGCGCTCCACCGCCGGGACGCGCTCGCCCAGCAGAACGGCGCGTGGTACGTGGAAATACGCCACCAGCTGGTCCAGCTCCTCCTCGGTCGGGGCGACCTGCCCACGCCGCAGTTGCCACAGCCGGGCACGCGGAATCGTCAGCTCGCGCTCCAGTTGCTCCGGGGTGCGCCCCCACGCGCGGCACAGACGCTCCAGTGCCGCCGCAAATTCCGCCGCCGGCAACGGATCGTCCAAAATCGCGCTTTTCGGGATTTGAAAATACGTCGCCATGCGCGCCACCGCCGCCATGCGCGGCTCCTTCGTGCCCAGCTCCCAGGTTGAGACCGCCTTATCCGATACGCCGGCAATCTCGCCCAGCTCGCGCTGAGTCAGCCCGTGCTCCTCGCGCAACCGCCGAACGTTATCTCCAATCGACATGGTTCCCAGCCTCCTTTTCCTTCATTCTACACCGAAAGTAGAAAACTTTCAAGTTTTTTGAAAAAATTCTACTTTTGCCCTTGACATTCTACTAAAGGTGGAGTATAATAGAGTTCGCAAGGGACAGCCGCCCACCGGAAATGGTGGGATTTCTGCACCCTTGTTATCTACCAAAAGTAGAGAATGAAAGGAGAAAGTCGATGTGTCGAGAGTGTGGCTACACGTGGTGTGTCCGGCGATGCCCGAACTACGACCCGTGGAGCGACCCGGAGGTGACGGGGGCGTGCGAAACATGCGGTGAGCCGGTGTACGACGGGGCGAGCCGATGCGCGCTCTGCGCGTCGGCGGACGAGGAAGGAGAGACGGTATGAGAAAACGAAGACAAGCGGGCCGACCGCTGTGGCGGATCGGGGAAGCGGAGGCGATGATCGAGGCGTGTCGGGAGGGGTGCCGGGAGCGCGGCGAGCCGTTCCACGCGGATGCGCTGGCGGCGGCGCTGGGGGTGTCCTACGAAACGCTGGCGGCGCTGGTGTCGGGCGGTGAGGTGTGTCCGGAGGCGTTGCGCGCGGTGCTGACGGCGGCGATGCAGGAGTGTACCGCGTCGGTGATCGCGGCGGCGCTGGCGGCCGATCCGCGCTCGCACGGGCTGTGGACGTTTTATCTGCGGAACCGCGCCGGGTTTGCGGAAAAAGGCGAGCGACCGGTGGGACACAGCGAGCCGGGCGTAGTGTTCGTAGGGGAGGAACGCATTTGAAACGGGAAACGCAACTGACTGACCATCCGCAGGAGCCTTGTCTTGCCTCCCCTCCCTCGGAGAGAGAGGCCGCTGGTGCGGCAGGAGCGACCTCTCAGTCGGCTAACGCCGACAGCTCCCCTGACCAGGGGAGCCAAGCGGGGTTTGTACGAGCTTCAGAGGATAGCGCCTGCGTCAGCAGGCGGTGGTGCCTGCCCCGCAGGGGCCTGGCCTTCCTCGGAGAGGGAGGCCAACTGAGCCCCCTCACCGAGGGGGCTGTCGGGCGACTGCCCGACTGGGGGAGTTCCAAAGCGCTCGCACAAGCTTCCACCGCAGGAGACTCCCTCCGTCATGGTTGCGCCATGCCACCTCCCTCGGAGAGGGAGGCACCCGGCGGCGCGCAGCGAACCGAAATTTCTGCACCACCTCCGAGCGTGGCAGAAACGGGGCGAAGTGCCCCGCGCAGCGGTGACGGAGAGGTCGATGGGCAGGCGGCAAGCCCAAACGCCGCACCACCTCCGTATGTGGCAGAAACGGGGCGAAGTGCCCCGCGCAACGGTGACGGAGAGGTCGATGGGCAGGCGGCAAGCCCAAATGCCGCACCACCTCCGAGCGTGGCAGAAACGGGGCGAAGTGCCCCGCGCAGCGGTGACGGAGAGGTCGATGGGCAGGCGGCAAGCCCAAACGCCGCACCACCTCCGTATGTGGCAGAAACGGGGCGAAGTGCCCCGCGCAACGGTGACGGAGAGGTCGATGGGCAGGCGGCAAGCCCAAATGCCGCACCACCTCCGAGCGTGGCAGAAACGGGGCGAAGTGCCCCGCGCAGCGGTGGTGCTTGCCCCGCAGGGGCCTTGCCTCCCCTTGCGAAGGGGAGGTGGCATCGCGAAGCGATGACGGAGAGGTCGATACAGACGGATTGTGACGTGCAAAGCAATCATTTTATACCAACAACCCCTCAGGCTTTTTGCTCCGCAAAAACCCAGCTCCCCTTACACAGGGGAGCCCGGGAGGGTCTGTACGAGCTCAAAGGATTGCCGTCCTCCTCTCCACAGGTGGTCCCGTTGTCGGAGCTGGTCGGCGGCGGCTACCACGAGTTCTGGCACAGCCGCGCGCGTTACCGCGTGCTGAAAGGCGGCAAAGCCTCCAAAAAATCCACCACGACGGCG
>CAYMHR010000047.1:0-8800 GCA_964390295.1 uncultured Eubacteriales bacterium
ATCGAGCCTAAACTCTGCACCATTTTAGTGCGCGGCAGAATCGGCGCGAAGTGCCCTCCGCAGGAGTGACGGAGAGGTCGAGGCACTTGCACAAACTTCAAACGACAGCCGCGTAGCGGTGGTGACTGCTCCCTTCACAGGGATAAGTTCGGCTGACCAAATCACAGATTTGGAGCCTCACTTACCCGCAGGGGTCTTGCCTCCCTCTGATGAGGGAGGTGGATTTTGGCGAAGCCAAAAGACGGAGGGAGAGAAAAGGAAAGCTATCCCTCAGTCGGCTGACGCCGACTGTGTACCGCCAAAAGTTCGCACAATCCCTCTTGCCTCCCCTTCGAAAAGGGGAGGTGGCATCGCGAAGCGATGACGGAGAGGTCGAGATGTTCGCACAAACTTCAAACGACAGCCGCCGTAGGCGGTGGTGCCTGTCCAGAGAAGCCAAGTGGAGCTTGCACCGGCTTAAGCGGTGCCGTAAAATAATTTCAAAAAATTGAAATTCCCTTGACATTCTACCAAAAGCGGAGTATAATAGAGACAAAGCCCAGCCGACCACCGAATCTGCTGGGGATTTTCTCGACCTTGTCATCTACCTAAAGTAGATTTTTGCGCCACCTGCATCGACCTCCCAGTCGATGGTGGCAAAAAAAGAGAGAAGCCGCGCTTCTCTCTTTCGGTTCTTATCAATGCCGTTATCCGGCTTTTTATAGACCCCATGGCGGAAATTCCACGCACGGTTGCCGCGCGCCGGCGGAATTACTTGCTGTTGTTCAGGCGGAAGCGGCGCGGCGTGGTGCCTTCGTGCTCGCGGACATGGCGCAGAAGTGCGAAGCGTTGCCAAAGCCGCAGTCCTGAGCGACCTCCGTGATGGAGCGCCGTGTTTGCACCAGCATCCGGCGCGAAGCGGCGAGCCGCTGCTCGTTCAGGTACTGGATGATACTCATGCCGGTGCAGTTGCGGAACAGACGGCAGAGGTAGTATTTGCTGACGTGCACGTCCACGGTCAGATCGTCGATGGTGATGGGCTCGGCGTAGCGGGTGTGCAGATAATGCAGCACGCGGGAGACGCGCTCGTCTCCTGCCACGGCAAACTGCTGGTTTTGCGGCTCCGGCGTGACCAGCAGTCGGATCAACTGGCTGAAGATCAGCGCGTTGTCGCCGGCGTTGACCGACATGATGCAGAACAGGTTATCCACCTCGCCGGCTTGTTCGGGGGACAACGTGAAGCAACTGCCGCCCACCTCACCGAACAGGTCCAGCAACGACAGCGCTGATACCGGCTGTAGCGCCTTTTCCAGCAGACTGCGGCGCACGATCAGCTTGTTGCGGCAATAGTCGTTGACGTCCTGTGGATTCAGCGAGTGAACGTGCGCCGAATCGATAAACAACAGAGTGCCCGGTGCCAAAGGATAGGTGTTTTCGTCGATTATGGCGTTGCCGTCGCCAGCCAGAATCTGGATGATCTCCAGCGAATCGCTGTCCTTGTGCGCGTGCTCCACGTCGGGCACACGTCCGCGCTGGTGATAGGCGATTTCACGAATAAATGACATAGTAAATACCTCCTAAAGCATTGATTGAGCTTTTGTTTTTCAAAATCTTCCGCCGGGTCTGCCACCGCCGCCGTTCGGCATACCGCCCTGACCGCCGAAGCCGCCGGAGTTGCCGGGACTGCCGGGACTGCCGGGATCGCCGCCCATCATGCCGCCGCTGCTGCCGTACTGATACCCGTCCAGCGTCAGCTCATACGTTTGACTGCCGACGACCAGCGTGCAGTCGGCGTCCTCCTCCAGGCCGGGGGCGGTGATCGCCACCGAGGAAAAGGTCTTGGTCGGGGTAAAGGAGGCGAGGACGTTGCCCTTCGCGTCCCGTAGCTCCACCGCTGTGCCGGCGGCACAGGAGCCGACGTTGCACAAAATGCACGCCTGCGTGGAGGAGGAGCCGAAGCCCACGGCCATGCCCGACGAGCCTGCCGCGACGACGATGCCGCCGGTGGCAACGGCGTCGGTCTCGTAATCCAGCGCGCCGTTGCCGTTGTCGGTGGGGCCGCTGACGTAGGTCTCGCCGCCGGAAACGTACAGGGCTCCGTTGGAGTCGATGCCGTCGCCGCCGGCGTTGATGGTGATTTTACCGCCGGTGATGGACAAAAACGCGCTGGTATCGGCGTTAAAATTGCCCTGTCCCGGCCGGCCGCCCATGGCGGAGCCGTCGTTCCCCCCGGCGGCGTTGATGCCGTCGTCGGAGGCGGTCACGTCGATGGTGCCGCCGGAAATGGTGATGCTTTGCGCTTCGATACCTTCGTAGCTTTGGGTGACGGTGATGGTGCCGCCGGAAATCAGCATGGCGGTATCGGCGTGAATCCCGTCGTCGCCGGACGACAACGTGAGCTCTCCTTCTATTATATACAAGGATGCGTTAGAATGCAAGGAATCGTCGGAGGAATTTACAGAAAATTTTCCGCCGTTAACCAGAATATCGCCGGAGCACTTGATCCCCTTGGCGGAGACGTTGTCGGTGGCTTGGGTGTTGTAGTAACTGCCGCCCCACTGTCCCCAGCCGGAGTCGGTGCTGGCGTTTTGACTACCGCCGCCGGTGGTGATCGTGTAGGTGCCGCTGTCAATCTGCAACGAGGCGGCGGCCTGAAACCCGTCGCCGTCCGCGGTCACGTTCCACGTGCCGCCGGCCAAATACAGCGCTCCCAGCGTTTCGTCGTCCTTATTTTCGGCGTGAACGCCGTCCTTGCCGGCCTCCACGGTGAAGGTGCCGCCGGACACGTCCAGCCGGTCCTTGGCGCACAGGCCGTGCTTGGCGGCGGTCACGGTCAGTTGACCGCCGGTGATGGTCAAATCGTCCTTGGAAACGATGCCGTGTGCGGTCTCACAGGTCACGGTCAGCGCACCGCCTCCGTTGATCGTCAGGTCGTCCTTGGAAAACACGGCGGCGTCCAGCGAGTTTTCGTCGATATCCACAAAGTCGCCGGAGCTGGTCAGCGCGTTGGTCGTGCCGTCGGCCAGCGTCAAAAACACCTTATCGGCTTGGCGGATATACAGCGCACTGCTGTGCTCACAGCGGACGGTCACGCCTTGCAGTACCAGCTGTAGCTTGTCGTCCTTCGGCGCATCGACGATCAGTTGACCGTCCAGCTCGCCGGAGAGCACGTAGGTGCCGGCCGCCGTCAGCGTGACCACGCCGTTTGCCGAGGTGACCGCCGCCGAGGTCGCGGTGGCACCGGTGCCGTTCAGCGTGACGGTGATTGCCTGACCGGCGTCGTACGAGGGGTCTTGATCGCGGTCGGAGAACAGCTCGTCGGCGGAGATGCCCAGCGAGGAGGGGGTCGTTACCACGGGCACGTCGCCGGTGTCCGTTTCGGTTTGGCGCGAGCACGCGGTCGAGCACAACAGCAGTGCCGCGACGCACAGCAGGCAACGCAAGCGTTTCACGGGGGATTCCTCCTTACAGAACGTCGCCGTCGGCTTCCGGCACCGAACAGCTGATTTCCAAATTGCCGTTGCGGCAACGCAGAGCGTCGATAAATTCCTTTTCCTGCGTACCGTCGCGCAGGGTGACGGCATAGGTCAGGCGGAACAGGCTGCCCAAATGCGTGGTTTTCACCTTGGTCAGGCGGTGGGCAACGGTGTAGGTGTCAAACAGATCGTCGAACACCGAGCCGTAGTCCAGCTCCTCCGGAATGGTTATGCGCAGAATTTTTTCGCACCGCGTGCGGTGCGCGAGCAGACGGGTGAGCGATTCGTAGAGCCACTGTACCGCACCGATGACGACGGTGAACAGCACGGCGTAGCCCACGTAGCCCATGCCGGTGGCCAGCCCGGCGGCCATGGCCAAAAAGATAGCGCCGACCTCACGCGCACTGCAGGGTGCCGAGCGAAAACGCACCAGACTGAACGCCCCGGCGACGGCGACGCCGGCACCGAGATTGCCGTTGACCAGCAGGATGACGACGCACACGACCGCAGGCAACAGTGCTAGCGTGACGGCGAAGCTCTGACTGCACCGGTTGTTCAGCCGATACAGCAGGGCCAGCACGGCACCCAAAATCAGCGCGGTGCCGAGACATTGAAAAAAGGCGGTGGGGGTGATGGTTGCCGTCGTCGTTCCGTCGGCAACGTTGGTAAACCAAGCTTCCATACGATTAGCTCCTTGACGATAGTAGTGTGAGGAAGGGTTCGGTGCGGCTCCGCTGTGTGACCAGCCGAAACGCCGCGCCGTATTTGGAAAAGGAGGAGCGGTACAGGTGTTGTGCCTCCAACAGCTTCAACAGCCACAGCGGCAGTGCCGCGTCGGTTTTGATCTCCAACAGATACTCGCCGGGGATCAGCGACTCGCCGGTGGTCACGTCGGTCAGCGACAGCTCCTGCTCGCGAAACCGCACGTTCCGATCGAAAGTGATCCGCAACGCCGGGTCGTCGTTGGCCACGTAGGCCAGCCGATCGTAGGCCAACAGCATGGCCGGTGCCAGCTGCGGATATTGCCGCCGAAAATAGGCGATCTCGCGCAAAATCTGCGTGTCGCGCGGCTCTGCCAGTTGCCCGGTGGACAAATAGCGCCGCGCTTCGCCGTAGGGAAGCGTTTCGCGCCGCTTGTACGTCACGTGATCGTATTTCTTTTTCAGCTCCACGAATACGTTGTCCTGCTCGCCCACGGCACCGTAGCTTCGAAGCCGCAGCTTTTCCTTGTAGACCGGACGCTCCAGCGAGCGGCGGATCAGGCGGCGATCCGGCGTGTCGTAGTACAGACTGCCGATGGTGCTGGCAAAGTAGCGGTCCGGGTGAACGTGCGGCTCCAGCGCCGCCGTCAGCGCGTCGTATTGCGCCTCGGACAGACGATATTTCAGCTCGTAGCGTTCAAAAACGTGATTGTCGGCCATACGACGTCTCCTTTCCTCACTGCCAGTATGGCACGCGAAGCTAAAACGAACTTAAAAGGAGGCGACGAAGCACAGGGTGTTGCCGTCCTCGCTGTAGGCGGTGATGGTGCCGTTCATCGAGGCGACGATTGCCTGAGCGATGGACAGCCCGATGCCGGAGCCGCTTTGCGAGGAGGAGCGCGCCGGGTCGGCGCGGTAAAAGCGTTCGAACAGGCGGTCATAGTTGCCCGGCCGGATCGGCTCCACCGTGTTGCGGAAGCCGAGCACCACGCGCTTTCCCTGCGAGCGTAGGCTCACCGAAACGGTGCCGCCGTGCGGTGTGTATTTGACGGCGTTGTCCGCCAGCAGGGAGACCAGTTGACGCACGGCGCGCTCGTCGCCGTGCCAGGTCAGCGCCGGTTGCACGGCAAGCTGCCACGTCAGCTCCTTTAGCGCCGCCGGTGCCTTGAACGGCTCCAGTGCCTCCAGCACCGCGTCCGACAGTGAAAAATCCACCGGCGGTGCGGCGTGGCGGTTTTCCTCCATGCGGCACAGCGCGGTCAGTGATTCGGTCAGGGTGGCCAGCCGCCCCACCTGATTTTGAATACTGGTCAGCCACTCGCTTTCGCCGTGCTCCAGCTCCAGCACCTCGGCGTTGGCGCTGATGATGGTCAGCGGCGTTTTCAGTTCGTGGCTGGCGTCGGTGATGAAGCGCGTTTGACGGTCGTAGCTTTCGGCAATGGGGCGCGTGACGCGGTACGACAACGCCCAAATGAGCAACGAGATCGCCACCGTGCCGATCAGTGAGATGGACAGGCTGACGAAGAAAAAGGAACGCAGGGTAGACAGCTCGCGCTCGCGGTCCAAAAAGAGGTACAGCGTACCGACGCCGGTCTCCACCACGCGGTATTTGTAAATGCCGGCGTAGCCCTCGCGCTTTCCGCCGTCCCGAACGTCCTGCGCGTAGTCCACCGCCTCGTCGGCGGTGACGGCGGCGATGCTGACGACGTTGACGTGGAGCGGACGGTCGTCCTCGTCCAGCAACACCGAGAAAAAGCGTGTTTCAAACGGCATTTCTTCGGAAAAGCGGTGTCCTCCGCGACGGGGGGGCATCGCGTCGTCGGCAGGGAACGTGCCCTCGTTTTCCGCCAGCAGGGTCAGCACCTCGTCCGCCTTTTGGTCCACGCGGAGCGCGTTGCCGATGTTGATGCCCAGCATCAGGATCAACAGCACGACGATGACCGCCAAGATCGAGGAGAAAATAAATTTTCTTCGTAGCTTCCGAATCACGGCTTTACCTCCAACGTGTATCCGATACCGCGGAAGGCGTGGATTTGCACGTTTGCCTCCAGCGATGCCAGTTTTTTGCGCAGATAGGACAGGTAGACCCAGACCACGTTGATCTCGGCCTCACTGTCGTAGCCCCAAACGTGCTCCATGAACTGCTCGGTCGTGATCCGCACGCCGGGGCGTGACATCAGCATTTCCATCATTTGAAATTCCTTGCTTGCCAGCCGGAAGGAGCCCTTGGCGGTGGACAGCTCGAAGCTGACGCGATCCAGCGTGAGGTTGCCGAGCTGCAGTACCGAGGAGGTCACCTCGGCCTGGCGACGGGTCATGGCGCGGATGCGCGCCAGTAGCTCCTTGGTGGAAAAGGGCTTGGTCAGGTAATCGTCCGCGCCGGCGTCCAGCCCGGTCACGCGGTCGTCGATCTCCGATTTGGCGGTCAGCAGTAAAATCGGCAGAGAACAGCCCTGCTCACGTGCCTGCCGCACCACGGATACGCCGTCCAGTCCCGGCATCATCACGTCCAGCACGGCCGCGTCGTACGTCCCGGCCAGCAGATAGTCCAGCGCGTCCCGACCGTTGTACACGGCGTCCACCGAGTAATGATTGTGCTTGAAAATGGCTGTCAACGCGTGCGACAGCTCCTGCTCGTCCTCTGCCAACAGTAAACGCACGGCAATCCCTCCTTAAAATCAGTATAGCAAAAATACTTAAAACTACCTTAAAGTATACGGCATTTCTCCGTTTTTGGCAATTCTTATTTGACGAAAGCAATGTTTTTTCACAATAACTTCCTTTAATTTTGCGAAAATACTGGTTATTTTGATAAAATTAAAAAAATCCGGAAAATCGCTTCCCATTTCCAAAATAATTTGGTATAATTATAGCCAGTTATGTTGGCATTTTTGTCAGCGTATTCGCAAAGGTCAGGTAGTAAAGTTAAAAATAGAGAGAGGATGACCGTAAGAATGAGTCACAAGTACGTCTATTTATTCAAAGAGGGCAACGCTTCCATGCGTGAGATGCTCGGTGGTAAGGGTGCCAACCTGGCAGAAATGACCGGGCTGGGTCTGCCGGTGCCGCAGGGCTTCACCATCAGCACCGAGGCTTGCACGCAGTACTACGAGGATGGCCGCACGATCAACGCCGAAATTCAGGCGCAGATCATGGAGTACATCGACAAGATGGAGCAGATCACCGGCAAAAAGTTCGGCGACAAGGAAAACCCGTTGCTGGTTTCCGTTCGCTCCGGTGCGCGCGCTTCCATGCCCGGCATGATGGATACCATCCTGAACCTCGGCTTGAACGAGACCGTGGTGGAGACCATGGCGGAAAAGTCCAACAACCCCCGCTGGGCGTGGGACTGCTATCGCCGCTTTATCCAGATGTATTCCGACGTCGTTATGGAAGTCGGCAAGAAGTATTTTGAAGAGCTCATCGACGAGATGAAGACCGCCAAGGGCGTGACGCAGGACGTCGAGCTGACCGCCGACGACCTCAAGACGCTGGCCGGCCAATTCAAGGCCGAGTACAAATCCAAGATTGGCCGCGATTTCCCGTCCGATCCCAAGGAGCAGCTCATGGGCGCCGTGGAAGCGGTGTTCCGTTCCTGGGACAACCCCCGTGCCAACGTGTATCGCCGTGACAACGACATCCCGTACTCTTGGGGTACCGCCGTCAACGTGCAGATGATGGCGTTCGGTAACATGGGCGACGATTGCGGTACCGGCGTTGCATTCACCCGTGACCCCGCCACCGGCGAAAAGGGTCTGATGGGCGAGTTCCTGACCAACGCACAGGGCGAAGACGTCGTGGCCGGCGTTCGTACCCCCATGCCGATTGCTGAAATGGCTAACAAGTTCCCGGAAGCGTTCGCACAGTTCAAGGACGTGTGCGCGCGTCTGGAGGATCACTATCGCGACATGCAGGACATGGAGTTTACCGTGGAGCACGGCAAGCTGTTCATGTTGCAGACCCGTAACGGCAAGCGTACCGCGAAAGCGGCTCTGAAGATCGCCTGCGACCTGGTGGACGAGGGCATGATCGACAAGAAGCAGGCCGTTGCCATGATCGATCCTCGTAACCTGGATACGCTGCTGCACCCGCAGTTCGACCAGAAGGCTCTGAAGGCCGCTACCCCGGCCGGCAAGGGCTTGGGCGCTTCCCCCGGTGCCGCTTGCGGCCGCATCGTGTTCACCGCGGATGACGCCGTGGCATGGCACGAAAAGGGCGAGAAGGTCGTTCTGGTTCGTCTGGAGACCTCTCCGGAGGACATCACCGGCATGAAGGCATCCCAGGGCATCCTGACCGTTCGCGGCGGTATGACCTCTCACGCCGCCGTTGTGGCTCGCGGCATGGGCACCTGCTGTGTCTCCGGTTGCGGCGACATCAAGATGGACGAGGAAAACAAGAAGTTCGAGTTGGCCGGTAAGACCTACGGCGAGGGCGATTACATCTCCATCGACGGTTCCACCGGTAACATCTACGACGGCATCATCCCGACCGTCGATGCCGAGATTGCCGGCGAGTTCGGCCGCATCATGGCGTGGGCGGACGAGTTCCGCACGCTGAAGGTGCGTACCAACGCTGATACGCCTGCCGATGCGAAGAAGGCTTGCGAGCTGGGTGCCGAAGGTATCGGCCTGTGCCGTACCGAGC
>CAYMHR010000048.1:0-8194 GCA_964390295.1 uncultured Eubacteriales bacterium
TTAGATTTTTCTGCAATATACCGTACCAATTGTCTTTACCACTCATTTTCAAAACTTTCGTTACGGCACCTCATCAATGATGAGGGCGGCTGTTTTTACTTGTGTCGCGCGATGCGTGTCACGCTCTGGAATTTAAGAATTGCAGATAGGCACGCCAATCCTCGCAAGCGAAAAAGTGGCTTCCGGCGCGCAACTGGTAGCCGACGGTGCCGTCAAACAACCGGTCGCCCGGTTGCGGCATACGGTCGGGTGTGATCAGTCCCGGCTTTCCGAGTAGCTCCCATGCTTGGGAGGCCCACAGCGTCGTGAGAAATTCAGCGGCAGGGTCGGCACCTTCATCTTCGATTGCGGAGCCAACGCATAAATATCGCGGAGCGATCAATGCCAACAGCCACGATTGGTCGTAGGGCTTGAAGTCCTCCTTGTCATCGGCAAACAGCTTGAAGTTTTCGCAAAACCAGTCCCAACTGCCGCAACGCAGAAAGTCCTGCACGCGCTCGCCGGTGCCGTGCTTGGAGGAAGCGGCACCGCCGTAGCCGGAATCGTTGGAGATCGTGCACCAAAAGCGTTCGTCCTGCGCGCCTGTCCACAGCGCTGTTTTGCCCAAACGGGAATGTCCCACCACGGTGGTATGCTCGGCGTCCAGGTCCTCACGTGTCAGCAAATAGTCCAGGGTACGACTGGCGGCATACGACCACATGCCGATTTTCCCCCATTCTTCGGCCGCACGCTCCTTGGTGACGCCGAAGTACGCTGCCATACCGTCGCTGTAATCGCCGTTCAAATTATCGTTTACCACGTCAACGTATGCCAGCGACAGCAGTGCATACCCGTTATCCAGAATATCCTCCACCGGGACGCGGTGAATGGCGGGCATGTGGGTGGGCATGCCGTAGCGAAAATGAACGTTGAGGATCACGCGGGGCTTTTCCATTTTTTTGGGACGAAACAGCCAACACGGAAACGTAAAAACGCCGCGTTCCGTCTCAAAAGAGATTTCCAGCTTTTCCTGAGTGGCTTTGTTGGCATACGCCACGTCCAGCTTTTCTACCACGGTTCCCCAAACGCGCTTCGGAAGCGGCAGGGTATGCCCGTAGGAATAGGTTTCCAACGCTTCGCGCAGTTCCACGCGACGCTGTGCCCACGTTTCCTTCGTTACCGGGGTGCCGTCGTTCATGGTAAGAATGGGTAACAGATCGCGCTCGTTCAGCTTGTCTTGCAGTAACGTCATGGAGATTTTTCCTTTCTGAAGTGGTCGGATTACTCTGCCACGGTTATGGGAACGCCGGCAGGCAAGGCATAAGGCACGTTGTTTACGTACAAAGTACCGCCGTCGCGGGAAGCCGTTACGGTAAACCGGCCGTTTTCAAAGACAACGGTAACGGTTCCATCGGCAATCGGTACAATGCCGCGGAAGTGCCGGTACGATCCGGGCTGGGGGCGCACCTCAAACGTTGCGTAGGCCGGTGATGTGGGAGAAACGCCGCATACGTATTTTCCCCACAGCAACAGCGGACCGCTGCCCCACGCGTGGCACAGTGAGCGGCCAAACGGTTCGTCATACATCGCCAAATGCTGTACGCCGTGCTCGTTGGGATCAAACTGCTCCCAAATGGTGGTCGCACCAAGCTCCAACATGCCGCCCCAATAGGAACGGATAAAGTGCTGTGCGATGTCCACCTCGCCCAAGCGGCACAGCGCCATCAGCTCGTACAGCTTAAAATACGGGGTGGTGATGGCCGGCACGGAATCGTTCAGCAATACCGTATCGCGAATTCGCAGGGCGATAGCTTCGTCCACAAAGCCGTACAGCACCGCAAATATGTTGGGATGACGGGAAACGTTGTGCCGTCCGGTGGTGTAGCAATCGATAAACGCGCCGCGCTGATCGTCCCAATAATCGCGGAAAATCTGTTCCTTGAGGATGTCGGCACGCGCGGTATAGACGTCTTCTTCGTGGCAAAGACCGGCCAGCTTGCCCATGACCCGATGCGTTTGCCACAGCAAAATTTGCTCTGCCGACATGGCACCGCCCTTGTCCAGATGCTCCGACCAGTCCAAAAAGATCCAGTCGCCGGGGCGTTCGACCATGTAACCGTTTTCATCCAGCTGTGACACGATGAATTCATAGAGCAATTTTAGATTCTCCCAAATTTGAGATACAAAGGGAGCGTCGCCGGTGGCCATATAATGATCCCAAACCATGTGGATCAAATAGCAGGAATAGTCATTGATCATGTTGATGTGCGCGTAGTAGGGGGGACGTCCGAGCAACGACAAAATCGTGCGACGGACAATAGCTGGATCGCAGTACAGGTAGGGGTTGATCCAGGCGGATTGGTAAGCGTCCCCCGACCATACCCAGCGGTCACGCTTGATCCCGTCCAAATAGGCTTCCCGCGAATTGAGGTGGAACGTATAAGCACACGTATCCCAAATGCGCGAGACCAGAGGGTCGTCGCAGGAAAATGAGGCGAGATCGGTGAGCGGCAGATATTCGTACTGCACGGTGGGGGTCACGTCGCCAACGATATGTAGATAGCGGAAGGCACGCGCCGGACGCGTAGGAGATTCGGTGCTGCCAAGGGTTTCGCGGAGAATGGCGTTTGCATAGCACAGCGCCTCCTCACGAGATTCACCGTAGGTCAATCGTACGGTCGTTCCGGGGGTCAGCCCGTTGAGTGTGACAGGGCCGAACAGCTCGCGACCGTAGTCGTACAGTATGCCGCCGTCAATTACCTCGGTGGCTTGCGGCTCCACGGCTTCGTAGGCAAAGGGGAAAACCGTCGGGTCTGCCTCCGGTTCGGTAAACGCCGAGTCGAAGCCCACCGGCGTGCGATCGGCGCCGTAGTTGTCGGAGGTCCAGTTGCCGTCGGTCTTTAAGAATTCGCTGTCGATAAAAAAGGAGGGGAACGCCTCGCGGTTAAAAACGTTGACCTGAACCGTGTGGTGCCCTGCTGGAATGGTTATGTCGGTGTTGAACGGAAAAGAACCGCCGGCAACGAAAATTTTTCCGCCGGAACGACTGACCACGCGAATCATCGTGTCGTGTTCGGCGGTAAATTCCGTATAAAAGCGCGTGTTAAAATTGGGGCGGACGACGCGCCACATACAGGTGTGGCTACTGCCCTTTTCTTCGCGGCGACCGGAGAGCAGCATGTGGTGATACAGCTCGTAGTCGCCATAGTGCCAAATCCAATAGGCCATACCATTTTACCTCCGAGATTTACAAAATACGGTTTTCAAACAGAAAATCGCGCCATGCGACGTAGCCGCGCACGTTGAAGTGCATGCCGTCGCCGGCGGAATACGTCGTTTGCATCGCGTGCGCGTCGGTATCGAACGCGGCGTTCACGTCCAAATAATACACGTACGGCTCGTCAACCAGTTGCTCCAACAGTTGGTTTAAGCGGTCGATGCGCTCGTTGTTGTACACCTTGTTAGTGCGGATGTTTTTACTGCTGACGCTTTCGGTCACGTGGATCGTCGATTGTACGATCACCTTGGCGTCCGGCTGTATTTGTGCGATTGCTCCGATAATCTGCTGGTATTTGACTGCCACGGTGCTGGCATCGGAACCGATTTCGTTCAGGCCGAACATCATATAGACCTGCTTGAACTGCTTTTTCTGCAGCAGTTGCTCCAACGTAAGCTCACCGAAGCCGGGAACGGCAATCGTCTTTTTCAGTACGTTCAGCGAGCTCATGCCCTCGGCACAAAAGAAGGTAGCGCCCGGCATGGAGACGTTGTAGGAAACGAAGCCGTAGGTGCGCGAGTCGCCGATAAACAGCGTGTCGGCAAAGGCTTCCTCGATGGTTTGCGACGTGGTCGGCGCCGTCGTGGGCACGGTCGTGGATGCCGTATCGGACGGTACGGTGGTGGTTTCCGTCCGCGGCCGGGTGGACGGGACGAACTCCACCGTCGTGGAAGCGGCGGTGGCGGCCTTGGAGGACAACCGATCGCGAAGGAATGTCACGGGTGCCACAATCAGGCAGGAGAGAATGAGCAACAGCGTAAACGAATAACGAAGGAGCTTTTTCACAACTGTTCTCCTTCTTACGCAATGCGGTTGGCGTACAGGTAATCGCGCCACGCCGCGTAAGCACCGACCTTGAGGTGCATACCGTCGCCGGCGGCGTAATCGGTGCTCAAGCCGCCGTTGCCGTCGTCGAATTTGTTGTTGATATTCACGTAAAAGACCGTGACGTTATCGGCCAGTGCCGCCAACTGCACGTTGAGTGCGTTGATACGGTCGTTGTTAAACACCTTGCCGCTGCTGATATTTTTGTCGCTGACCTCTCGACTGACGTGCAACGAGGATTGGATAATGAACTTGGCATTGGTCTGGGTGGATTTGACCAGATCGATGACCTGCTGGTATTTGCCGGCCGTCGCGCTATAGGCGGAGCCGATTTCGTTCAGGCCGAACATCATATAGACCTGCTTGAACTGCTTTTGCTTGAGTAATTGTTCCAGCGTGACCTGCCCCACTCCCGGCACGTCGACGGCTTTGTTCATCACGGAGTACACGTTCAGGCTTTCGGCGCAGAAGAAGGTGGCACCGGGCACGTCAACGTTGTAGCAGACGAAGCCGTAGGTGCGTGAGTCACCGATAAACAGCGTATCCGGGAACGCCGAGGTAGCCGTTCCGGCGGTCGTCTTGACGGTCGTTCCGGCGGTCGGTTTAGCCGTTGATTGCGTTGCTTGAGTCGCTTGAGTTGCTTGAGTCGCCTGAGTTGCCGACGTCCCGATCGCGGTGGTAGCCGTCGTGGTGCCGGTTGCCGTGGTGCTGGCGTGTGTCAGTACCGCTGTGGAGCCGTTGGTATCGCTGACCTGAATGTCGGGGTCGGTGCCTTTTCCGCAGGCGGCAACCACCGTCAGGCAGGCCAACACCGACAGCGTGATCGCAAAGCGACGAAGTATCGTTTTCATAAGAAAGAATCCCCCTTAAAATCTAAAATACAGGAACGGGTCGTTGAGACCGAGATAGAGGTAGTATGCCGATCCCCAAAACACAGCCAACAGCACCACGGTGCCGATCCAGGTGTTTTTGAGACGATGATACAGACGCTCCGGCAGCTTGGTGCAGAACAGCAAGCCTACCAGCAGTAATACGCCGTATTGCTTGCCGAGAGTCAGCCAGTCGCCTTCGATGATCATGTAAGGCTCGCCGGGCAGGAAGGGGAACAGACGCTCCAGGTACAACGCCATTTGCGAAAAATCGGTCACGGCAAAAATCAGCCAGGTCAACGTGATGGCAAAGAACATATAGGTGTGTCCCAGTACGGGGATGCGATCCAGCACCCGCTTGAGGCACAGCTTTTCGATGACCAGCAGAGCGAACAACACCAGCCCCCACAGCACAAAATTCCAACTGGCACCGTGCCACAGCCCGGTAAATGCCCATACTACCAGCATATTCAGAATGGTGGAGACGGTGCCCTTGCGATTGCCTCCGAGGGGAATGTAAACGTAGTCGCGGAACCAGGAACCGAGGGTGATGTGCCAGCGCCGCCAAAATTCCGTCATGCTTTTGGCGGTGTAGGGGTGCCGGAAATTGTGCGGAAAATCAAAGCCCAGCATTTTTCCCAGTCCGACGGCCATCAGCGAATACCCGTAAAAATCAAAGTACAGCTGCATGCTGTAGGCGATGATGCCGAGCCATGCCAGCGGTGTGGAGATGCAATCGAAGCCGAAATCGCCCACGTCGCTCCACAGGCCGCCGATGCGGTTGGCCAGTAACACCTTCAGTCCCAGACCGTAGGTGAAATCCTTGAGTCCTTCGTCCACGCGTGCCACGGAAATGAGGGGCTTGTCCATTTGGCCGCGAACGGAGGAATAGGTGACGATGGGACCGGCGATTAACTGCGGGAACATATACAGGTAGGTGGACAGCTTCAGCACCGAACGCTCGGCGTCGGTGGTGTGGCGATACACGTCGATGATATACGAGGCGATCTGGAAGGTGTAAAAGCTGATGCCGATGGGCAAGACCAGTTCCACGCCGGGCAACGTGATGCCGGAGGTGGGGAACACCGTGTCCAACACGGCTTGCACGGAGCTGAACAGAAAATCGGCGTACTTAAATACGAACAGCCAGCCGAAGTCGTAAATCAAGCCGAGAATCAGCCACAGCCGGGGGTGCTTTTGCTTGGCGATTTGCAGACCGACAAACCAGTTGACCACCGCCGAGGCCAGAAACAGCAGGATGTATAGCGGCTGATTCCACGCGCCGTAGGCATAAAAAATAAGGCTGCCCAACAGCAACAGCGCGGTGCGGAATCGCTGGGGCAATAAGAAGTATAGGACAAAAAAAGCAGGAACAAACACAAACAAAAATTCCAGACTGCTAAAGACCATGTTTATGTTTGCCCCCTTACGATGATATAATATAACATTAGTATAAAGTATCGTCGGTGGATTTACAAGACCAAACCGAAGTTTTTTTCGGTTTTTCATCAAAAAATTTATCGGTTGCACTCCCGTGAAAACTGTGCTAAAATGAAACGAAAAGGAGGCGCGGATATGGCAAAAAAATCCATCGGCATCATCGGCGGTATGGGACCGGAAGCTACGCTGGACCTGTTTGGCAAGATCATTCGGCATACCGATGCGGCTTCCGACGAGGAACACGTCCGGGTGTATATCGACTGCCATACCGGCATCCCCGATCGCACCCGTGCCATCGTATCGGGCGGCGAATCGCCGGTGCCGTATATTGTAGAATCGGCAAGGAAGCTGGCCTCCATCGGCGCGGATTTTTTGCTGATCCCGTGCAATACCTCCCACTATTATTACGATGAAATCGCCGCGTTATCCCCGGTTCCGGTGATGAATATGATTCGTCTTGCTGCCGAATCGGCGCGCGACGGTGGTGCGCATCGCGTCGGTATTTTGGCAACCGACGGCACCCTCCGCTCCGAGGTGTACCAACAGGCGTTGGCCGCCTGCGGACTGGAGGCGGTTTGTCCCGCCGCAAACGATCAAAAAGCGGTGATGAGCCTGATTTACAACGGTATTAAGGCCAATGCCGCCCACTTCGATATTGCGCCGTTCGAGCGCACGCTGGCGCACCTGCGCGACGCCGGTGCCGATCGGTTGATTTTGGGCTGTACCGAGCTCCCGGTCGCCGTGGCACGGTACGGTATCCACGCTCCCGACGCGCTGGACGCTACCGACGTGCTGGCGCAGGAGGCAGTTCGGGCCGCCGGGTATCCCGTGAAGCGGCAGTGATTCGCAAAATGCAAAACAAAATCTCCCGTAGCGAAAAGCTACGGGAGATTTTTGGTTTTATGCGTTATGGTTTACTTGTTGCTTTTCCACCAGCAGAAGCCGAGGTGAGCATTGGCAAGTACGGTGACGATGATGTAGAAGATGCCCCATACGCTGAGACCGCCGTATCCATAGGAGAAGTCGTTGAACATAATGGCAGTAACAATACCGGTGATCAGCAGTGCTACGGAAGCACCGAGCATCAGCAACGGCAACACCTTATCCGAGAGGATTTGCTTTTGAAGTTTCAAGCCGTTCGCCTTTGCCCACGGTAGCAGAAACAAGCCCATGGAGATGATGAGTGCAAGCAACACGATAACGTGAATGATTGTGGATTTTGAATCGGCTTCAAGATAAGTGCATGCGGACATTACGGTGGATTCTTTGCCCAAGGACATCTTCAAAATCGGCAGGAAAAACAGGAGCAATGCCAACAACTGTTCACCCAGCAACAGAAAAGCGGTTTTGCTCTCGGTGACTTTGCCGGTCAACACCTGAAGCACCGGCGACGGAGCTGCCGGAGCGTATTGCACGGGCTGCTGAACGTATTGCGGAGCTGCCGGATCCTGCTTGGCGCCGCACTGAGTGCAGAACGCTAAATTGTCTGCCAGTTGTGCGCCGCAGGAGCTACAAAATTTTGCCATGAAAAATTCCTCCTCGTATGTGCTTTGGTAGTTTCATTATATCTTTTTCACCATGGCTTGTCAAGAAAAAGTCCGTGGAGAGAGCACGGTGGGCCGCCGAAACGACAGAAAAAACGGGCGGATGCCACTGGCATCCGCCCGTTGGTTTTCGCATTGTGAGGGATCAGCGGAAATATCTCTTGAGCAGGCCCTCAAACGCACGGCCGTGGCGCGCTTCGTCGCGTGCCATTTCATAAGTCACTTCGCTTCGCTCGTGACTTCAAAGCGGTGTCATGGAT
>CAYMHR010000049.1:0-7764 GCA_964390295.1 uncultured Eubacteriales bacterium
GTCCGTGATGGGTTGTGGTGCGCTGTGGGAAATTTTTGAGTTTATCAGCGACGCTCTGCTGGATGCCGACGCGCAACGTGTGAAGGAAGCACTGCGGCTTGGTACGTCGCCGATTGCCGATACGATGACCGATTTGATCATCACGATGGCGGGAATCGCCGTATTTATTGTACTGGAGTTGCTATGGCACCGCCGAGAAAACGCATCATAAAGTGATGCAAAATAGAAAGCAGCCTGTCGTGCGATAGGCTGCTTTTTCGATGCTTATAGAGTTATAAGACGTGTCGACTTCCTCAAAGTGGGGAGCAAAGCGGAGAAATTGAAAAAATTACAGCGTAGCCGCCATGACAGCCTTAATGGTGTGCATGCGGTTTTCCGCTTCGTCAAACACGATGGACTGCTCGCTTTCGAACACCTCGTCCGTGACTTCCATACAGGTCAGACCGTAGGTCTCAAAAATCTGCTTGCCCACGTCGGTTTTAACGTCGTGGAACGCCGGCAGACAGTGCATAAAGCGGCATTGCGGCCCGGCAGTGTCCATCAGTTCCTTGGTGACGCGGTAGGGGGAAAGGGCTTCGATCCGTTCTTTCCACACAGCGTCCGGCTCGCCCATGGATACCCACACGTCGGTGTACAGCACGTCGGCACCGGCGGTCGCTTTGATGGGGTCCTCTTCAAATTCCAAAACGGCGCCGGTTTCGGCGGCGATGGCTTGGCATTGTGCGATCAATGCGGCATCGGGGAAGTACCGGCGCGGCGCACACGCTACGAAGTGCATCCCCATTTTAGCACAGCCCACCATGAGCGAGTTGCCCATGTTGTAGCGTGCATCGCCCAAATAGACCAGCTTTTTGCCCTTCAACGTTCCAAAATGCTCGCGGATAGTGAGAAAATCCGCCAGGATTTGTGTGGGGTGGAATTCGTTGGTCAGCCCGTTCCACACCGGTACGCCGGCATAGGCGGCGAGCTCTTCCACGATTTCCTGCCCGAAGCCGCGGTATTCGATGCCGTCGAACATACGACCCAGCACGCGGGCGGTGTCAGCAATGCTTTCCTTTTTGCCGATCTGAGAGCCTTGTGGGTCCAGATACACAGGGTGCATCCCAAGATCGGCGGCGGCCACCTCAAACGCACACCGGGTGCGCGTGCTGGTTTTTTCAAACACCAGCGCGATGCTTTTTCCTTCGCACAGACGGTGGGGGATACCTGCCTTCTTTTTCGCCTTCAAATCGGCGGCGAGAGCGAGCAACTCCTCAATTTCCGCCGGAGTAAAATCTAACAGCTTCAGAAAGCTGCGTTGTTTTAATGACATTGGTTATTCCTCCTTGGCGCACGCCGCCTGAATGACGGCGACGGCTTCTTGCAACAGCTCCCACGGGATGTTCAGTGCCGGTAACAGTCGTACCTTTTGTTTGGCAGTCAGACACAGCACGCCGTGCTTGCGGCAATCTGCCACGACGTCGGCAGCAGGGCGCTCGGTTTCCAACCCGATCATCAGTCCCATGCCACTGACCGAGCGGATACCGGGGGCTTTGTTCAGGGCATTGAATACGTAGACGCTTTTGCGACGCACCTCGGTCAACAGGTCATCGTCGATACGGTCGAGAACGTTGATCGCCCCGGCACAGCAGACGGGATTGCCACCGAAGGTAGAACCGTGGTCGCCGTAACCGAATATGTCGGCTACCTTGTCGCTCAGCAGGGTAGCACCCAGCGGCAGGCCGCCTCCCAAGCCTTTGGCGGTGGTGACAACGTCGGGGCGGATGCCGTAGTGCTCATAAGCGTAAAGCTTGCCGGTGCGTCCGTTGCCGGTCTGCACCTCGTCTATCATGAGCAGGATGTCCTTGCGCTCCGCAAGCTCTGCAACCTGCTGTACGAACTCTTGATCCAGATTGTTGACGCCGCCCTCGCCTTGCACACATTCCAGCAGGATGCCGGCAACGCGATGGCGTGCGATCAAGGCAATCAGTCCCTCAATCTGATTGGCGGGTGTGTGGCAAAAGCCGGGTGTCAGCGGCTGGAACAGCTCGTGAAAATGGTCCTGTCCGGTGGCTGCCAGCGTGGTGAGGGTACGACCGTGGAAGCTGTTGTCCAGTGTGACGATGACATTGTGATCCGCTCCGTGCCGTTCAGCGGCGTATTTACGTGCCACCTTGATGGCACATTCATTCGCTTCGGCTCCGGAGTTGGAAAAAAACACCCGTTTCATGCCGGTGCGTTGACATAAGTGCTCTGCCAGTGTCACGCACGGCTCGGTATAATACAGGTTGGAGGTGTGCTGAACCTGCGACAGCTGGGCAGTTACGGCGGCCTGCCAAGCGTCGTCGGCAATGCCGAAGGCGGTGACGCCGATGCCGGAGCCCATATCCACATAGCGTTTTCCGTTAGTATCCCATAACAAGGAGCCTTTTCCGTGTGTAACCTCTATGGGGAAACGGCGGTAGGTGTGAGCGACGTAAGTATCGTCGCGTTCTTGCAGAGTGCTCATGGTTTGTCCTCCGTAACCATGGTGCCGGCACCTTCGTCGGTGAGCAACTCGATCAAAATGGAGTGCTCTACGCGGCCGTCCATGATAACCACGTTCTTCACGCCCTTGTTCAGGGCTTCAATACAGCAGTTGACTTTGGGGATCATACCACCGGATACCACGCCCTGCTCGCACAGGGAACGCGCCTCGCTGATCGTGACCTCCGGGATGAGGGTGTCGGGGTCGTTGCGGTCACGCAGGATGCCGGCGATGTCGGTCATCATCACCATGCGTTCCGCCTGCATGGCACCGGCAATGTAAGCGGCGGCGGTGTCGCCATTGACGTTGTAGGCGTTGCCGTCGCGGTCACAGCCAATAGTGGAAACAACTGGAATGTAGCCTTTTTCCAGCAAATCCAGAATCGGCTGGATGTTGATGTTGGTGATTTTTCCCACGTAGCCGAGACGTTCGTCGCGCACGGTGGCTTCAATCAGGCGACCGTCCATGCCGGAAATGCCCATGGCCTTGCCACCCTTCTTTTCCAGCAGGTTGACCAGCGTTTTGTTGACCTTGCCAGCCAATACCATTTGTACGATATCAACCGTTTCCTTGTCGGTTACGCGCAGGCCGTCCACAAATTCCGGCTTTTTATTCAGACGGGTCATCATTTCGCTGATTTCCGGACCGCCGCCGTGCACCAGCACGACCTTAACCCCGATGAGCCACAGCAGAACGACGTCCTCCATTACCTGCTGCTTCAGCGTTTCGTTGATCATGGCGTTGCCACCGTATTTGACGACCACGATCTTGTTATTGTACCGTTTAATGTAGGGGAGTGCCTGAGTTAAAATCTCGGCGCGCTCCGCATTGGAAAAAGCGACGTTGTTCATCGGATATCCCTCCGTATCAGGTGCGATAATCACCGTTAATTTTTACGTAGTCGTAGGTCAGATCACAGCCCCACGCAGTGGATTCGACATTGCCGCTGTCCAATGTGACCTCGATCGTGATCTCCGGTTCCAAAAGAATTTCTTTTGCCAGTTTCTCCGAAAACGGAATGCCGGCACCGTTTTGGCAAACGGCAATCGTGCCCTTGGTCGAACGGAACGACACGCCGACCTTAGCAATGTCCACTGCCGCACCGCTGTAACCGATAGCGCACAGCACGCGTCCCCAGTTGGCGTCCGCGCCGAACATGGCGGCCTTTAGCAAACTGGAGCAGACGACGCTTTTGGCAACCGTTTTAGCGGTTGTAAGGTCGGCCGCACCGCTGACGTGGCACTCCAACAGTTTTGTAGCGCCCTCACCGTCGCCGGCGAGCAGGCGGCACAGCTGTACCGTGACCGTGTTCAGAGCTTTGACGAACAGAGCAAAATCTTCGTTTTCCTTGGTGATGGTGGGGTTGTTCGCCATGCCGTTGGCTAGCACTGTCACCATGTCGTTAGTGGAGGTGTCGCCGTCCACGCTGACCATGTTGAACGTGTTGACAATATCACCGGAGAGTGCCTTTTGCAGTAGTGTCGGGGCGATGGCGACGTCGGTAGTGAGAAACACCAGCATGGTGGCCATGTTCGGGTGAATCATGCCGCTACCTTTGGCAATACCACCAAGGTGGCACTCTTTGCCACCCAGGGTGAACGAAACAGCGATCTCTTTTTGTACAGTATCGGTGGTCATGATGGCTTCCGCTGCGGCAGAGCCGCCCGTGCGGGACAAGCCGGCCGTCAACGACGGGATACCTGTTGCGATGGGGGCCAAATCCAGTGGCTGGCCGATCACGCCGGTAGAGGCGACAATCACGTCCTCCGGTGCAATGTGTAGTGCCTCTGCCGCCAGCGTGCTCATACGCTCGGCCACCTCTACGCCGTCGGCGTTGCAGGTATTGGCGTTGCCGCTGTTGCAGATCACCGCTTGCGCGATGCCGTTGGCCAAATGACGCTTAGTGACTAGCAACGGCGCTCCCTTAACCAGATTGGTGGTGTACACTGCCGCCGCCGAAGCCGGCACTTCGCTGAGGATAAGTGCCAGATCGCTCTTTTGGCGGTTACGGCGGATGCCGCAGTGGATGCCGTTGGCGGTAAAGCCGGAGGCGGCACAGACGCCTCCGGAAATCGGTTGAATCGTAGTTTCCTCCATGGTGTCCTCCTCGATTAAATGCACAGCCCGGTGGTTTCGTCCACGCCGAGCACGATGTTCATGTTTTGAATGGCGGCGCCGGAGGCGCCTTTGCCGAGATTGTCGAACAGGGCAGTGACAACGGTTTGTGTTTCATGCCCCGTAACAATGAGACGCAGGGTGTCCTTACCGGCGAGTGTCGAGGCGTAGATCACGCTTTCGTCGCCGCCGAGAGGCGCCACACTGACAAGCCGTTGTCCGGCGTAATGTGTCTGTAGGCATTCCCACACGGCGCGTACTGGCACGCCGTGTAACAATACCGAGGTAGCCATGCCGGCGTAAAAATCACCCAAAATCGGAGAAAACAGTGGTGCCTGCGTTAAGCCGCAGACCGCTTGCATTTCCGGCAGGTGCTTGTGATGCAGGGCGGTGCCGTAGATGCGATGACTGTCGTGACGGGGATCACGGTCGGGTGATTCGTATTCGGCGATAAGGCTTTTGCCGCCGCCGCTGTACCCGGTGAGAGAATAAGCGGTCAGCGGAAAATCGGGGGCAATCACGCTGTGGCTGACCAGCGGATAGACCGAGGCGATGAAGCCGCTGGCGTGGCAGCCGGGATTGGCAATGCGTCGGGAGAAACGGATCGCGTCGCGATGTGTAGCGGACAGCTCGGCGAAGCCGTAAGTCCAGCCGGGTGCAGTGCGGTGCGCCGTCGAAGTGTCGATGACGACGGTGTCGGCGTTACCGACCAGCGTTACCGCTTCGCGGGCGGCCTCGTCGGGAAGGCACAAAAAGGCAACGTCGGCGCTTTGCAAGGCTTCAGCGCGCGCGTGCACGTCCTTGCGGAGCGCATCGGGCAGAGTCAGCAGAGTAAGGTCATTCCGCGTGGCCAGACGTTCGTGAATCCGCAGCCCGGTGGTTCCGGCACTGCCGTCGATAAATACGGTGGTCATACGGTAAGCATCTCCTTCACGTAGGCGATTTGGGCATCCACCGATTCGGGCGAGGTGCCGCCTTCACTGGTGCGGCGACGCACGCAGGCATCCAAATCGATGGCATCGAACACGGTTTCGTCGAACAGGTCGCTGTATTCACGGTAGACGGACAGCGGCAGTGTCTCCAATACGTAGCCGTCGGCCAGACACCGTGCGACCAGTTGACCGGACAGCTTGTACGCATCGCGGAAGGGCAACCCGTGGGCAACCAGCCAGTCGGCCAGGTCAGTGGCGTTGATAAAACCGGTTTGCGCGGCGCGCCGCATATTGTCGGCGCAGACGTGCATGGTGGCGATCATACCGGTAAACACGGGCAAGCAGAGCTTGACAGTATCCACTGCATCGAAGATGCTTTCCTTGTCCTCTTGCATATCCTTGTTATATGCCAGTGGCAGACCCTTCAACATGGTCAGCGTGGCCATCAGGTCGCCGTACACGCGGCCGGTTTTGCCACGTACCAGCTCGGCCATATCGGAGTTTTTCTTTTGCGGCATGATGGAGGAGCCTGTGGTATAAGCGTCACTCAGCTCCACAAATTTAAATTCCCAGCTGGACCAGAGAATCAGCTCCTCAGAAAAGCGGGAGAGGTGTGTCATCAGCAACGACAGTGCGCTGAGAAGCTCCACGCAGAAGTCGCGGTCGGACACGCCGTCCAGACTGTTGCGGCACACGTCGTCGAAGCCGAGTTGTGCCGCTTCCAAACGGCGGTCGGTGGGATAGGTGGTGCCGGCGAGCGCGCAGCACCCGATGGGGGAGCAGTTCAGACGGCGGCGACAGTCGGTCAGTCGGCCGAGATCACGCAACAGCATCATGGCGTAGGCCATCAGGTGATGACCGAACGTGATGGGTTGGGCGCGTTGCAGGTGCGTGTAGCCCGGCAGGATAGTACCGCGGTGTGCGGTGGCCTGCTCGGTAATCGCCTCCAGCAGATCGTGCACCATGCTGATCACCGTGTTGATCTCATCGCGCAGATAGAGCCGCAAATCCAGTGCTACCTGATCGTTCCGACTGCGCGCGGTGTGTAGCTTTTTTCCTACTGCGCCGAGCCGCTCGGTGAGCACCTGCTCCACGAACGTGTGAATATCCTCGCAGGTGAGGTCGATGGCGAGCGCGCCGCTGTTCAGATCGTCCAGCGCACCTTGCAAGCCGTCGATGAGACATTCGGCTTCGGCTGGGGTGATGATGCCCTGTGCGCCCAGCATAGCGGCATGCGCCATGCTGCCGGTGACGTCCTGACGGACCATACGGCTGTCGAAACGAATGGATGAATTGAAGTCGTCGGCGAGCTTGTCGGTGGTGCCGTCGGTTCTGCCTGCCCACAGTTTTGCCATGAAGGTTGCTCCTCTCAAAAAAGCCCACGGTCCTGCACGCAAGCGTACAGGACGTTGTGAGACGTGTTATTTCTTACCGTCAACCAGTGCTTGTACCGTGATTGGCAGACCGTACAGGTTGATGAAGCCTTCGGAATCCTTTTGGTTGTAATCGCTTTCACCGAAGGTGGCGATTTCCTCGCTGTACAGCGTGTAAGGGCTCCACACACCGGCGTTGATGAGATTGCCCTTGTACAGCTTTAAGCGCACTTTGCCAGTGACGCGCTCCTGCGTTTTGTCTACGAAAGCACTCATGGCCTCGCGCAGGGGGGTGAACCACTGTCCGTTGTATACCAGCTCGGCAAAGGTAATTCCCATGCGTTGCTTTTCGTGCAGAGTCATCTTGTCCAGGCAGATGCTTTCCAGCACACTGTGCGCCTTGTACAGGATGGTGCCGCCGGGAGTTTCGTACACGCCGCGGCATTTCATGCCGACCAGCCGGTTTTCCACGATGTCGATGATGCCGATGCCGTTAGCACCGCCCAACTCGTTGAGCTTGAGGATGATGTTCTTGGCACTCATCTTTTCATCGTTCAGTGCCACGGGAACACCCTGCTCAAAGTCCAGCGTAATGTAGGTAGGTGCATCGGGAGCCTGGATGGGGGAAACACCCATTTCCAAGAAGCCGGGCTTTTCGTACTGCGGCTCGTTGCCGGTGTCCTCCAGGTCCATGCCCTCGTGGGACAGGTGCCACAGGTTCTTATCCTTGGAATAATTGGTTTCGCGGCTGATCTTCAGCGGAATGTTGTTCGCCTCGGCGTAGGCGATTTCTTCCTCACGCGATTTGATATCCCACTCACGCCACGGGGCGATGATG
>CAYMHR010000050.1:0-7599 GCA_964390295.1 uncultured Eubacteriales bacterium
GGCACATACGGCCGTAGTGGCTGTAGTGAACGTCACGCACTTCGAATCCGGCGCGGTCACGCGACAAGCCGCCGGGGCCCAAAGCGGACAAGCGGCGCTTGTGCGTCAGCTCGGCCAGCGGGTTGTTCTGATCCATAAACTGGGACAGCGGGGAGGAACCGAAGAATTCCTTGATAGCGGCTACCACCGGGCGGATGTTGATCAGCGCTTGCGGCGTAACGGTATCCAAATCCTGTGCCTGCAACGTCATGCGCTCGCGGATGACGCGCTCCATGCGGGAAAAGCCGATGCGGAACTGATTCTGCAACAGCTCACCGACCGAGCGGATGCGGCGGTTGCCCAGATGGTCGATGTCGTCGGTGGTGCCGACGTCGTGACCCAGGCAATTGACGTAGTTGATGGATGCCAAAATATCGTCCACAATGATGTGGTTGGGAATCAGATCGGTGGCGCGAGCCAGCAGTTGTTCCTCCAGTGCGGCATCGCTGTCGGCGCTTTCCAGGATTTCCTGCAATACCGAGAAGCGCACGCGCTCGTTCAGCACCTTTTTGACCGCCTCGTACACTTCGGCGCTGACGAATTTGGCGAGATCGACCATGCCGTTGGAAATGATCTTGACCTCATGTTGTTCGCCGTGCTCTTCGGACAGTACGTAGGCGACGGTGACGCCGGCATCTTCGATTTCACGCGCGCGATCGCGGCGAATCACTTCGCCCTCTTCAGCCAGCACTTCGCCGGTGACAGGGGAGACGATGGGACGGCTCAAGCGGCAACCGGCCAAACGATTGCTGATGCCGAGCTTTTTATTGTACTTATAGCGACCCACGCGGGACAAATCGTACCGACGGGGATCAAAGAACAGGTTTTCCAAATGCTGCTGGGAGTTTTCCAAAGTCAGCGGTTCGCCGGGACGCAGCTTGCGGTAGACCTCCAGCAAGGCTTCCTCGGTGTTTTTGGTGACGTCCTTTTCAATGGTGGCGAGAATGCGCTCGTCCTCACCGAAGAAGTCGAGCAGCTCGGCATCGGAGCCGAGACCCAGCGCACGCACAAAGACCGTGATCGGAATCTTACGGTTTTTATCGATACGCACGTAGAACATATCGGTGGAATCCGTTTCATATTCCAACCAGGCGCCGCGATTGGGAATGACGGTGGAGGTGAACAGCTTTTTGCCGGTTCCGTCGTAGCTCATTCCGTAGTATACGCCCGGCGAGCGGACCAACTGCGATACGATGACACGCTCAGCGCCGTTGATGACAAAGGTGCCGCTTTCGGTCATAAGCGGAAAATCGCCCATAAAGACCTCGGACTCTTTGATTTCGCCGGTTTCCTTGTTGACAAGGCGCGCGCGAACGCGCAACGGTGCCGCGTAGGTCACGTCGCGTTCTTTACATTCCTCCACGGTATACTTGGGCGTATCGTCCAGCCGATAGTCTAAAAACTCCAGCGAAAGATTGCCGGTGTAATCGGTGATGGTGGTCGTGTCGTTAAACACGTCCTTGAGACCTTCCTCCAGGAACCACCGATATGAATTCTTTTGAATTTCAATGAGGTTGGGCATATCCAACACTTCATTGATCTTGGCGAAGCTCATACGGGTGGTCTTTCCCAGTTGTACCGGTTTAATATTGACCATTGGCTTCCATCACTCCTGTTCTTTTTTTCACGGATTTCGATCAGCTTACATTCCGTCGGAGAACTTCAAAAAACCCTTGCAATTTTCGCACGTTTGTGCTACACTGTAACTGTAAGTGTTTAGGGGTCTCCGCTGGTTATGCAGTATACTATAATACAGCATTTTGCTGCCGTTGTCAATGATTTTTTGAGAATTGGCAGATTTTTTTATGTTATTTTTCTGAATCCCCGAATTTTGGAAAAATCTGTAATTTCGGAAAACAAAATTTGGCAGAAAAACAGCAGGGAAACACTAGGCTGGGTTGTTTGATTTTGGCGAAAGTAGGTGCCGCATCGTGGAAGTTTTTATCGTGATTTTGGAGGTCGTGCTGGCGTTTGTGGCGGCGGTATGCGGTTTGTATGCGCTGGCTGTATTGCTGGAGCGGAAGCCGCGTTTTGCTCCCAAGGCTTTGTCTGCTTCGTTGATTGCCATTGTGCTGGCCATTGCTTCCTTGATTTGCACCTTGTTTTTCCCGGTGGTCAAATGTGAGGGCAAGCCGTCGTCAACGGGAAACACATCGGCAATGTCCGGTACAACGACGGCGACGGCCAGTACCACGCGCATGGCGACCGCGCCGAGCACGGCGAATACCATCGGCACCGTGCTGGCCAATGTGCCGATCGCTTCCGAAGAGGCGCGTGACGCACTGGCACAGATTCAGGAGCTTTGCACGCGCTACAACGGTAAGATTTCCTTTTACTATCGGGATTTGGACAGCGGCTACGAGCTGGAATATCGCGCCGACCGCGCCTATCAGGCTGCCAGCGTCATCAAGGCGCCGTACGTGAAATATCTGCTGTCCACCGGCGTGGATCGTACCAAAACGCTGACGATGAATGCGTCGGACAAGCAGGGCGGTTCGGGTATTGTGGATCAAAAGCCGGCGGGAACGACGTTTACCGTCGGTGAGCTGATGGAATATGCGATTCGCTACAGCGATAATACGGCTTATTACCTATTAAATAAGGAATTCGGCTTCAGCGGCTTTAATGCCTATGCGAAAGAGCTGGGCATTTCGGCAAACGGTGCCAACAACTGTACGTTAAGCTATCCGCGGCCGCGGTTCGGCTATTTGTCGGCGCGCGATATCGGTTTGTATATGACGGATATTGCCGAGTTTTTCGAGACCACCAGTGCGGCGGCGCAGGATTTGAACGTGTGGATGAGTACGACGGCCGAGGAGCGGCAGTTGGTGGACGCTTTTTCCGAGGATAACGTTCTGTATAGTTGTGCGGCGTTGGAATATAGCGTCGCTCACAAGTACGGGGATACCAAAAATATTGAAAATGCATTTCACGACGGAGCCATCGTTTTTGCGGATCATCCGTTTGTGCTGGCGGTTGCCACGTCGTTGGAGCCGTTTACCGTGGAATCGATCGAGGCGTATCACGAGCTGGCGTATCAGGTGCTGAAAATTCATTTGGCGCAGTACGGTGAGTCACTGGAATCCAACGTTGCGGAAAGAGAAACCGTCGGGAAATAAGCGAGGGGGAATACGTATGCGTATTGTAATCAAGGTAGGCACTTCCACGCTGGCGCACGCAACCGGACAGTTGAATATTCGCCGTGTGGAGCAGCTGTGTAAGGTGATGAGCGACCTGAAAAACGCCGGGCACGAGATTATTTTGGTTTCCTCCGGTGCTATCGGCATGGGGGCCAGTAAGCTGTTGCTGAAAGCGCGCCCCACCGACGTGGCGACCCGGCAAGCGGCGGCAGCCGTAGGACAATGCGACCTGATGTATACCTACGATAAGCTGTTTTCCGAATATCATCACACGGTAGCGCAAATTCTGCTGACCGGTGCCGATCTTCGCGACGACGAGCGGCGCGACAATTTCCACCGCACGCTGTTCCGGCTGTTGGAGTTGGGCGCATTGCCGATTATCAATGAGAACGACACGGTTTCCACCGAAGAAATCGGTATCGGTGATAACGACTCGCTCGGTGCCATTGTTGCGGTGAACGTCGGGGCCGATTTGCTGATACTGTTATCGGATATTGACGGCTTGTACAATACCGACCCGCACAGTCATCCGGACGCGCGGCTGATCCCGGTGGTGTCCGAGCTGACCGACGACGTGATGGCGCTTGCCGGCGGTGCTGGTTCGGCGCTGGGGACGGGCGGCATGGCGACCAAGCTTCACGCGGCACAGTTGGCGGTATCGGCCGGCATCGATATGGTGATTGCCAACGGTGCCGATCCCGATGTGCTCTATCGGATCGTGGAGGGCGATGCCGTTGGTACACGGTTCGTCGGAAAGGGACGGTCACTATGACGACACAGGAGATTTTACGTGCGGCCAAAGCGGCCTGCCGTGAGGCGGCACGGCTGACAACGGAACAAAAGAACCGCGCGTTGGAGGCGATGGCCGCTTCGTTGCTGGCGCATACGGCTTCGATTTTGGAGGCCAACGCCGCCGATTTGGATGCGGCGCGGGAAACGTTGTCGCCGGTCATGCTGGACCGACTGGCGTTAAGTGAGCAGCGTATTGCCGCGATGGCAGAGGGAATCCGCCAGGTGGCGGCGTTACCCGATCCGACCGGACGCGTGCTGGAGCGTATCGAACGCGAGGACGGCTTGCTGATTGAAAAAATCAGCGTGCCGATCGGTGTGACGGCGATGATTTACGAGAGCCGCCCCAACGTAACGTCGGATGCGGCGGTGTTGGCGTTTAAGAGTGGCAATGTTTGTGTGCTTCGCGGCGGTAAGGAGGCTTTTCGTTCCTCTCTGGCGATTACGGAGGCTCTGCGCGAAGGTCTGCGAAGCGAAGGTATTTGCGAGGACCTGATCCAGCTTGTTCGCGATACCACGCGACAAAGCGCCACGGAGTTGATGACGGCGGTGGGGCTGGTGGATTTATTGATACCGCGCGGCGGCGCCGGATTGATTCGTGCCTGCGTAGAAAACGCGACGGTGCCGTGCATCGAAACGGGAACCGGTATCTGCCATGTTTACGTGGACGTCGATGCCGACGTGGATAAAGCACTTCGAATCGTGGAGAACGCCAAAACCAGCCGCCCGTCGGTGTGCAATGCCGAGGAGGTTTGCTTGGTCCATCGGGACGTGGCCGCCCGCTTTTTGCCAAAGCTGTATGAGCGGTTGGTGACGGGTCGTGAGCACCCGGTAGAATTGCGGCTGGATGAGCGCGCCGCCGCGATCATTGCGGGAACGCCGGCAGGAAAACGGGATTTTGATACCGAGTTTTTGGATTATATTTTGGCGATCGCCGTGGTGGATGACGTCGATGCCGCGATTTTGCATATTGCAGCACATTCCACCGGCCACAGTGATGCGGTCGTGACGGAAAACGAGCAGACAGCCGCTCGGTTCGTTTCGGCGGTAGACAGTGCGGCCGTGTACGTGAATGCTTCCACACGTTTTACCGACGGTGGCGAGTTTGGCTTGGGCTGTGAGATTGGTATTTCCACACAAAAGCTGCATGCACGCGGTCCGATGGGACTGCAGGAACTGAATACCTATAAATACGTGATCCATGGAGACGGACACGTCCGGTAAGGAGTGAGAGTTATGGTAGGTTATGAAGCCGGTTTCATCGGAACCGGGAATATGGGTGGTGCCTTGGCAATGGCCGCCTGTAAGAGCAACGCGTCGGTGCTGTTGACCGACCGAGATGCGGCGAAAGCGCAGACGTTAGCGGCGAAGTGCGGATGCCGGACCGGCAGTACCGCTGAGGTGGCACAGCAGTGTCGCTATATTTTTCTCGGCGTGAAGCCCCAGGTCCTCGGCACGGTGCTGCAGGAACTGAAGCCGTTGTTGGAAGCGCGTGACAGCCGGTTCGTGCTGGTTAGCATGGCGGCCGGTGTGGCGATCGAACGGATCGAAGCACTGCTCGGCGCGGCGTATCCGATCATTCGCATTATGCCGAACACGCCGGCGGCGATCGGTGAGGGAATGATTTTGTATACGACCAACGAAGCGGTGAGTACCGAAGAAGCCGAGGCATTTACTCAGCTCATGGCGGCGGCCGGTCGCTTCGACCGTTTGCCGGAGTCGTTGATCGACGCCGGTAGTGCGCTGTCGGGATGTGGCCCCGCCTTCGTGTATCTGTTCATCGAAGCGTTGGCAGACGGTGCCGTCGAGTGTGGTTTGCCGCGCGAACGGGCATTGCAGTATGCGGCGCAAACCGTGACCGGTGCCGCGCAAATGGTGCTGACAGACGGGCGCCACCCCGGTGCTTTGAAGGACGCGGTGTGCAGTCCCGGTGGCAGTACCATCGCCGGAGTACATTCCTTGGAAGAGGGTGCGTTCCGGGGTGTGGTGATGGATGCGGTTCAGGCGGCCTTCGCACGCACGAAAGAGTTGGGCAAGTAAGCCCTTGTCAGGTGAAAGAGGAGTTGTTTTCAGGATGACCAAACGGGAAAAGCTGGCGGCGTTTTTGAAACGAAAGGATATTGAATTTTCGTGGAAACGCTATTTTATCGATGCGTTGGGTGCGATGGCGCAGGGGTTGTTTTGCTCTCTGCTGATCGGTACGATCATCAGCACGCTGGGCAAGCAGTGTAACGTTCCGGTATTGACCGAGATCGGCGGCTATGCCTCGGCCGTGTCCGGACCGGCCATGGCGGTGGCAATCGGCTATGCGCTGAAGTGCCCGCCGATGGTGTTGTTTTCTCTCGCCGCCGTCGGTTATTCCGCCAACGTTTTGGGTGGTGCCGGTGGTCCGCTGGCGGTACTGGTCATGGCCATCGTTGCCGCTGAATGTGGAAAGCTGGTTAGCAAGGAAACCAAGATCGATATTTTGGTAACACCGGCTGTGACGATTTTTGTCGGCGTGGCGCTGGCTACCTTGATTGCTCCGCCAATCGGCAAAGCCGCTTCGGCATTCGGTACGCTGATTATGGATGCTACGGCACTGCAGCCCTTCTTGATGGGAATCGTCGTGTCGGTATTGGTGGGTATTGCGCTGACGTTGCCGATTTCCAGCGCGGCGATCTGTGCCAGCTTGGGCTTGACCGGCTTGGCCGGTGGTGCCGCCGTTGCCGGTTGTTGTGCTCAAATGGTTGGTTTTGCCGTGATGAGCTTCCGCGAAAACCGTTGGGGCGGATTGGTTTCTCAAGGCTTGGGAACCAGTATGTTGCAAATGGGCAACATCGTTCGCAATCCGCGCATTTGGATTCCGCCCACGCTGGCATCGGCCATTACCGGCCCGATTGCCACCTGCATATTCGGCTTGCAAATGAACGGCGCGGCGGTAAACTCCGGCATGGGAACCTGCGGCTTGTGCGGCCCGATCGGAGTTTGGACCGGTTGGGTAGCTCCTTCGGCGGAAGCACTGGAGGCCGGTGCGGTTGCCATCACGCCGACCGCTACCGACTGGATCGGCTTGGTGCTGATTTGCGCCGTGCTTCCGGCCATCCTGACGTGGATTTTCGGTTGGTTGCTTCGCAAAATCGGATGGATTCGGGAAGGCGACTTGAAGCTTGCCTGAGCATACGTGAAAAAAGCGGTCGAACGACAAAACGTTCGCCGCTTTTTTGTATATTTCATTTGCCCGGCGGTACACTAACCGTTGGGAGTGATAGGCGTGAAAATCACCAAGCAAGAATACCAGTCGATCGCCGGTAAACGGGCGCAGAAGTCGCCACTGCTCAAGGATTGCCTTTGTGCGTTTTTGGTAGGCGGCGTGCTGTGTGCGCTGGGAGAGCTTGTGATTTTACTGGGGCAAGCCCTCGGCATGGCAGAACAGGAGTCGCGGTTGCTCGGTTCGCTTTCCTTGATATTTCTCAGCGTTTTGTTGACCGGCTTCAACGTGTACGACAACATTGCCAAGCACGCCGGTGCCGGAACGCTGGTTCCGATTACCGGCTTTGCCAACGCCATGGCATCCCCGGCGATGGAATTTAAGAGTGATGAGCGTGATATAATAGGACTCAGTCGGAAAGCCACATAACAATTTCGGGTG
>CAYMHR010000051.1:0-7394 GCA_964390295.1 uncultured Eubacteriales bacterium
GGCTTACACGGTGTGGGCACGGGTGTCGGCTCCGGGCGGTGAGACGGCACGGGCTCCGTCGCCGCCGTGGCGGCAACGGGAGCGGCGGTAGACGCCACGACCGGCACGGTGCGTGTCTCCAGCGCCTCGATCCGGCGCAACAGGCTTTCCGGGGTCGTATCCAGCCGCGGATCGCACAGACGCAACAAGGTCGTTTCCATTTCCACACGACGGGAAACGCCGCTTTTCAGCCGATCCAAGGTGCGTTGCAGTACGTCCATAATATGCAAAATCGTCTCCAGCGACAGCGATTCCGCCTCGCTCCGCAGATCGTTCAGTTCTTCGGGAGACATAACAATCAGCTCGCCGGGATTGCCCACGCTCTTGATGATCATGAGATTGCGGTAAAAATCGATCAGCTCCACGCATAAGCGCTCCATATCCTTGGAGCCGTCGTACAGGGTGCTTAATAACGTCAGCGCCGCGGCACCGTCCTGCCGGCGAACGGCCGCCGCCAACCGGAACAGATATTCGCGACCCGCCATACCGGTCGCCTCCGCCACCAGTGTCGCCGTCACCTCGCGGGAACGGGACAAGCACTGATCCAACAGCGACAGCGCGTCACGCAGACCGCCATCCGCCAGCCGTGCGATCAGCAGAGCGGCATCCTCGGTAATCGTAAACTGCTCCTGCTCCGCCACATATTTCAGCCGGGCACCGATTTCCTCGGCCGGGATCCGCCCGAAGTCAAACCGCTGACACCGCGACAAAATGGTGGCAGGCAGCTTGTGCACCTCGGTGGTCGCCAAAATGAAAATGGCGTGCTCCGGCGGCTCCTCCAACGTTTTCAGCAACGCGTTGAACGCGCCGGCCGACAGCATGTGCACCTCGTCGATGATATACACGCGATACTTGGCCACCGACGGCGCGAAATTCACCTCGTCGCGCAAGTCGCGAATGTTATCCACACCGTTGTTGGAGGCGGCGTCAATCTCCACCACGTCCAGGATGGTTCCGGCGTCAATCCCCCGGCAGTTTTCACATTCGTTACACGGGTCGCCGTCCCGTGGATTCAAGCAGTTGACCGCTTTAGCCAAAATTTTGGCGCAGGAGGTTTTACCGGTACCGCGCGATCCAGTAAACAAATAGGCATGAGCCAGCCGTCCCGTTCGCAATTCGTTTTTCAGCGCCGTTGTCACGGCCGGCTGACCGTAAACCTCGGAAAACGTCTGCGGCCGCCATTTGCGGTATAAAACCTGATACAAGCCGGAACACCCCTTTCCTGTGAAATAAAAACGCCAAGCACCTTCGGGCATACGGACGGACAGGCACCCTGCGGCGCACGGTGAAGACCGCTTAATGCTGCTCGGTTCCCCGCCTGACATGGTTCACGGGTCGCCGTCGCGCAGAACCCGCCCATCCGTACGCCCCAAGGCACGTGGCGTTACAATTCAGTATACCGTATTTTTTTCAAAAAAGCAAGAGCGTCCATACATTTTTTACACTTTTTATACCAGCGTATGCGACAAGCCCTCAGTGGCGTAAAAGCTGCCGTCATCACGCAGGAACAGAGCCTCCACGTCGTCCAACGTTTTCATCAGTTCGACGGATTCGGTCTCGCCCAGCACGAAGCAGGCGGTCGACAAGGCATCAGCCTGTACCGAGCTTTGACATACGATTGTGACCGATGCCAGCCCGTTTTGTACCGGCATGCCGGTTTGCGGCGAAAGCAAATGGTGGTACCGCACGCCGTCCAGCGTAAAACCGCGTTCGTAGACCCCCGACGTCACCACCGAAACGTCCGTCCCCTGCACGACGGTATACAGCTCCTCGACGTTCAACGGGTCCTTCACGCCGATGCGCCAATCCTCGCCGTCGGCCTTCTGCCCCACCGTGACGATATTTCCGCCCAGATCGATTAACGCCGTCGTCACGCCCTGCTCCAACAGCAACGCGCGCACCTTGTCGGCAATATAACCCTTGGCGATCCCGCCTAAGTCGAGTCCTCCTTCGGTCAGCGTCACCGTCGTACCGTCTACCGTCAAATGCCGGTAATCCACGGTCTTCACCGCCGCTTTCAGCACCTCCGCCTCCGGTAGGGACGGCTCCGTTGCCGAAAAAGCCCACAGCGCCGTCACCGGGCGCAACGTCACGTCGAAGGCGCCGCCGGACAATGCGGCATAGTGCAGGCACAGCCGCAACAGCTCCGCCGTTTCATCGGCCACCGTAACCGGAGCACCTCCGGAAGCATTGATCCGCGCAATATCGCTGTCGGACACGGTCACGCTGAGCAACCGCTCCAGCCGCTCAATCTCGTCGAAGCACCGATCCAGCACCGCTTCCCCGTCCGTTCCGTCCGCCGCATCGTACAGCGTGATACGCACCACAGTGTCCAAGGCAAAGCCGGTGCGCGTGCACTCGGCAAACGAAGCCGCCCGACATGAGGAGCAGGCCAGCATACCACAACACACGATCAGCGACAGCAGCACGTTACCGATCCGCTTCATAAAACACCTCACAGAACCGTTTTCGTTATCGTATATAGTGTATCACGTTTTTCCGAAAACGCAAAGTTTTCCTTACAAGTTTGTAACAAAGATTGCGGTTTTCGTTCATCTACGGTATAATGAACGTAATTTTGACAGGAAGGAGGAGCCGCATGCTCAAACGAATACGGTCGATGAAAGACGAAGGCTCGCTCTTTCTCGGTTGCTTATCCGCCGTGGCCCTGATCCCTCTGTTGCCGGAATACTTTGCGCCGGTGCTTGCCGGCGTGGCCATGCTGTTGGCGATCAAGGACGCTCATCGGCGCGGCACCACCGTGCAGATCGGCCCACTGGGCAAGCTGCTGTTGCTGTACGTGGGCTACATGACGATCGGCATCTGCTACTCCGCGCACAAAATGAACAGTCTTGCCACCGTAGCCATGTGGGTCGTCATGTTCTGTCTGTATCTGTCGCTCACCACCGCGTTGTGTAACCGCAAACGTCTGCACTGCGCCCTGTTTTTCATTGCGGCAGCGGCCGGCGTCGCCGGCTTTATCGCCTGCTTCCAATATCTGTACCGTCTGGTATTCGGTATGAATTCGCTTTCCAACCAATTCTGGTATCATCTCGACGAATGGTTCTACCGCTACTTTCCCATTGAAACTAATTTGAATATGGGTGTGGATCGCGCCGCTTCTACCTTTACCAACCCCAATATGCTGGCGGAATATCTGGTCATGGTCACACCGCTCGCCGGGTATTACGGCTTCTGCGGCAAGCGCACCACCCCGCGCCTGCTGGCGCGCGCCTTCACCGTTCTTGCGGTATTCGGCGTCATCATGTCCTTCTCGCGCGGCGCGTATTTGGCACTGTTATCCATGCTGTTGCTCATCGTCGTCACCCGTCTGCGGAAGCTGACTCCCTTCATGATGTGCCTCATCGCCGCCGTTTCCCTGATCCCGGAAGCCATCGTCGGCCGTTTTCTCTCCATCGGGCATGGCGGTCACGCCATCGTGGAACGGCTGGACGCCTGGGAGGTCGCACTGGAGGCAATTTCCCGCAGTCCTCTCATCGGCATGGGCCCCGGCATTTCCAACTTTTGGGAGTTCTTGCTGCAAATGGGGGTCAACGTTCCTCACGCACACAATCTGATTTTGCAAGTGCTGGTCGAAGGCGGCTTTATCGCCCTGTTTTTGCTGTGTCTGGTCGCTACCCGGTTGTTGCAAGACAGCCTGTCTCTGCTCAACCGTTCGCGGCAAGCCGCCCCCGTGGGACGCATCTTTCTGATATTCGCCGTCGCGTTCGTGGTGCACGGCATGGTCGATTATCCTTTCCTCTCGCCCAAGCTGGTCGGCACGTTTTGCATGGTGCTCGGCTTTTTCGATACCATGTCCGGCTTCTATCTTACCCAACGCCTCACGCCGATCAAGCAGTTGTTCAACCCCCTGCTCAAGCGGCTCCGCTGAAAAAAGCCTTATAATGAGCACAAAGAGCTTCCCACGTTGGGAAGCTCTTTTTATTACTCCTTGCCCGTCCAGCAGTAGGTGCAAAACTTGCACGCCGGCAAGCCGGTCGCTTCGATCATATCGTCCAACCGCTGATATTTCAGCGAGGTGAAATGCAATTCCTTGCAGATTTCCTCCACCATCTTGGCGTACTCCGGCGTGTCCGGGTCGGTGTACAGCGCCAGCTTTTCTTCGGCGTGCTCCCCCTCCAAGCGAGCGATCGTGCGCCGCGCGATGAGGTCCATTTCCGAGGTCGAGCGTGAAAAATTCAAATACTTACAACCGAACATGATCGGCGGACACGCGGTACGCACGTGCACCTCTTTGGCACCGCTGTGGTACAAAAAATCGGTTGTTTCGCGCATCTGCGTGCCGCGAACCAGCGAGTCGTCAATCATGATCAACCGTTTGTCGCGAATCAGGGCGTCCACTGGGATCAGCTTCATGTGAGCGATGAGATTGCGTTGGCTCTGCTTTTGCGGCATGAACGAGCGCGGCCACGTGGGAGTATATTTGATAAACGGTCGGGAAAACGGGAGCGCGGTGCGGTTGGCATACCCGATGGCGTGCGCCGTTCCGGAATCCGGGATTCCCGCCACGCTGTCAGCGTCGACGTGGTCCCGCTCCGCCAGCTTTTCGCCGCAACGGCACCGCATCGCTTCCACGTTGACGCCCTCATAGGACGAGGTGGGATACCCAAAATACACCCACAAAAAGGTACATATCTTCATTTCATCGCGCGCAGGGACCACCGTTTTGACCGAATTATCCGTCAGAAATACGACCTCACCCGGACCCAGCTCCCGTTCCTGGTCGTAGCCCAAGTTCAAAAAGGCCGACGACTCCAGCGAAGCACACCGCGCGCCCTTCTTTTTGCCGATCACCACCGGCGTACGCCCCACGAAATCGCGTGCGGCATATAAGCCATCCGGTGTCAAGAGCAGCAGCGACATGGAGCCTTCAATCATAGTTTGCGCGTAGCGGATGCCTTCCTCAACGGTGTCCTTTTGGTTGATCAGCGCCGCCGTCAGCTCGGTAGGATTGATACTGCCGCCGCTCATTTCCAGAAACTGCGGCGTACCGCCGTCAAACGCTAGCTTGACTAGTGCCTCCACGTTGTTGATCCGCCCCACCGTGGTAATGGCAAAGCTGCCCAAATGTGACCGAACGATCAGCGGCTGTGGCTCGGTATCCGAAATACAGCCGATTCCGGAGGCACCGTGCATTTCTTCCACGTCGCGTTCAAACTTGGTGCGAAACGGAGAATTTTGAATATTGTGAATGGCCCGGTTAAAGCCCTGTTCCCCGTAAACCGCCATGCCGCCGCGCTTGGTTCCCAAATGCGAGTGATAATCCGTTCCAAAAAACAGATCGAATACGCAATCCTTTTGAGAAACCACACCGAAAAAGCCGCCCATCGCTTCCACTCCTTTGTATCATCAAACGGGATAACAGTATTGTACCATACCTTTCCCACAATTTCCACTGCCAAATGCAAAATTTCCGTTTTAATTTTGCGTTTACAGCTCGGTATGTCGGTGTTTTTGTTCTACACGCACTGCCGTCTGCCGGAATACGAAAACTGCCCGATCACAAAAAGCACCGTTGACAGTCGCATCTGCTGTCAACGGTGTGAGTCCAATCGCCGGGCGGTTGATTTTTCTCAGCCTTTTCAGAGCTTGATTTTTTCCGGTTCGATACCGATCATCACAATCGGAACCGTCGGATTCGAGCGGCCTTCACGAATAACGTTGGCAAGCTCGTTTTCGTACCAAGCAACACCGGTATCCATTCTCAGGCACATCGCTCTGGTGGGGATGATCTCAATGCCAACATCAATATCGTTTCGCAAAAAGAAAAACGTATGTTTCACATGCAAATCATAGGCAACGCTGAAATATTTGCCAAATTGCACTTCAAACCGCAACACGGTCTTTGACAAAATCCACTTGATTGTTGGTACTATACGCTTCCAAGCCTTTGCTTTCAATAATGCGCTTCTGTTCTTCCTTATCACGAATACCCGCAATCTCTCTGGCGGTAGGAATATCTCCCGTGACATAGTACGGTGTTCTGACGGATTTCCAGTTTAACGGAAAAAGGCGCTCTTCAAACTCTTTGTTTATCGCTTTCTGATCATAGAGAATTCGGCCCAACGACGGCTTCGCCTTGCTGACTTTTGTATATTCATTCGCATCGATACTTGAAATTGCCGAAACAATTTCATCCCACAAATCCTTGTGATGAACCATCATGTGTTCATAACCGTTCAAGTGACTATACAAATGCGCTATCTTCATTTTGCTTCACTCCATTCGGCCGGTCTTTGTGCAATTTTATCGGTTGCACTCGGTTTCCAAATTTGCTGATAAATCGGTCGAGTAATCAAAGTATCGTTTTTCAAACGTTCAATTCGTTCCGTGCCGATCTCAACATAGTTTTGTTCGCGTTCTGTGCCATAAGCGCGACGATTATTTTTCAATGCCGCAACAAGAGAAGAACCAACACCTGCAAATGGGTCATAGACAATATCCGTTTCATCCGTCAAGGCAAGAACGCATCGTTCAGCCAATTCAACCGGAAACTGACAAGGATGTTCCACCTTTTCGGGATGATTGTTCTTTACGTTGGGGATTTCCCAAACAAGAGCATCCCAATCATCAATCAATCGATCAAGAGTCATCTCCCATACATCCTCCGGATTTTTTCCCTTTGGATTACCGCTGATTTGGCCCTTTTTCGCACCTTTGAAATATCGTTTTCCGGGATACTTCGACGGGATTCTTACGTCGTCAAGATTAAACGTATACTGATCGCTTTTGGTAAACCAAAGAATCGTTTCATACCGACCGCTAAATCGTTTTGAACAATGCAAGCCATGACCAAAGTGCCAAATAATACGATTTCGCAGATGTAAGCCCAATCGTTTAAAATACGGATAGAAATATACGTCGAGCGGATAAACCTCGCCGTTATCTACAAAATTACCCGTTTGCCAACAAAGGCTACCGTCTTCAGAAAGAATCCGTACAAATTCAGTAAGCATCGGTTCGATATTCTTAATGTATTCTTCGATGCTGGTTTTAGTTTCATACGCCTTGCCAATGTTATAAGGCGGCGATGTAATAATCAATTTAACAGAATCCGAAGGCAAAGTTTTACAAAAACTCAAAGCGTCTTTGCACTCATATCGGTAATCGAGTAACTCCAACCTTGCTCCCCCCTATTAAAATAACAACCACTGTATAGTATATCATGAATCCATCAACCGTTCAAGCCAAAAACATTCCGTTTATCGAAAAAAGAATGAGGGTTTCACCAATTAACGGTCGGAAAGCAAAAATAGAAAAGCCCCGAAGCCGATTGGCTTCAAGGCTTTTCGTGGCGCGCCCGAAGGGACTCGAACCCCTGACCTCTTGATTCG
>CAYMHR010000052.1:0-6734 GCA_964390295.1 uncultured Eubacteriales bacterium
TAATTTTATAATTCAAATTGCCCCTAAAATTAAAAAATGTGTTGCCCCGAAACACTGATTCCAGGCAAACGAACAAAGCGCCCTGCAAGAAAGCTCTTGCAGGGCGCTTTTGTATCAGAGGGTTCCGGCGCTTATACGGGTGCCGTTGCCGTCAGGTGTCCGTCGCTTGCTACGTAGGTTTGAAAGCGATTGCCGGGGAGCGTCACAGTCTCCCGAAGGTTCAGCGAAGGGATGCTCACCGTGGTGCGACGCGGCTCGTTCGACGAATTGAACAGGCGCAGGATCAGCGCGCCGCGTTCGTCGTACCGCATGGCCGTTATCACGATCGCGGTGTCCGACGTGGTGACGAACGTCGCGTGGCGTTCTCCCGTGCCGCCCGGAAATGTATTAAGCACAAACGGCGCTTCGTTGTAGGACTGCGCCTCCTGCTCCACGCGATGCCGTCGCTCTGCGGTGGAGCCGCCGCAAATTTGGAACGTCAAAACGTGCTCGCCCTGATCGGCGCGCGGCACGAATCGGTCGTCGCGGAGCAACGGCCGTTCCTCGATGGGGTGTGCCGCGTAGGCCGGGGAGCGCAACAGGGAGAGATAGAGGGTGTCGGCCGAGGCGTGCGAGCCGTAGGTCGCCGTGTTGACGACGGTTAGCGCGCGATCCTCGGCAAACAGGCCGCACCACCGCTGACTTACCGTTTCGGTCCCGTCTTGTGGCAGGGGCGCGGAGCCGTACATCTGTTGCCCGATATATTGTCCCTTGGCGGCACAGGAAATTACCAGCTTGGCCATGGTGTCGTTTTCGTTCCAGTAGAAGCGTTGCTCCACCTCGAACGACGTGCCGAACCGCGGCAGGCGGTAGGTTTGTATCAACCGGGAGCTTCCGTACCGAAACGACGCTTCGACGACCATACGCACCGGACCGTTTTCGATGATCCGCACCGCGGCGGTGCCTGTTTCCGGAGCAAACTGCCCCTTGACGGCGTTGGTCTCCATCTTCCACGGGTCGGCAGAATCCTCGTACAGAGCGGTGGCAAAGCTCCCCACCTTCACGTAGGGAACGCCGTCCACCTGGTAGTCGTCCACCAGTCCGGTCTCACCGTTGATGCAGACCGTCATCCGTTCGTTTTCAAAACGGATCGGCCCCTGCGGCGGTTCCGACTTTACGGGTGTTATCGGCTGTAAGTTGATGGCGCAGTCGAAGCGGCTCATGGAGGCCGGGGGCAGGGTGGCGTAAAACGCGACGCTTTGTCGCCAGTCCAGGCTCATGTTGCACTCCGGCTTTTCCTGTTGAGACGGGACGACAGCTCCGTCCTGCGTGACCGTCACGACGTAGCGGGCATCCGACCGGTAATTTTGATCCGGCGGCATGATCTCGCAGTGAAATACGCCGGAAAACGGGTAGGGGTGCGGATTATAAGCGAATATGACGGCATCGCCCGGCTTGGCTTTTTCCTGCCCGGCCAGCAACGCCATGAACGCGCGCATTTTGACGCGCCTCGCCGTTTCCAGCCCGTGCCGTAAGGACTGCTCGGAAGCCAGAGCGGCCGATTCCATGGTCGTTCCGGGCAGAATATCGTGAAATTCGTTGAACAGCATATCCCGCTCGGCGTCTGCCAGCTCCCCGGTCGGATAGCTCATCAGTCCCCAGCCGTCGGCGGCGGACACCATTTTTTCGGTGCTGTACAGCTCGTTTTCCAGTCGACGGTGAAGCCGCTTGACGCGCGCCTGCGAGGCGTAGCAGCCGGTGAAAACGGGGCGGAGGCTTTCGGAAAACACAGGGCAGTCGATGCCGTCCTGCTCCAAGGCCTCAAAGAACGCCTCCGGGGTGGCGTGGCTGATTTGAACGTCGGCGTGGCATTCCATCCAGCGGTTCAGCTCCTGCAAGTCCTTTCGGTACAGGCTTCCGCCGTGATTGCCCACGCCCCACGCAAACAGCCCGACGGGGTCGTCGGCATTGTTTTTCAGCCAATCCTCTGCCCACGCGGCGGCGTGCCCCAGCGGTGTGGCATAGCTGCCCGGCAAACGGTAACCGATGACCTCCGAGCCGTCGTAGCCCTGCCACGTGAAATAGTTGGCAGGGAGCCGGAGGACGTGAAACGACTTGTTGGGGCGCATAAATACCCTTTGTAGCCGCATTGCGCGAGAATCTGAACCAGGCCGCGATCGTGCCCGAACGAGTCAAAATTGACCGCTACGGTCGGTCGCCGGTCGAATTTTTTTGGAAATAGGCTTGCCCGGTCAAAATCTGCCGTAGCGTCGATTCGCCGCTGGGCAGGTTGCAATCCGGCTGAAGAAACCAGCCATCCATGATGTGCCACTTGTTTTCCTGCACCAGCGTTTGAATCCGGGTAAATAGTGCGGAGTCGTATTCCTCGATCCACTGATACAACAGTGCTTCGTTGTGGCAAAATACGTAGCCGTCGAATTCTTCGCAAAAGTCCGCCGCCGCGCGAAAGGTGGCAATGGCGGCGGTAGCGCCCTCCTGCCATTCCCACAGCCACACGGGATCGACGTGGGCGTTGCTGACTAAAAACAATTTGTACACGATGGCACCTCCCCGGTACGGTTTGCATTGACAGTATCATTATCCTTGATTTACCGGGCAAAGTCAAGAATAACTTGCGGTGCACGCCGCGTTTGAACACGTAAAAAAGCTCCCCGGTCGGCGTGACCGGGGGAGCGTACTTGTGATTTGCGGATCATTCCGGTGTGCGTTCGTCACCGAAGAAGAACACGGCGGCAGTACCGGGGCCGCAGTGCGCGGCAATGCTGGTGCCGATGTCGAAAATCGGAACGTCAGTCACCTGCGGGAACCGCGCCAACACCGCCTGCTTGAGCGCCTCGGCGTCCTCCGGGCATTGCGAATGGCAGACGTAGCACTTGCCGTGGTAGGCGGTGCCGCCCTGTGCGTGTGCCTCCATGGTGTCTACCGTCAGCTTGATGGCATTTTGCTTGCCGCGGATTTTGCTGTACGCGATGATCGAGCCCTTGTCGTCCAGACGCATGATAGGGCAAATGTTCAGCAACGTGGCGATCATGGCGGTCGCGCCGGACATTCTGCCACTGCGGCGATAGTGCTTCAGCTCGGTGGAGAAGAACTGGTGGTGAACGGTTTTGCGGTTTTGCATCACCCAGTCCTCGATCTCCTCCATCGTGGCGTTTTGGTCGCGCAGATCGGCCGCGCAATCCACCAGCATACCGTAGCCGGAGGAGCTGCACAGCGAATCCAGCACCATGATTTTGCGGTCGGGATACTTTTCACGCAGTTCCTCGGCGGCGACCAGCGCGTTTTGATACGACTTGGTCATGCCGGTTCCCAGACAAATATGCAACAAATCGCCGTGCCGGAGCTGTTCCTCAAAAAATGCCGCGTACTGAAATGCATTCAGTTGTGTGGTCGTGGGCAGCTTTCCGGATTCCAGCATGGCGTAAAATCGCGGCAAGGCTTCGGGGTCACGCAACATATCGTCGACGTAATTCACACCGTCCACCGTATACGAATAAAACAAGACCGGAATATTTCTGCCGCTGATGTAGGAATACGGCATGTCCACAGTGGACTCGCAGGACAGAATGAAAGATTGGCTCATGACAGCTTCGCTCCCAACAATCAAAGACTATGCCCTCATTATACAGGAGGCACCGCCGAAAAGTAAACCCAATTTTGGTAGAGCGCGCTCTCACGTTTGGAAACGGCAACGTAGAGCGACAAACGGAGCGGCTCTCGGCAGAGTAGAGTGAAAAATCGACGAATAGAGTGACGATAATCGACCCGATGCGACACCGCCCGCTTGCTTGACAAACCGAAACCGAGGCGGTATACTGTACGTATACGCCTAACGGTATGGAGGTTGCGTATGAAAAAGTGTATGGATACCGACAATTTGCATCGTCGGCTGAAAAAAATCATAGGACAGGTGCAGGCGATTGATCGCATGATCGACGAGGACGTCCCCTGCGAGGACGTGCTCTCCCAGATTAACGCCGCCAAATCGGCGCTCAACAAGGCCGGTCAGGTGGTGCTGGAGGGGCATATCCGCCATTGTGTGCGCGACGGCATCCAGCACGGCGATGCCGATGCCACGATCGAGCAGTTTGCCAAAGCCGTGGAGCGCTTTGCCAACATGCAATAAGGAGAATGTGATGAACCGTTGTTTTGCTTCGCCCGACTGGCGCGACGCAATCCCACAGCCGATTTGTGAGGAGCACCCGGAATATACCGCACTGTATCACAAAGCGTGGGAGCTGGCGTTTGCCTATATCAAAGACGTTCCCGGTATGCCCCAAACGCCGTACATGGACGAGGCGTTCGTGGACACGCACATCTGGATTTGGGACACCTGCTTCATGTCGCTGTTTTGTAAATACGCCCAGGACGCGTTCCCCGGCGTGGAATCGCTCACCAACTTTTACGAGGTGCTGTACGGCGGCAAGCACTTGGCGCAGGTGATCCCCACCGAGCGCGAACCGGCATAGACGGGGCGCGTCGTCGGTGAGCCGTTTGAAATGAAAATCCACATTGCCGACAATCCGCCTCTGTTTGTGTGGGTGGAATACGAAAACGCCCTCCTGCGCGGCGACAAGGAATACGTCCGTCAGCTTCTGTACGACCGCCGGGTTTTGCAACGGCACTACGACTGGCTGGAACAGTTGGATCAGCCGGTCACGCCGCGAGGCGTGTTCGTGCCGACCTGCTGGCGGTCGCATCCCTGCGGCTACCACTGGGAGGGCGGCCGTTCCGGCATGGACAATACGCCACGCGGTCGAAGCGGTCTGCACGCCGAGGGGCAACGCCCGAATCCGCCCGATATGCTGTGGATCGACGCATTGTGCCAGCAGGCGTTGTCGGCGTCGATGATCGCCCGACTGTTCGCCCTGGTGGGGGATGCGGAACAGCAGGCATAGTGGAACCGAAAGTTCGAGGAGAAAAAAGCGTTGCTCAACCGGTATTACTGGGACGACGAGAACGGCTTCTATTACGATATTCACGACGAGACCCACCGCTTTTAAAAGGTGCCGTCGATCGCCTCCTATTGGACGCTGACGGCGGGCGTTGCCACCGACGAGCGTGCCGCCGCCCTGGTCGGCAAGCTGGAGGACGAGCACGCCTTCGGCGGTGCGGTTCCCTTTACGACGGTGTCGCGTGGCGACAGCGATTTTCGCGACGACGGCGAATACTGGCGCGGAGGCGTTTGGCTGCCGACCGACTACGCGACCCTGATCGGACTGAAAAATTACGGCTTTTACGCCGTCGCACAGCGAACGGCCCTCCGGTTATTGGAGCATATCAGCCAAACCTATGCGCGCTTTGAGCCGCATACAATCTGGGAAGCGTATTCTCCCACCGCCTACCGACCGGCCGCCAACGAAACGGGAACCGGCGCGCTGGTGCGTCCCGACTTTTGCGACTGGTCGGCGCTGGGCCCGATCTCCATCTATTTGGAATTTGTGTTGGGCTTCCACACCATCGATGTGTTCCGCAACGTCGTCGAATGGGCAAAGCCGGCCGCGTTTCGCGGTAAAATCGGCGTCAAAAATCTGCGCTTCGGCACCGTCGTCACCGACGTTGAAGCGGAGGGAGACCGATGCACGGTCACGGCGAACAAACCGTACACGCTGGTCGTGAACGGCACGCCGTATGCCATCCGGCCCGGCACGCAAACGTGGACATTGTGATCGTGATGCCAAGCGCTGAAACGGTAAAAACCGATGTAGTAATCAACACCGGCGAAAATTTTTCGCCGGTGTTGATTTTTTTGCTTGACAGAATACCCTAGGGGGTATATTATATACACATACCCCCTAGGGTATATAGTGAGATACAGGGAGGCGCTCTTATGAAGAAATTGGCAGAACGTGTGGACGAATGGCTGGAGCGGGGCGGCGTTACCAAGCAAGTTGTACTGTTGGTGCTGTCGGCACTGTCGTTGCTGGTCAGTCTGTTCGATTGGTTTTCTCTGCCGCTGGACGCGGCGTGGGTCGCCATTTTGCTGTGCGGTGTCCCAATCGTGGTGGAGGCACTGCTGGGCTTGCTTACCGAATTTGATATACGCGCCGGCGTGCTGGTGTCGATTGCCCTGATTGCCTCAGTCAGCGTGGGCGAAATTTTCGCCGCCGGTGAGGTAGCGTTTATCATGCAGTTGGGTGAACTGCTGGAGCATCTCACCGTGGCGAGAGCACGCGCCGGTGTGGAAAAGCTGGTCAAATTAACACCGCATACCGCTCGCGTGATCCGCGACGGCGTGGAACACGTGATCCCGGTGGAGCAGGTCGTGGTGGGCGATACGTTGCTGGTACTGCCCGGCGAGGCAATCCCGGTTGACGGGCGCATTGTGCAGGGGCAAACGTCGGTTGACCAGTCGGTGATTACCGGCGAGTCGTTGCCGGTGGATAAAACGGTGGGTGACGAGGTAGAAAGCGGCGGCGTGAATCGCTTCGGCGCGTTTCAAATGCAGGCTACACGCGTGGGCGACGACAGCTCGTTGCAACGGATGATCCGGCTGGTACAAAACGCCGATGCCGGTAAAGTGAAAATCGTGGGCATTGCCGACCGCTGGGCGACCGGCATCGTGGTAATCGCACTGCTGGCGGCGGCGTTGACCTGGTTGATTACCGGACAGCTTCTTCGTGCCGTCACCATTTTGGTGGTATTTTGCCCGTGCGCGCTGGTGCTGGCAACGCCGACGGCGGTCATGGCGGCAATCGGCAACGTGGCACGCCACGGCTTTCTGGTGCGCGAAG
>CAYMHR010000053.1:0-6707 GCA_964390295.1 uncultured Eubacteriales bacterium
ACCTGTGACCCCCTGCTTGTAAGGCAGGTGCTCTACCAGCTGAGCTATGCTTCCAAATTGTCGTCGCCGGTGGCGACGCTGTTTATCATACTACATTGTGAGCGAATTGTCAACTGAATTTTGATAACTTTTTTGAAAATTTCCGGTTATTCCTTCTTTTTTTGGTGACGATCCGCAAGGATGCGCTCTACGTCGGCGCCGTTATACCGATATACCCGATCGCAAAAGCTACAGGTCACCTCGATCTGATTGTTTTCGTCCGGCAACGAGCGCAGATCGTCGTCCGACATGGCGTTCAGCGCGCGCATGACCTTTTCCGGCGAGCAGGCGCACCGATACTCCGGGTCGAAATGATCCACTACGTCGAAATCCAAGCCATCCAACGCACAGCGCAGAATTTCCTCGACGCTCATGCCCTCATCCAGCATTTCCGTCATCGGGCGCAACGCCGCGACGTTCTGCTCCAATCGGTCGATGACTTCGTTCGGGCAAAACGGCAACAACTGAATCAGCAATCCCCCGGCGGCACGCACGGTTAAATCGGGGTTTACCAGCACTCCCAGGGCGCAAACCGTGGGAATCTGTTCACTGGTGGCATAATAGGAAGTGATGTCCTCGGCCAGCTCACCGGACACAAGCGGGGTACAACCGACGTACGGCTCGCTGGCTCCGGTATCACGCAACACGTACAGCAGTCCGTCGGTACCCACCGCGCCGCTGACGTCCAGTTTTCCGTTCGGCTTCAGCGGAAGCTCCACCACCGGGTTTTGAGCGTATCCGCGCGCATTGCCGCGACCGTCTGCCACGGTGATCAGCTGACCGACCGGTCCACCGCCGTTGACCTTAACCGTCACCGAGTCCTCCGTATTTTTCAGCATAATGCCCATGAGTGACGCCGCGGTCAGCAACCGTCCCAGCGCCGCCGTCGCAACCGCCGAGGTGTGATGAATTTGTTCGGCACGCGCTACCATGTCCGTCGTATCCATGGCAATCGCAACGACCGTGGCATCGTGTGTCAGGCATCGTATGGCTTTACTCATAATCTACGTTGCTCTCCTTCAAAATATCACTGGACCTTGCCGGTAGCCTCCGCCACCGTTCTGGTACTCCGCACGACCCAAACCGTGCGCTGGCTGTCCTGTTCGGGCGGCAATTCGGTCAAGTCCTCATAAACCGCCAGCGTTTTCCAACCCGTTTCCGTCAACAATCGGCGCAACGTGCGTTCGGAATAGGCGCGCTCGCGCACCGTATCCATGTACCGTTCATAGCGTCCGTCTGCCTGCTCGACAAAAAAGTCCAACAGCATTTCCACTTCGCCGCTTCGTGGCAAGTAGCGATTGCGCCACGTGCACACGACGTTGTCTTCCTCGATCACGAATGAGCGATCCGCCAGCACCTCGCGGTGCTTATACGGCGTGTTGACATCGAAAATCAACAGCCCTCCCGGCTCAACGAACAACCGGGCGCGGCGAAACACCTGTGCCACGTCGGCTGTGCGACACAAATGGTTAAGACTGTCCAACACGCATACGGCGCCGCTCACCGTGCCGTACAAGTCCAGCTCTCGCATATCCTGCCGCAACCACAACGCCTGCGGCAATTTTTCAACGGCCTTGGCCAGCATATCGGCCGACGCATCCACGCCGACGACGTCCACACCGCGCCGCACCAGCTCCACGCACAAGCTGCCGGAGCCACAGGCGATATCCAGCACCGAATCCGGTCGGCTATCGAATTTTTCAAACAGCGACAACAAGTACTCCGCACGGGCGGCATAATTCACGTCCTGCATCAGCAGATCGTAGAAGGCGGAAAAATCCCGATACCCGCTCATCCCTGTTCCTCTTTGATCCGGTCGAACACCATGCGATACGCATCACAGCCGTACACCAAAGAGCGGTTCACACGACTGATCGTCGCCGTGGACGCACCGGTACGCGCTTCAATATCGGTATATACGCACTTGTCGTCCAGCATTTTGGCGACCACGATCCGCTGGGACAGCGCTTTCAGCTCCTGAACGGTGCACAAATCCTCGAAAAAACGGTAACACTCTTCACGATCCTTTAAGTGCAGGATCGCATCAAACAAAAAATCCATATCTGCGTTACAAAGTTTGGCGTTCATAAAGTACCCAGCCTTTTCTTAATTTTCCAGCATTTCGCGTGCCGCCTGCCGATTGGCGGACGTCACGGCTCCCCCGATAATGCGCGCTAGCTCCTGCTCGCGCTGTTCGGCGGACAGCAACGTTACTTCGGTAAAGGTGCGCCCGTCGCGCACCGATTTTTCGATCAGGTAATGTTGTTGTGCCTGTGCGGCGATCTGCGCCAAATGCGTGACGCACAAAACTTGGCGATGCCGGTTTTCGGAAACGCTGTTTGCCGTCAACCGCAGGCGATTTCCCACCCTGGAGGCCGCGCGACCGCTGATGCCGGTATCGATCTCGTCAAAAATCAGCGTATCGATCTCGTCGGCTTCGGCAAGCACGGACTTAATCGCCAGCATGATGCGCGACAGCTCACCACCGGAAGCCACCCGTGTGATCGGCTTGGGCGGCTCACCGACGTTGGCAGACATTAAAAACTCGATCCGATCGGCACCGACGGCGCTGTATTCGGCCGGTTGCCGGTCGATCACCAGCGATACGCTCTGCATATCCAGAAAAGCGAGCTGTTCCTTCACGGCTTCAGCAAAGCGCCGTGCGGTTTTCTGCCGCTGATCCGTCAGCCGTTCCGCCGCCTGCTCCAGCTGACCATGCAGTCGTCGTTCCTCGTCGGTCAGGCGTTGCAGACGTTCGTCGGCAAATTCGATATTCTGCAGTTCGGCACGTGCCCGCTCCAAAAACTCCAGTACCTCTTCAACGGTGGAGCCATATTTGGAGGTCAGCCGCCGCAACACCTCCCAGCGTTCTTCGGCTTCGTCGCGTTCGCGCGGGTCGAAATCCAGGCTCTCTGACACCGTGCGCAGCTCCTCGGCGGCATCCTGCAACTCGTACAGCGCCGTCTGCAACCGTTCCGCCGGTTCCGCCGCCTGTGTCAAATACCGCGCCGACGCTACGGCCGCCGCCACCGCCTGCTGGGCCATGGAAACGGCTCCGTCGCTGTCTTCATCACCGAAAAGCAGGGAATCCGTCTTTTGCAACTGGCCCGCCACCTTTTCCGCGTTGCGGTACAGCATGCGCCGCGCCTGAAGCTCTTCTTCCTCACCAACGTGAAGCTCGGCGGCTTCGATCTCGTTAATCTGATAACGCAACAGATCCAGTCGGCGTTCTTTTTCCTGCTCGTTCATATCCGTTTCCGCCAATTCGCGCTTCACGCGGTGCCATTCGCGGTATATGGCGGCATATTCTCCTCGCACGCCGTCCAGCTCACCGAAGCGATCCAGATACGCCAAATGCTGATCGACGGACAGCAACTGCTGGTTTTCGTGCTGGCCATGCAAATCGACCAGCAAGCGGCCGATCTCACGCAGTAACGATGCCGTGGCCGGGCGGCCGTTGACCGAGCAGCCGGTTTTTCCCTCCGCCGAGATGGTGCGCGTAATCAACAGGTTTCCATCCTCATCCGGTGCAAAGCCGAGCTGCGTCAGTTGGTCGGCCGTTGCCGCCGACAGCTCGGAAAACAGCGCGCTGACCCGTGCCAAATCACTGCCGGTACGCACCAAATCGCGCCGTGTGCGCTCACCCAGCACGGCATTGATGGCATCGATGATGATAGACTTACCGGCTCCGGTTTCGCCCGTCAGCGCCGAAAACCCCTCTTGAAAATGAATTTCCGCACGCTCGATTACCGCAATATTTTCAATGTATAAACAATCCAGCATAACGGGGTTCCTCTCTGACCGATACGGTTATTTTGATTGCTGTATGCGTTTCAGCTCTTCAGACACGGCCACAGCGTTCGCGTCGGAACGTGTAATACAAACGAAGGTATCCTCCCCCGCCAACGTACCGACCACGTTGCTCCAGTTAAGCGCATCCATCGCCACACACGCCGCCTGCGCCATACCGGCCGCGCATTTAACCACTACCAGGTTTCCTGCCGGCACCACGCTGTGGACGGAATGTTGAAAAATGGAATCCAGACGCGAGGTGATCGATGCCATTTCCGAGGACGGTTCCGGCGTGGACGCGGCAGAGGCTACGGTATAATGATAAACACCGGTATCCTCCAGCGTTTTGACCAGACGTAGTTCCTTAATATCCCGTGAAACCGTCGCCTGCGTCACGCGAAACCCTCGTTTTTTCAGTTCCTGAATCAGCTCGTCCTGCGTTTCCACGTGCCGATAGCGCACAATCTCCAAAATACATGCCTGTCGTTCGGATTTCATAGCTTATCCCTTTCTGTTCAGTAGTTTTTGATCCAGAATTTCGTAAAAGGAACGTTCCTTCAAGCGAATCAGCTGTGCCTGCGTCTCGGAGCGCCGGATACGGATCACGCCGTCATCCGGCACCGGAATGGCTTCCTCCCCGTCCACAGTAACGCAAACCGTCACGTCCGGACGATGCCCCGTGGTCAGCACCAGCTCGGCGCTTTCGTGAAACAGATACGGGCGTGTGTGCAAGGAGTGGGGACAAATGGGCGTCAACAGCAGACATTGTAACGACGGATCGACCATCGGTCCGCCGGCCGAAAGAGAATACGCCGTCGACCCCGTCGGCGTAGCCACGATCACGCCGTCCGCCTGATAGGTCGCCACCGGCGAATCGCCGTTTTTCACACTGACCTCGATCATGCGGGACAGCGCGCCGCGCGAGACAACTGCCTCATTCAGTGCGCGACAATGTACCTCACCGGAAGTACCGCTAACCGATACGTCCAACAGCATCCGCCGTTCCACCACGTAATCGCCTTTCAGCAAACGATCCAGCTCGTTCAACTCGTTCAGCTCCAGTCCGGCCATAAAGCCGAGTCGTCCGCTGTTGATGCCAAGCACCGGCTTGTTCAGCACGGCGGCGCGCTTGGAGCAGTGCAAAATGGTGCCGTCGCCGCCCAACGCCAATGCAGCGTCGCACGAAGCCAGACAAGCATCCAAATCGCGCGGCGGAAAGGCCGTATCCTGCGGCAAAGAAAAATCAATCGATCGGGCACGCAACGCTTCACAAACGCGATCACGCACCGTTTCGCCATCCGGTATTTGATAATTGGGAATGACAGCGAGCTTCATCCCGCCACCTCCTTAACGTAAGCTGTGAAAGCTTTGATCCACCAACGCGCGAACGTCCGGCAAAGCGGTCGTTCCGGCTTGATAATGCAGAAGCGCCAAATACTCGATATTGCCGTCGTGCCGACCGGCACCGCCGGTAATGGGCGACGCGGTCAGTGCCTCGATCGAGCATTGCTGTTCGACGAAGAAATCACACAGCTCCCGCAACACACGGCAATGCACCCGACGGTCACGAACGATGCCGTTCTTACCGATGTCGGCACGACCGGCTTCGAATTGAGGCTTAATCAGCACAAATAGGCGCGCGCCCGGCTTGAGAAAGGGAAAGGTCGCCGGGAGAATGTTTTTTAAGGAAATAAAAGACACGTCCGCCGTCAACACGTCCACCGAACCGGCGGCAATATGAGCAAGAAGTTCCTGCTGTCGCCGCACGTCGGTTCCCGAAAGATCGACAACGCGCGGATCGGCGCACAGCGACGGGTGCAACTGGCCGTGCCCCACGTCGATGGCATAAACGCGGCCAGCACCGTGGCGCAACAGGCAGTCGGTAAACCCACCGGTAGACGCACCGACGTCCATCGCCGTACACCCCGGTGTCAGTGGTGCCGTCATCTGCAGAGCGTGCTCCAGCTTTTGCCCGCCCCGACCGACGTATCCGGTCTCCGGCACGGCGCAGGAAACGCGATCGATCGGTAACAAACGGTACGCCGGCTTGTACACGACGCTTCCGTTGACCGATACTTTCCCGGCACGAATCCGCTCGCAGGCCTTATCCCGGCCGGTAGCCAGGCCCTGCGCCACCAAGTACGCATCCAGGCGTTGCTCACCGGGCACGGTCTACCGCCTCCCCAAAAATGCGGCGCACCATGCTGTCCACGTCCAGACCGGTCATCTTCCAGCCTTCCTCGACCGAGCAATGCGGAACGGTGATGTCGATGGCCACCGGGTCGTACAAGCCGTCGTAACGACGCTCCGAAAGCAGAGCGCCCAATCGTTCGGCCACACCGCCGGAGCGTGCGCCTTCTTCAAAGAAAATCACCCGATGATACCCCATGATCAGGGACAGCGCTTCCTCCGGGATCGGATGAATCTGCGTCAGCTTCAAAACGGAAACCGCTTGCTTATGGCGTACTCGCTTTGCCGCCTGCAACGTGTTTCCAAACAAACGACCGTATGTAACGATCAACGTGCTTGCCAACGGGTCGCGGAACAGCGTAAACGGCTGACCGTCCGGCTGATAGGCCGCCAGCGACGGCGGTTCACTGCCCTTGGGATACCGCACCGCCGCAATACCGTCGATATCGTATACGGCCTGCTTCAGCGTCTGTTCCAGTTCGGCATACGTCGACGGTGCCAGCACGGTGGTATGGGGAATGGTGGACAAAAACGGAACGTCGTACAACCCCTGATGTGTCTCACCGTCCCCCGGCACGATACCGGCACGGTCGATCGCCAGCACAACGTGGTTATTCATAATCGCCGTATCGTTCAGCAGTTGATCGTAGGCACGTTGCAAAAACGTGGAATACACCGCAAACACC
>CAYMHR010000054.1:0-6462 GCA_964390295.1 uncultured Eubacteriales bacterium
TACTTAAAGCAACACCGCAAGGTTTTATATTACAATCTGCTCACAAGTGGAAAATTGAGCAGTTATATTGCCGAAATCGACAAGCAGGCCGAGGATATGTTTTGTCGGTTGGTAAAAGAACTTACCGAAAAAGAAAATGTAACAGAGCAACTCAAATCAACCGACCAAATGTTGTGGGTGCAGAAGATGAACAATATCCGCAATCGTGCGACGGAAATTGTAAATAACGAAATAATTTATACTGTATAAGCAAAATGGCGACAGGGAGAAATCTCTGCCGCTTTTTTATAAAGGCATAGAAAATTTAACTATTATATGTTATAATTATATTACTTTAAGAAAAGTGTATAAAGGCAATCAGTTTGTCGGGAATATTAAGGAGTATTTGTTGTGACTCACTATATGAACCTTGTTCCGTCTGCTTTTGGAAAAATTGCCGATGGCAGCAAAACAATTGAATTAAGGCTTAATGATGAAAAACGGCAACGGATATTGCCGATGAGGATTGCGTTGCCCTCGACGGCAGACTCGGTATGCAAAACCGTAAAAAGAAAACAGCCTGATAACGCAAAGCGGCGGCACAGTTTTCGCTGTATCGCCACCTTACATAAATACTTCGTTATCGCACCTCGGCTAAGGGTTCTGCGCTCCGTTTTGGAAGCCAAGGAAAAAATCGAGAATATCCGGGCGGAAAACCGGCTGGTGTTTCCGCTGTTTACCGATTTACACACCATCGACGTCGATCATGCGTATGCCCAAAAGCTCCTGTTTGCGTTGGAACGTATCACCGAGACCATTCGCTGTGATGCCATCGTGGATATGGGCGACAACTTCGATATGCTGGGCCGCGAGTTTCACGTAACGAACGAGGAGCTGACAGCGCGCTTTGAGCGGCTGTTTTCCGCCGTTTATCGCACGGCAAGCTGTCCGGTGATCCACGTAAACGGCAACCACGACGCCGTGGGGACCGACTTTTTTAAGCCGGATTTTTGGAACCGGATCGTCCGGGGAAAATACGGCAATACCGCCGCCGTTTACGGCGATGAAGGCTCGTATTACTACATGGATTGTGAACGGGCGAACGTAAGACTTGTCGTGCTGTCCTTGCCTTACGAATCGGATATTGCAGCGGAAATGCCGACACCCTTGTGGGCGTTTGGCAGTCATCAGCTAAATTGGCTCCGGGAAACGGCGCTGAAAACCGATAAAGACGTTCTCCTGCTTTCCCACGTGCCGTTCTATTACCACTATACCGGTGACAAGGAAGCAACGCTGGCGGTGTGGAACGGAAAAGAGGAAAAAACCGCCTACGTGTCCGCGCTTTGCGGTGCGATCGATGACCGTGACGAGGCGGTGGCGATCCTGGATGAATTTCATCAAAATCGCGGCAGACTGGTGGCTTGCTTAAGTGGGCACATGCATTACGATCTGCTGTTGCCGCCGCGTGCAGAAAACGAAGGCAGGGCCAATCCGTTGCCCTGCCATCAGGTGGTAACGACGGCCACCTGTATTGCGGCACAAGCTGAATCGGCAATCGGTATCAGCATCGACGTCGTGGTATGGGATCCGTCGGCCAATGAGCTTGAACTGATCCGGATCGGTGACGGAGAGGACCGGAAAATACGTCTGTAACCGTCGGCTTCGATCCCCATTATTTCCAAAGCGGGAGATATCGCCATGCAAATCACACACGACCTGCATATTCACACGTGCCTTTCCCTTTGCGCCGAGCGCGGAGCCACGGCGGAGGGGTATGTCAAGCTGGCGAAGCGCTTGGGTCTTACCAAGATCGGCTTCAGTAACCACTATTGGGACGAACGAATCGAAGGGGCCAACGAGTTTTATGCTCCGCAAAACACGGCGCATTTGGGAGAACTGTGCGCCGAACTGCCGGTACTGCGTGGCATGGGTGTGGAGGTTTTGTGGGGATGTGAAGCAGAATACGATCCGCGTCGCCACGGCGTTGCCATTACCGAAAGCGCTGCCGAGCAGATGGATTATATTTTGGTACCCAACTCGCATACGCACATGACGATGCCCAAAGATCGGTATCTGCCGTATGAAAAGCACGCCGATTTTTTGATTACCGCCTACCGCGAGATTGTTGATAGCCCGGTGAGTCGCTATATCACGGCCATGGCTCACCCGTTTGAGGCGGTGTGCTGTCCCTACGACAATCGGATTTTGATCCGTCTGATCCCGGATGACACCTATCGTCGCCTGTTTGAGCGCACGGCTGAAAAGGACATCGCGTTTGAGATCAACGTGGCCGATTTACGCGACAAAACGGATGAACAGATCGAATCCGATCCGGTTCTTCATCTTTTCCATCTGGCCAAGGAATGTGGATGCCGCTTTACGTTCGGCTCGGATGCACATAACCATCGGTCACACGAGACGTATATGGCTCACACCGCTCGGATCGCCGAGCTTCTCGCCTTGAAGGAGGATGACTTGGCGCCCATTGCGCGATGATGTCAAACGGCTTGCGCAAAATGTCAAGGAGGAAATAACGCCATGCTTGCCAATTTTCATACCCACACCGTGTTTTGTGACGGAAAAAACACACCCGAAGAGGTCGTGCGCTCCGCGATCGAAAAGGGCTTTTCGGCCATCGGTTTTTCCGGGCACGGATATACCGCCTTCGATTTGCGATATTGCATGAAAGACAGCGGTGAGTATATCGCTGAGATCAACCGGCTGAAGGAAAAATACCAACGCGAGATTCAGGTGTATCTCGGCGTGGAGGAGGATGCCTTTTCTCCTGTCAACCGATCGGATTTTGATTATATCATCGGCTCCTCCCACTATTTTCACTTGGGCGATCGGTATTATCCGATCGATTCCAGCTACGATTATTTCAAAAAATGCTTAACGGCTTTTGATTACGATGTCGTTCGCCTGTCGGAAACCTATTACCGCTCCTTTTGCGACTACCTTCGCGCCCGAAAGCCCGATATCATCGGTCATTTCGATTTGATCACCAAATTCGACGAGCTGGATTCCTCGCTCTTTTTGCACAACGCGGAATACAACCGAATCGCGGAGCGGTACGTCGCGGAAGCCGCCCAAAGTTGCTGTATCTTTGAAATCAACACGGGTGCCATCGCCCGTGGCCTGCGCACCGCCTTTTATCCTGCCGAAAACCTGTTGTATATCCTCAAAAAGCTCGACGCGCGGCTGATCCTGTCGTCGGATAGCCATACGATCGATACGCTGGATTTTGGGTTTGACGATGCGAAAAAGCGGTTGAAGGAGTTCGGCTTCACCCGCCTGTTTGCCATGGATAACGGCACGTTCGTTCCGTACACGCTATAATGCTCTGCGAGTACGTCGTTTTTTGAATACGAGAGCAAAGCCACCGTTCTTCGGCCGAAGAACGGTGGCCTTTTTGTTTGCCAAGTGCGCTGAGGTGTCCGGAGCAATGCGCGACGAAGACAGTTTCTCCCGAACGATAAAGCACGGTGCGCGGTGATAAAATATCAAAGAGGGAGGAAGATCGTCGTGAAAAAAGTATACGGATACGTCCGCGTGTCGGCGGTGGATCAAAACGAGGCTCGCCAGCGCATCGCCATGGCGGAGCGAAGCGTGCCCCGATCACACCTGTACGTGGACAAGCAGTCGGGCAAGGATTTTGAGCGGCCGCAGTATCGGCGGCTGGTAAAGCGGTTGCGGGCCGGTGGCCTGCTGTACGTGCAGAGCATCGATCGGCTGGGACGCAATTACGAGGAAATCCAGGAGCAGTGGCGTGCGTTGACCAAGGAGATCGGCGTGGATATCTGTGTGATTGATATGTCGCTGTTGGATACGCGCAACGGCAAGGACCTGATGGGCACGTTTATTGCCGATTTGGTGTTGCAAATTTTGTCGTTTGTGGCGCAGAACGAGCGCGAAAACATCAAAAAGCGGCAGGAGCAGGGGATCGCCGCTGCCAAGCTGCGCGGCGTGGAGTTCGGCCGTCCGGAGCTGCCGGTGCCGCCGGAGATTGCGGAGAAGCTCGCCGGCTGGAAAAACGGCGCACTTTCCACTGAAGAAATGCTGGCCGCCACCGGTTGGAGTAAGTCCACCCTGTACCGCAAGGCGCAAAAATATGGAAAAGAAAGCGAAAGATAGTGTCAAAAAGTGATATTATGCAAATGAATGGATAGTGCCAAAAAGTACACCTTTTGGGAAAATGAGGTGGTCGGATGGGTAAAGCGGCATATCGGTTATAATGCTTTTTCCGGTTGTACCGGCTTAACGAGCATTACGATTCCGGACAGTGTGACGAGTATTGGCAGTTGGGCTTTTGGCGGTTGCTCCGGCTTGACCAGCATCACGATCTCAAACAGTGCGACGAGTATCGGTAACTATGTATTTAATGGTTGCAGTGGCTTGACAAGCATCACGATTCCGAATGGTGTAACGAGCATCGGTAACTACGCTTTCAAGGGTTGTACCGGCTTGACGAGCATCACGATTCCGGACGGTGTGACGAGTGTTGGCAATTATGCTTTTTCCGGTTGCACAAGCTTAACGGGCATTACGATTCCCAATGGCGTGACGAGCATCGACGCTTCCGCTTTTAATGGCTGCACTAATTTGAAATGTAACGTTTATCAAAACGGAAAGTATTTGGGAAACGACAAAAACCCCTATTTAATTTTACATGATACGGTTTCTACAAATCTGACTCAATTTGAATTTGCTCCCGGCGTTAAACTCATTGGTAGTTCTGCTTTTTCTTATTGTGCCAACTTGACAAGTATGCCCGATGAGGAGATCGACCGGATCAACGTGACCTATCGCTCTACGGCGGATACGTCGTTTGCGGTGGACACGGTCGGCACGTCGTTGCACGTTGCCACCGACGGCGGCTGTGATGGTATCCGCTTCCTGACGCGGTTGTACTTCGGTAGCTTCAAAGCCACGAGTAACACGTTGCGCGTGAACTACAATGGCACCCGATACACGGTGATGGAGTTCGGCACACTGATTAAGCGCGCCGAAAACGAAACGGAGCTGACGGTGGCGAACGTGGAGGCGTCCACGGCGACGGGAGCCAAGCGTATGTGGAAATCGGTAGCTTACACTAAGGGCGACGACATGAAGCTAGTGGATTATACCGATGCCTACGTGGATTTTTCGGCGGTGATGATGCGCGGCAGTAAGGTGAGCGATGCGACGTTCAACGCCCGTTCTTACACGGCACGCGGCTATATGAAGCTGAAGGCGTCCAACGGAACCGAGTTTGTCATCGAGTGTGACAGCGAGGTGACGAACAGCATCAACGCGACGCAAGCGTTGATGTAAGCGGAAGGGAGAGGTATGCATGAAGCAATATGAAACGCCGTGCGTAACGGTACTGGAGCTGCAGGCGGACGAGGCGCTGGCGGCAGCGATTAAAAGCGAACCGATCGTTGAGGACAACGACGACGATCTGACGGCATAAGAATTTCACAAAAACAGACAAAGACGCCACGGCACCTGCCGTGGCGTCTTTGCTTTGTTGAGCGTTGCCTGAACCTCCTCAAACTCGAGCACGTTTCGTGCTTGAGTTTGGCGGAGAACAAAAGAATTGCTATCGAGCACGGAACGTGCTCGATAGAGCAGAGGGCGTTTTCATATTCGAGCACAATATGTGCTCGATCGCCCTTTCTTTTTGGCGGGGAGGCGGCAAGAAGAAAATCGAGCACGAAACGTGCTCAATTTTAAGAAGATAAGAAAGTGGCGCGAGCACGAAACGTGCTCGAACGCACGCTTCGCTTTTCGGTGAAAACACGTATAGAACAGGGAAAAGAGAGGTCTTTAGAAAATCGAGCACGTTTCGTGCTCGATTTTCCGTTGCCTGTTTTTTCGACTACATAAAACACTCCATGCACACCTATATGAAGCATCCGAGCACGAAACGTGCTCGATTGCTGCCGGGCAAACGCGCACGTCGAGCTACGGAACCCGCGTGCATTGCTTTCAGTCGGTATCCAATAAATGACCGAAAAATCCGTTGACTGTGCCTTTTATTTTTGCAATGCCGTTTGTTCTGCATTATCTTAGCGAGCAGACTGCTTTTACTCCACTTCGTACAGAAAACAGTAAATTGCTTGTTAGGGACACCCTAAGACCTGGTTAATATTTCTTAAAGAAAGATTACGAAAATTCAAGTTGTGCCTGAGAATTTGCGCAAATTTTTATTTCTACTCGCCCACTGGAGGAATCATCCCTACAAAGGCTTTCACCATTTTGGGTGTGCTGGTGTGGTAGGCTCCGCTTGTTTTCAAAATGTCGCCACCAAGAATGCAACCTGTGTCTTCAAAATCTGCACAAGTTCTTGCGCATTTTCTTTTCTTCCTCCATCCAGCCACGCCTTGAGAACACTGATGGTCACGCCGGTGCGGATCGCCATGAAGTATCTGGCGTTTGTTTCATCCATGGAAAAGTACGAACGCCTCACCAACCGCTACGAGAAGATGAAGCAGCAGTACA
>CAYMHR010000055.1:0-6126 GCA_964390295.1 uncultured Eubacteriales bacterium
GCCCACGACGGCAAGGGGATCATATTGGAAAAATCAATCAGATCGCTGACTTGGAACACCGCCAGAACCGCCAGCAGAATACCCACCAAGCCTTCGCCGGCGATCATACCGGAGCAGAACAGAATGCCGTTGCTGGTAGCTTCTTTTCTACGATCTTCGTTTTTCATTTTATCCACAAAGAGTCGAATCAAACCGCCAACCATAATGCAGGCGTTCAACTGTACCGGCAAATACACACCGATGGCGAAGGGCAAAACCGGTATACCAATAATTTCAACCACCACAGCAAGGCACACACCAATCATGATCAAGCTCCAGGGCAGATTGTTACCCAAGATACCTTCAACGACCATTTTCATCAACGTGGCTTGCGGCGCGGCCAATTCTTCGGAGCCAAAGCCCCAAGCGCTGTTCAGCAAATACAAGGTAGCACCGATGGCCAATGCCGAAGCAACAACGCCGATGATCTCACCGATTTGTTGCTTTTTAGGAGTAGCGCCCAATAAGTATCCGGTTTTTAAGTCTTGCGAAGTATCGCCGGAAATGGCGGCAACAATGCAGATGATGGAACCGATGGCAATGGCCGCTCTCATGCCGTCCACCTGGGATTCGCCGGTCAGTTTTAAGATCAAAGTGGTGATCAACAAGGTTGCGATCGCCATGCCGGAAACGGGATTGTTGCTGCTTCCGACAAGACCGACCATGCGCGACGAGACGGTGGCGAAAAAGAAGCCGAAGATGACGACGATGATCGCTCCGATAAACGACACGGGAATAGCCGGAACCAGCCAAACGGCCAGCGTAAGTACCAGAATGGCAAGCAACACGACTTTGATGGAAATATCCTGCTCGGTACGCAAGGTGGTGTTGGCGCGCGACGAAGAGGACATGCTTTTGATGGTGTCGCGGAAGGTCCGAACGATCAGCGGTAACGAACGGATCAGGCTGATCACGCCGCCGGCGGCCAAGGCACCGGCGCCGATATAGCGCACGTAGGTTTTCCAAACGCCCTCTGCCCCACCGGAGGTGAAGATTTCTCCAATCGGCACTTCGCCCGGAAATAGAATCAAACTACTTCCGAAAATTACGATCAGCGGAATCAAGATCAGCCAGCTGACCAATCCGCCGGCAAACATATAGGATGAAATGCGCGGGCCGCAAATGTAGCCGACGCTCATGACGGCCGGGTAGATTTGCGTACCGATCGCGCCGGGATACGTTTTTTTGCTTCCCTGCAAGGTGACCTCTGCGGGGACGATTTTCAAACCGTCAATTAAAAATTTGAAAAAAGCGGCAAAGCCCATTCCGGCGAATACCGTGGAAGCGTTGGCACCGCCCTCTTCACCGGCAAGCATGACCTCGGCGCACGCCTGCCCCTCCGGATAGGGCAACACACCGTGCTCGCGCACAATCAGTGCATTGCGTAACGGAACCATGAAAAAGACACCCAGCAAACCGCCGAGCAGAGCAATCAACATGATTTCAATCAGGCTCGGTTCCTCCATCACGCCCTCGCTTGCCCATAAAAACAGCGCAGGAAGGGTGAAAATGGCACCAGCCGCCAGTGATTCGCCTGCCGAACCGATGGTTTGAACGATATTGCTTTCCAAGATAGAGTTTTTGCGTAATGCCACGCGGATCACGCCCATGGCGATGACGGCGGCGGGGATGGATGCGGAAACCGTCATGCCGACGCGAAGGCCCAAATAGGCATTGGCAGCGCCGAAGACAATCGCCAAAATCACACCCATGACGATTGAGGTAACCGTTAATTCCGGTGTGATCTTTTCTGCCGGAATATACGGCTTAAATTCTTGGTTGTTTTCCATACGACATACCTTTCCTTTTGCGATGATAAAGTGCTTGCATATTATATCATATCGTGTCGACAAGGTCAAGCAAAGAAAAACCGTTCATCTCTATGATGAACGGTTTAACGTTACCAGCCGATATACCGAAGCCAGTGAATCAGCAGGTCTCCCCATTGTGCCACGTGTTTCTCCATGGCGTTTTGACGATTGGTAAGTCCCAAGCCGTGAGGGCCGTGCGGGAAAATATGCATTTCGGTGGCAATTCCGTAATTTCGCAGTTGAGTAGCATATTCCAACGAGTTCTTAACGTCAACACCACCGTCCTCAAAGGTGTGCCAAATAAACGCTTCCGGTGTGTTTTGACGGATCAGCTTTGTCGGAGTCAACTCCATGCGGCGAATCGCATCGTTGGATTCGGCATACGGAATCCCGATCAAATTATCTCCGGAGCCGATATGAGCATAGTTTTTATCGTACAAATTGATGACCGGGTAGCACAGAATTTGCTTATTGGGTAACGCGTCTTCCCGGTCGATCGCATCGATGTTTTCGAAATCGATGGGTTCCGTATAGGTGGAAACCAGTGCTGCCAAATGCCCTCCTGCCGAGGACCCAATGACGGCTATTTTCGTTTTATCGATTCCGAATTTTTCTGCATAATAGCGAACAAAGCGTACACCGCGCCGTGCATCCAACAACGGAAGCGGAAACCAATGCGGTGCGCGACGGTAATTTACCACGAATGAGGAAATGCCGTGGTTGGCTAAAAATTCTGCATAGCCGCGTCCTTCGTGCTCTGCCAGGTGTACGTAGCCGCCACCGGGGAAAATCACAACGGCGGCGCGCGAAAGCACGGTATCGGGACGGTAATAGGTGATGGTTGGCACAAATTCACACGTGCCGGGAGTTTGCTCCCACAACGGCATAGTTTCGGTATACACGGCAATTCCTCTCCTTAAGCAGACTTCAATAATAAAATTCTACGCAATTACTGCGAAAAAGTCAAGTGATCAGTTGACTTTTTCACGCTTTTTCGCTACAATGTGACTGAAAGTTGAGGTGTGTCACGATGCATGAAGTGTTAATTAAAAACGGGTTTATTTGTGATATGGACGGTGTTATCTATCACGGCAACCGCGTTTTGGAGGGCGTTACCGATTTTGTCAACTGGCTGATTGCCAACAACAAGCGATTTGTGTTTTTGACCAATAGTCCGGAACGCACTCCACACGAATTGAGCATGAAGCTGGAACGCATGGGGTTGAAAATTTCTGCCGATCATTTTTACACCAGTGCGATGGCAACGGCGGAATTTCTCAGTAGTCAGCATCCCGGTTGTACCGCTTACGTCATCGGAGAAGCCGCTCTGACCAAAGCGCTGTACGATCATTGCATCTATATGAACGACGTTAACCCGGACTACGTGGTCGTTGGTGAAACGCGTACCTATAGCTTTGAAAAAATTGAAAAAGCCATTGAACTGGTCAATAAAGGTGCCAAGCTCATCGGTACAAACCCGGATATTACCGGTCCCACCGAGCGCGGTATTATGCCGGCGACCGGTGCGCTGATCTCCCCCATAGAAATTGCCACCGGGAAGAAGGCGTATTTTGTCGGCAAGCCCAATCCGTTGATGCTCCGTCACGGCATAAAGATGATCGGTTGCCATAGTGATGAAATCGCCTTCATTGGCGATCGTATGGATACCGATATTATCGCCGGAATCGAATCCAACGTGGATACGGTTTTGGTGCTTTCGGGTGTGACCTCGCCGGAGGATATTGATCGGTTTCCCTATCGCCCGAAATACGTTTTGAATGGTGTTGTAGACCTGGTAAAATAAACGAAACAGAAAAGCGGCGTCCGCTCCGGAAGGGGCGAACGTCGCTTTTAGTATTTTTACAGCTCAATTGAAAGTCGTTTATCGCGTTTTCGGTTTTTTAATGAAGGAACACAGGATAACGATGATCTGACCTACAATGCCCAGCAGATAAATCAGTGCTACGTTTTTACCGAAATACAGGAACGTGATATGTATCGTTGCTAAAATCGTCCAAATCAACGCGGAAACGATCACGTAATTGTGTCGGGTATTAAACCAGATAGAATTTAACACCAGCTTGATGATCAGCAAAATCGGAGGCGTATACACAAAGTACAGCCGTTAAAAGGTTGCCTTGTTGGTAATGAGCGAGGTTATGATAAACGCAAACAGTGCGATGCAACAGGTGGCGCTTTCTGCAATATAGGTAATCACCCGGCGATTGTAACCTGCCGGTTTCTTTTTGCTTTTTCTCACCGTGTCGTCAATGTTTTCAGATCGTACCAAACAATCCAACGTTACGCCGAACAGATCGGCGAGCTCTACCAGCACAGTGATATCGGGCGACGATTCCCCTCCGCTCCCACTTGGAGATTGTTTTGTCGGAATAGTTGAGCTTTTCTGCCAACTCCATTTGCGTTAAATTGTTACCAATCCGCAACTCGGTGATATTTTTTGCGACGATCGCTTTGGTGTCGTTCATGGTCAGTCATCCTCAAAAATTATGTAATAATCGCACTGTGTCCGTGTTATGAGGCATTGCTCAATGCGGAAAAATATTCTTCTAGGGTTAGATTGGTATCTCGCAGTTCGATGGCGAGCTCTTTGCCGACGTAACGGTAGTGCCACGGTTCATAGATAATGCCGGTAACGTCGATTTTGCTTTCCGGGTATCGCAGAATAAAGCCGTACTCCCAGCAGTGCTCCATGAGCCATTGCTGACCGACAAAGGTATCCTGCGAGGCGGTCAACTTCCACGACTGCGTATCCACAATATCGACAGCCAGGCCTAACTGGTGCTCGCTGGTGCCGGGAATCGCTACGCTGGTTTCCGCTTTTTTCTTTGCCGTTTCCTCATCATACCCTTGATTTTTCCATTCGTTGACCTTGCGGTTGAAAATGCGCGTTTGATGCTCCATGGTGCGGTAAGAAGAAACGATATAGACTCTGGCGCCGGATTTCTCGTTACAGTCCGTTACCATTTGAAGTAACGCGTCGTAACAACTTTGATCCACTTGTGTGCCGGAAGTAGCTAAATAGGTGTTATCCACCGTGATTAAATCCGGCTCATACGCTTCCGGAACGGCATGCCACGGGTTCACCAGCAGAATTTGGCAACCGGATGAGGTGAAAAAGTGATCCGTATCGTCAATGGTGACTTGACCGCGTGCAAGAGTGCCGTTTTCCAAAAAGTAATAGGTGTGTTCGTTCCATTCCAGCCAGCCCGTATGTAGGATACCATCATCGGTAAAGTAATATAGCTTGTCATCGATCGTTTGCCAGCCGACGGATGGTGTCCCGTTTTCGTCCAGAAAATAACGGTTTCCGTCCACTTCCAGCCAGCCGATACACAAGATGCCTTCGTCGGAAAAATATACGGTTTTGCCATCCAAGAATTGCCAGCCGGTCAAGGGCACGCCGTTAACGTAATAGCTACGTGAGCCGTCTGCTTCCGTCCAACCGGAGACGGTGCTTTTCGTTTCGGTGGATGGGTTTTTCTGCGTGCAGGAACAAATTAGAATAGTACAAACGGTCATAAGCGATAAAACGAGCTTTTTCATAGCGTTTCGTCTCCTCGCGGTTAGAATTGGTTTGGCACGTAAGCTGATCCATCAGTTGCGTAGCGGGTGTCAGTAGGTTTTCAACTATCGACGTCATGGGCCACACTTTTCGTTGCACACCATGGTTTCAGTATAGCAAACTTAGAAATATATTGCAAGCATTTGTCACAAGCGTGTACCGTCAAGCATCCTTTGAATATGTCCTATGATCAACTCAATTCCAATGCAAGTGCTTCGATTTGATGGGTGCTCTCCTCACTTAATGCGGACATGATTTTTACCGTATTTTCGACATAAGACAGATTGTTGCTTTTTTCCAGCAGGGATTTCATAACCTTAGCAGCCATTGGCGCCCAACTGCCGTTTTCCATAAAAGCAACGGTGCGATTGCTGTAATTGCGATCGGTCAGCTTAGAAATAAAAGCGCGCATAAAGGGAAAAATATCGGCGTTATACGTCGGTGAAGCCAATACGAGCTTGCTGTAACGAAAAGCATCCGCTACCGCGGTTGACATGTCGCAACGCGCTAAATCGTAGATCACCACAGGACTGTTACCGGCGGCTTTCAACTTTTCGGCTAGCAGCAATGCAGCCGACTTGGTATTCCCATAAATGGATGTGTAGGCAATTACCACACCTTCCGTTTCCGGCTGGTAGCTTGCCCAAGTGGTATACAACGTTAAGCAGGAGTTGATTTTATCGGTAATCACCG
>CAYMHR010000056.1:0-5843 GCA_964390295.1 uncultured Eubacteriales bacterium
GCACCGGGATCGTTGTGCACCGATCGTTTGGATGGATCGGCGGAAAGTTTTTGCCAACGACTTATTGAAGCAAGCGGACGACGGCAGTAAACGCGATACATATCGCGACGCCGATGACAGTGGGAAGCAATATTGCTACAACCGTCCATTTAAGACTTTTCGTCTCCTTATAAATTGTGATTGTCGTGGTGGAGCAAGGCCAATGGGAAAGAGAAAATACGATTGTGCTGGCGGCGGTCGTCCACGTCCAGCCGTGGTCTATAAATACCTGTTTTATCTCTAACAGAGAGCTCGGTTCGGTCAACGTTCCCTGCGATAAATATATCATCAGAATGATGGGAACCACGATTTCGTTAGCCGGGAAGCCGAGAATGAAAGCAATGAGAATGGCACCGTCCAGCCCCATCCACTGTGCGAACGGATCGAAAAACTCTGCGCAGAGATTTAGCAGGCTTGTGCCGTGAACAAAAACGTTGCTCATTACCCACAGAAGCAACCCGGCCGGTGCCGCCACGGCGGCGGCACGTCCCAGCACAAAGAGCGTTCGATCCAGCAAGGAGCGAACAACGATTTTCCCGACCTGTGGCCGCCGATACGGCGGCATTTCCAGCAAGAAAGCAGACGGCTCACCACGCAAGAGGGTGGCGGATAGCAACTGCGTGAGTGCGAACGTCAAAAAGATTCCCAATAGGATGATCACGGCAAGCCCGAACGCCGACAACAGAGATGCCAACCAGCCGGAAGTGGTAATAAAAAATAGGGTTAGTAAGGCGATCAGCGTGGGAAACCGGCCGTTGCAGGGGACGAAGACGTTGGTAAGGATCGCCAGCAGGCGTTCTCGCGGCGAATCGATGATGCGACAGCCGGCAACACCGACGGCGTTACAGCCAAAGCCCATGCACATGGTGAGTGCCTGCTTGCCGCAGGCGTGGCAACGGTGGAAAGGGAGGTCGAGATTGTATGCGATCCGTGGCAGATAGCCGACGTCCTCCAGCAGGGTGAACAACGGAAAAAAGATCGCCATGGGCGGCAGCATGACGGAGACGACCCAAGCCAAAACGCGATAGGCTCCTAATACCAGGGCACCGTGCAACCACGACGGAGCGTGAAGTTGGTTGAAAATGGCGGTTAGCCGATCTTGTATTCCGAACAGTAAACGACCCAGCAGATCGGACGGAATGTTGGCTGCGGTGATCGTGATCCAAAACACGCCGAGCAACAATAACAGCATTACGGGATAGCCCAAGAGCTTTCCGGTTAAAACTCGGTCGATTCGACGATCTGTTTCGCTTTTTTTGGAAGAAGTGAGATAAACGCAGGCTTTGGCAATGCGTTCTGCTTCGTCGAGCAAGGTGGTAACGATGCTATCCCTGAGCGTTTTCCTTTCGGGAAAACCGCGGTACAGCTCTTGCAATGAGCGAGAAATCGAAAGGCGCTGTTCCGGCGAAGGAGCGAGCTTTTGCCAAATGGTACGTGTGAAGGTGGGGTCGTTTTCCAACAGACGAAGGGCGAGCCAGCGCGGATTGATTGTATTGGCGAAACAAGACAGTAGCGGCTTCAAGCGCGCTATCGCACCTTCCACGGCGACCGGATAGGTAACGGTGGCCGCGGATTGCGGCACATCGATCACGGTATCCAAGACGTCCAGCAAGTGCCGCAGGCTTTGCTTTTTTCGTGCTACGGTGCACACAACGGGGACACCCAGCAGTTCTGCTAATCGCTGTACGTTAACGTGGATTCCCTTGCGGTGAGCTTCGTCCATGAGATTGAGACAGAGTACCACGTGGGAGGAAAGCTCCAGTGTTTGTAATACCAAATTCAGATTGCGCTCCAGACAGGTGGCGTCGCACACAACGATGATGGCGTCCGGCTTTTCGAAGCAGAGAAAATCGCGCGCAACCTCCTCCTCGGCGGAGTGCGCCAGCAGAGAGTAAGTGCCGGGAACGTCAACTAGCGTATAGTCGTATTTTGCGGTTGAACAAGTTCCTCGCGCACTGCTGACGGTTTTCCCTGGCCAATTCCCGGTGTGCTGCTTCATACCGGTCAAGCCGTTAAACACCGTGCTTTTTCCAACGTTGGGGTTTCCGGCCAAGGCAACTACACGATGCCGAGACAAGCGGTCCGGTGCGCCGGAACGACTGCTCTTTGAGCACAAACGGTCGATGCGACTGGTTAGATTCATGGCGTTGTCCCCTCAAAGAAGCGTTGCACGTGGACGCTACGGCTGTCACAGGCGCGAATGGCGATGACGGCACCGCGAATCCGATAGGCGGACGGATCGCCGCCTGGACTGCGCCCGACGCACTCTACCCGTGCGTTTTCTGACAGACCAATATCGAAAAACCGTCGACGCATACTACCGACGGCATCCATTTTTCGAACGATTCCCCACTCGCCGGGGACAAGCTGATCCAAGCCGACGCATTGATCCATGCGTACGTCACCCTTTTCTAAAACAAATTCTGTTCCATCTTATGCACCAACTGTCTGCCGTGACACGAAAAGCACCACAGAGACAATCCGGGCTTACGAAGCCGTCGAGTGGCGAATTTTGTGCGGTTTTGGCAATCGGGCGTTGACGCGGACGGGAAAATAGTGTATGATACTACTGTTATCATCACGTATGAGGGAGAGCAGATCATGCCACCGAGAAAGCACACGCGCGCCAAACAGCGCAAACAGAAAAAGATACTTGCCGTAATTGCGTTCATCAGCGTTATTGCGGTGGCGCTGGCAGGCTGGGGATTGGTTACCGGCGTTGGTACGTTAATCAACTATTTTACCGCCAACGGTTCACAACTGAATACGACTCCTACAGCCACGCGAAGCACCGTGGCAAACAGCCCGGATATTTTGAACGATCCGGAGGCACCGGCCATTGTAGCGACGGCTACGGTCGGAAGCAGTGGCGACGTTCTGATGCACAATGGCGTGCGGCAGGCTGGGTATAACTCGGTCCGAGGCGTTTTTGATTATACGGAGTCGTTCCAATTCCTGACACCTTACGTTCAAAAGGCGGATTACGCAGTAGTGAACGCGGAATTTTCGGTAAGCGCTAACAGCACGTACAGCGCCTTGCCGTTCCGGGTGCCGACGGCGGTGGTCAAATCGCTGAAGGACTGCGGCTACGATCTGGGCCTGACCGCCAACAACCATATTGCCGACGGCGGCGTGACCGGCATGAAAAAAACTATGGATACCCTGACGGAGTACGGTATGGAATTTACCGGCACACGGTACAATTCCAGTGATGCTCGCTATCTTGTCAAGGATATTAACGGCATTAAGATCGGCATGGTCAACTACACGTACGGCAGCTATTGGAACACCAACGGATTTTCCAACGATAACCTGTCGGCGTTCTATACGGATGCGGAATCGTTGATTAACTCCATGCGGTCGGACGGTGCCGAGCTGGTGTATTTGTACATCCACTGGGGCGAGGAATACTCGATCGTTCCGAACGCTACGCAGGAAGCTATCGCTCAAAAAATGTGCGATCTGGGCGTGGACGTGATCATTGGTGGGCATCCCCATAAAATCCAGCCGTTGGAGCTGATAAACAGCACCGACGGTAAGCATCAAACGGTGTGTCTGTATTCGATGGGCAATCTCTTGTCGGGACAGCAGATCGAATGTATGGCCGGCGGTACCAAAGCCAACAGTCCCAGTTGTTATCAGGATTCCTGGCATCATGCCGGATGCGATTATCCGGACGTGGCAGACAGAACGCAGGATCAGCACCGCCTGGAGCATGGCACTAACTGTAACGACAACGGTCATACGGAGGACGGTGTGCTGTTCAACGTGACCGCCAGCAAGTTTGACGACGGCACGGTGATGATCACCTCCGTGGACGTGTTGCCGGTGTGGTGCATGGGGCGCGGTTTGAAGCGCGCTTCGTACCCGACCAACAGCACGTTTGAAAAGTACATTTTGGTTCCTTTGGAACAGGGGAAGGATTGGGCTTCGTCGTATAGCTTGACGGAAGCCGAGGAGACGGAAGCGCAGTATTCCTATGATCGCACCATGGCGCTGGTGGGGGACGGCATCGAGGAGATCAACGCCGCTTGCAAAGCCAAGGTTGAGGAGTACGCCAAAACGTACAAGCAGAATAAGTAATAAGAAAATATGAATGAGCAAGCCCATACGGGCTTGCTCATTTTTACTGAAAACGGTGCTTTTCATCTCGGCACTCGCTTCCGCAATAGCCAAATGCTGTTGTAAAATGGATGAACAGAGGTAATAAGTATGGAGAGGATCATATCAACAGACAAGATTTTGAAGTTTGAAGCACAGCTACGCTATGAGGAAAAGCGCGCGAATACCATTGAAAAATACGTGCGCGAAGCCACCGTTTCGTTGAAAGGAAAAACGCGCACGGTCTTTATCGTTCGTGAGTTGCAAAAGAAATTGCTCCGCTACGTTGCAGACCGGAAAATAACGTCGGGAACGATATTAGATATTATAAGGATAATATAATGAATAAAGACATAAAGCACTATAGAGAGACACGCCGAAGAGCTTGCTTCGACGTGTCGACTTTTAGAACTACACATTAAAAAGCCGCAACTGACATTTGCCAGTTGCGGCTTTTGGCTGCGGAACTAGGAATCGAACCTAGACAAACAGATTCAGAGACTGTCGTGCTACCTTTACACAATTCCGCAATGTGAAAGACCGTGTTATATTATACCTGATTTTTCACGTTTGTCAAGATGAAAACGAAAAAATTATGAAGAAGTTTTTTCTTTTTTGGAACCGTTCACTTCGCGTGCGGTTGTCGGCGGTATTCCGAGGGTGAAAATCCAGTAGTACTGCAAAACTGGCGGTTAAACGAACGGATATTGTTGTACCCGACCGCATAGGCAATCTCGGTGACGGAGCGCGAGTCGCACAACAAAAGCTGTTTCGCGGCCTGAATACGCAGCATGTGAAGATAGCTGTTGAAGTTGATGCGGATTTTGTCGCTGAAAAGATGCGAAACGTAAAAGCGGCTGACGCCGAATTGCCGCGACAGCGTTTCTAAATTGAGCGGTTCAGTGTAATGCTCGTCGCAATAGAGGAGCACCTGCTGTGCCAAGGACAAATTGCGCGTGTTTTGCGGATGAAGATGCAACAGCGGCAACAACGAGCTTAACAACGCCAGCGTATAGCCGCGCAGGAGAGAATGGCGATACGGCTGTGTGGTGGTCTCTGCGTGATTGGAAAGGCGGCAGAACAACGTGCCGATTTCTTCCCCTTCGGGGTGCACCAAGGGACAGTCCGGCAGATTGCTTTTGAACAGGTTGACCAACTCCGGGTAGTCGTCGGGGGAGGTGATCACGATGTGACCGCAAAGCGGTGTGCGATCCTCGAAGCTGTGGATTTGGTTGGGGAAAATGAACAAAACATCACCGGCTGTCATGGGATAAGCAATGTCACTGACGGTGGCGATCGTTTCGCCGCTGACCAGATATACGATTTCTAAATGATGTTGCAAATGCGGTTGCGTGGCGAATGCGGTCCGCCGCTCGGCATAGAACGTATCCCGCTTGTTTTCATAAAAAATCACAAAAGCCACCTCCGTCGAAAGCAGAACCTTAAACGGAGGCAATTATACCATAGTTTGCCGAAAAATACAATAGATCGTCTGACAAAAGGAAAAGCGGCTCCGTCCGGGAGTAATCCCAGGCGGAGCCGCTTCGGTCAAATCAGATTACCGCAGATTACTTCAGGCTGTTTTCGTACTGCTGGATCATCTTTTTGATCGTGTGTCCCACAGAACTTTCGTCCTCGGAAACCGTTACGGCGTCTGGGTTTTTACCCTTGTCGGACACATTAGTAGTGATGATACCACTGCG
>CAYMHR010000057.1:0-5226 GCA_964390295.1 uncultured Eubacteriales bacterium
CGGATATGTACTCGGCTGTGCCGAAGAGGTCGGTGTAATCCTCTGTCGTACAGCCTTTTATATGATGAGCTTAGCTCGTCGGATATCACTTTTGAAAGAGCGATCGATTTGTATAATGACGCCACGCTCCAAGCCACCATGAAACAGGTCGGGGACAAAGTGGCGAACGCCATCGACAACATGCATGATGCCATGAATTCCGGGTTTCATGCGGTTTATGACGCGATCGATAGCGGCAATGAAATACTTGCCAAAACGCGGCGCGATCAGAACCTCGCCAATACCATTGACATTGTTCAGCGCCATAAGCTGAACAATATGATGAAAACACAAAACGGAATTTTGGAAAAACATTTTAATCTATAATCGTCGATTAACCGCCCACCTTTAACACGAAACCAGAGAAAACGCCAACCGTCATCCTTCGCGATGGCGGATGGCTTTCTTGTGCGTGCAAGTTCCCGGTGCGTCGAATACGGGAAAATGCATATATCGCTTGAAAATATTCAGGATAAATGATATAGTGTATACGTGCCGCAAACGGTTGTGACGGCACGGGCGATCGGGCGAGTCGGTGAAAGACACGACGGTACCCTGCCAATTCTATTTTGGACGGCGTAGTATGAAGCATTTATTATCGTATATGAAGCAATATCGCAAGGAGGCCGTATTGGGCCCCCTTTTTAAGCTGACGGAGGCCTTGTTCGAGCTGTTCGTTCCGCTGGTCGTGGCCAATATTATCGACAACGGTATCGGCCGGGGGGATAAACGACTGATTTATACCAACGGCCTGTTGATGATCGCTTTGGGCGTGATTGGTTTCATCTGTGCCATTGTCGCACAATATTTTGCCGCCAAGGCCTCGGTTGGGTTCGCGGCCAATTTGCGATCCGCCCTGTATCGCAAGGTGAGTGCGTCCAGCTACACCGATCTGGATCAAATCGGCACGTCTACCCTCATGACGCGGATGACGGGCGACGTCAACCAGGTACAAACCGGCGTTAATTTGACGTTGCGTCTGTTGCTTCGCTCGCCGTTCATCGTGTTCGGCGCGATGATTATGGCGTTTACGGTCGATGCACAGTCGGCACTGATTTTCGTGGCGACCATTCCCGTGCTGACGGTGATCGTGGTTGCGATCATGAAAACGACGGTGCCGCTGTATAAGCGCGCACAACGGCAGGTGGACCGGCTCTCACTGACGACACGGGAATCCCTCAAGGGTGTCCGCGTCATTCGCGCTTTTCGCAAGGAGCAGGAGGAAACGGACGAGTTTGATCGGGTCAACGACGGTCTGACGGCACTGCAGCTTTTTGCCGGAAAAATCTCGGCACTGATGAATCCGCTGACCTATATCATTGTCAACGCGGCGGTTATCGCCATTCTTTTGGTGGGCGGCCATCGCGTGTATTCCGGTCATCTGACGGCCGGCGCGATCGTCGCGCTGTATAACTACATGTCGCAAATTTTGGTGGAGCTGATTAAGCTGGCCAATATGATTATGACCTTGAATAAGGCATTGGCTTCCGCGTCGCGAATCGATGCCGTTCTGTCGGCGGAGCAATACGGCGAGGCGGCTACTGACGGTTCGCCGGCATTTGATCCGCAGGCGGCGGTGGAATTTTCTTCCGTCGGCTTTCGCTATGCCGGTGCCGCCGAGGAGTCGTTGAGCGGGATCAACGTTGCGGTAGGCCGTGGCGAGCGGATCGGCATTATCGGCGCTACCGGCTCCGGAAAATCCACGCTGGTCAGTCTGATCCCGCATTTCTACGGCGTGACGTCCGGTGCCGTGGCCGTAAACGGCCGGGACGTGAAAGAATACTCCGACGAGGAGCTACGCCGAAGAATCGGTATCGTACCGCAAAAATCGGTGCTGTTCAAGGGTAGCATCCGGGACAATCTGTTGCTTGGTGGTAAATCTGCCGACGATGCGGAGCTGATGAAAGCGGTTTGCGCCGCGCAAGCCGCCGACGTGGTCGCCTCCAAGGGCGGCTTGGACGGCTGGGTGGAGCAAAACGGACGGAATCTGTCGGGCGGCCAGCGGCAACGGCTGTGTATTGCACGCGCCCTAGTTGGTGATCCGGAAATCCTCATTTTCGACGACAGCGCCTCGGCGCTGGATTTTGCTACCGAAGCTGCTTTGAGAAAAGCGCTCGAAGCGTTGCCGTACAAGCCGACCGTCTTTACGGTTTCTCAGCGCGTTTCCTCGGTCATGGGTTGCGATCGGATCATCGTGTTGGACGACGGAAACGCCGTCGGCATCGGAACACATCGGGAATTGCTTGATTCATGCCCCGTTTATGCCGAAATTTGCGCTTCTCAGCTGGACAAGGAGGAGCTGTAACGTGAAAAAAACAGGTACCGTAAAAAAATTGATCACCATGCTGGGAAGCCAGCTGTGCCTTTTCGCGGTTTCTCTGGGACTGGCGGCGGTCACGGTGGCGTTGACATTGTATCTGCCGGTGCTGTTCGGAGATGCCGTCAACTGCATCGTGGGGGAAGGCAACGTCGATTTTGAGGAGATACGGCGCATCGTCGTCAAAATGGCGATCGCCATTGCGGCGACGGCGGTTGCACAGTGGTTGATGAGTCTTTGCAACAACCGATTGAGCTATCGGTTGATTCACGATTTGCGCGGCAAGGCGTTTGCCAAGCTACAAAAGCTACCGCTTTCCTACGTTGATACGCACCCCTACGGCGATACCGTCAGCCGCATTATTACCGATACCGATACCTTGGCGGACGGCTTGCTCATGGGCTTTTCACAGTTATTTACCGGTGTTATTACGGTCATCGGAACGGTGGTGCTGATGTTCCGTATCCATTGGCAAATCTCATTGGTGGTGGTTGTGCTGACCCCGGTGTCGCTGTTGGTCGCCAAATTCATTGCCGGGCGCACGTATCGTATGTTTCGGTTGCAATCCGAAACGCGAGGCGAGCAAACCTCCTTTATTGAAGAAACGGTGGGGAATCAAAAGGTGATCCAGGCGTTTCACCACGAGGCGATGGCGACCGCCCGGTTCGATGAGATCAACGAACGGTTAAGGGATTGCTCGCTCAAGGCGACGTTCTTTTCGTCGATGGTCAATCCGTCTACCCGTATTATCAACGCGGTGATTTACGCGTTGGTTTGCCTGCTGGGCGCACTGACCATCGTTTCGGACGGTTCGGCGCTGACGGTCGGTGCGCTTTCGGCACTGTTGAGCTATGCCGGGCAGTACGCCAAGCCGTTTAACGAAATATCCGGAGTGCTGACCGAGCTGTCGTCTGCCATTGCTTCGGCGAACCGTGTGTTTGAGATCATCGAACAGCCGGAGGAAGTGTCGGATGCCGACTTGCCGGCTTTGCCGGATGCCCAGGGACGGGTATCGCTGGATCACGTTTGTTTTTCCTACGTGCCCGACAAACCGCTGATCGACAATATTACGTTGCAGTTCCGGAGCGGTCAGCAAATTGCGATCGTCGGCCCGACCGGTTGCGGAAAAACCACGCTAATCAATTTGCTGATGCGGTTTTACGACGTGACGGGCGGTAGTGTTTCTGTGGACGACGTGGACATTCGTACCGTGACCCGACACAGTCTGCGAAAGAATTACGGCATGGTGTTGCAGGAAACGTGGCTTAAATCGGGAACGGTTCGGGAAAATATCGTCATGGGTAATCCGCAGGCTACCGATGAAGAAGTGCTGGCGGCGGCAAAAGCGACGCACGCGCATAGCTTTATCAAGCGACTCCCGAACGGCTACGATACTGTGCTGGGGGAGGACGGCGGCAGCTTATCGGAAGGTCAAAAGCAGTTGCTTTGTATCACGCGGATTATGTTGTGTCCGCCGCCGATGCTGATTTTGGACGAAGCGACCTCTTCCATCGACGTGAAAACGGAAATGCATATTCAGCACGCATTCCAAAGACTGATGAAGGGACGCACCAGCTTTGTGGTGGCGCACCGCCTGTCTACCATCAAGCATTCGGACGTTATCCTGGTTATGAAGGACGGCAATATCATTGAGTACGGCGACCACGCGACGCTGTTGAGTCAAAGAGGCTTCTATTACGATCTGTACAACAGCCAGTTTGCCAACTGATCCGTGCGCCGAAAAGTGCGGAAAGACCGCAAGATTGTCAACAAGGCTATTGACTTTTATGCCGAAAAAGAGTATAATAGCTTCTATCTTGATAAGGTCGTGGTAGTGGTAGTCGTTGCAGAACGGCACGGGAAGATCGGTAAATCAAAATTTTAATAAAGGAGTCTTGTAAATGAAAACTCTGTATTCGGGGAAAACCAAAGACGTTTTGTTGGATGAGCAAACCAACGTTGTTAGCCTGCTGTTCAAGGACAGCATGACCGGCGAAAACGGTGTGTTTGATCCCGGCTCTAACACGGTCGGCGGCAGTGTCGCCGGTAAGGGCAAGATCGGGTTGACCATTTCCAAGTACTTCTTTGAACTGATGGAGAAAAACGGGATTCCCACCCATTACATCGCGGCGGATATTGACAAGGGCCTGATGCAGGTGCGTAACCTGACGGTGCCGAAGCTGGAGTTTGTACTGCGGTATTTCACCGCCGGCAGCATGTGCCGTCGTTTCACGCTGGAGGAAGGTATTGTGTTTGATCCTCCGTATGCGGAGGTTACGCTGAAGGACGATATTCAAGGCGATCCGCTGATCAGTGAGCGTATTTGCTTGATGAAAGGCTTGCTCAAGGAGGGCCAGTATGCCGAAGCGCAGGACATTGTGTTGCGCGTGGGCGAGGTCCTGAAAAAGGAGCTGGCTTCGCTGAACCTGACCTTGATCGATTTTAAAATCGAGATCGGTTATGATGAAAGCGGAAAAATGTACGTTGCCGATGAAATTACGCCGGATATTTGGCGCGTGCGCGATGAAAACGGCAACATTCCGAACCAGTTGGATTGTGCCAAAATGCTTATGGCGAAAATGAAGCTGTAAGCACGCAAAGCAAATAACGGTAAAACGCACTGACCCCGTAAGGCTACGGGATCAGTGCGTTTTGTAAAATCGGGGACGACGAGGCAACGATGCCCTGCCAAGGCATTTTTGCAAAGTGGTCGAGCCGGTGAAATTTTCCGCCGTTCTTTTCCGGAAAAACAGTTGACAAACCGGACGGTACGGTGGTATAATATCTACTGCTTTATATGCGAGGATGCTGGAACAGGCAGACAGGCACGTTTGAGGTGCGTGTGTCTTTGACGTGAGGGTTCAAGTCCC
>CAYMHR010000058.1:0-4887 GCA_964390295.1 uncultured Eubacteriales bacterium
AGCGCTCGGTTCCCGAAATTCTGGCCTGGATTCAACAGCATTACGAGGCTACCGGCGAGCTTCTTTCCTATGGAAAAGCGGTGCTGAAGCTAGAAGAGGCTAGAAAACGAAAGATGAATAAAAAGTGATAGGAGATCAGAACGGAATGAAAGATTATCAGCCGAAGAATACAAGCAAGTATTGGTTGCCCAAGGCAGTGTATTACCAGACGCTATATGCCGCGAGAGATTACGACCGCCTGCGCGAGGAGTACACGCAGCTCCTGCACGAAACCCATACCCGGTCAGACGGTCAACCGCGGGGAACCAAACGTTCTGATCCTACTGAAAAAACCGTAGAACGGCTGGAGGAGACGTCGAACAAGCTGGCGGCAATCGAGGGCGCTTTGCGCGGAATCCCGGATGAGTATCGTGCCGGAGTGTTTGATAACGTACGGTACCAGACGCCATATCCGTTCACTGCGTCAAGAGCAACGTGGACCCGCTGGCGTCGGTATTTCATCTGCGTTTTAGCCTATCGACTGCATCTTTTTTGATGCAATCCAAAAGTGTCACGGTATAGCACCTTCTTTGATCTTGGGTGTATACTTGAACGAAAAAAGTATTCACTTCACAAAGTTGAGCACCCAGGGGCAAAAAAATGTGCTATACTATATACAATGAGACCGTGTGGGAGCGTACCCACACGGTTTTTCGTTGATGCCGGCATAGCGATCGGTGGAAAAGGGCGATAGAGGGGTGGGACTATCGCAAACAAAAACAATAACAATCGAACTGTAACATGCTACGTTGGAAGGTGAGCGTTTGGCGAATGGAAAATATGCAGAGTGGTTGACGGAAGATGGCTTAACGTGTTTGCGAGGCTGGGCACGCGAAGGCGCGACCGATGAGCAAATCGCGGAATATATGGGAATATCCCGTTCCACGCTTTACGAGTGGAAGAAAAAGCACCCGGACATTTCCGAGACCTTAAAAAAAGGCAAAGCGGTGGTGGATTTTGAAGTTGAGAACGCCTTGCTGAAAAAGGCGCTGTCCGGCGACGTTACCGCGTGCATTTACTGGTTAAACAACCGAAAGCGAGATAAGTGGCGCGCCAAGCCGGAACCGGACAGAACGATCGGCACTGCCGAAAACAACTTGGCAGCCGTTCTGAATTCCGGAATGGAGCGGATGAAACTGTATGAGGTACAGTGAATTCAGTGAAAAGCAGCTTGTGGCGTCTTTGTGGTGGGCTTCGCCGAAATATCATGAATATGATGCAATCATATGTGATGGGTCGATCCGTTCCGGAAAGACGCTCTCAATGACGGTTGGCTTTATTCTCTGGTCGATGACGGCGTTTGACGGGCAATCGTTTGCGCTATGCGGAAAGACGATTGAGTCGCTTCGTCGCAACGTGGTGAAGCCGCTGCAGTCGGAATGGCTGTCCGGCCTTTGCTCCATGCGCGAAAAACAAACGGAAAATCTGCTGATTGTTACGATGAACGGCCACGTGAACCGGTTTTACTTATTTGGCGGCCGTGATGAGTCGTCTTATCAGCTGGTGCAAGGAATCACGTTGGCAGGTGCTCTGCTTGACGAAGTAGTACTGATGCCAAGGTCCTTCGTAGATCAGGTGGTAGCGCGCTGTTCGATACCTGGATCGCGATATTGGTTTAACTGCAATCCCGGAGCACCAACGCATTGGTTTTATAAAGAATGGATTCTGCAGGCGGATCGAAAGAACGCCTTGTATCTTCACTTTACCATGACAGACAATACATCACTGACTGAGCGAATCAAGCAACGGTATACGTCATTGTATTCCGGTGTGTTCTACGAGCGGAATATTCTTGGATTGTGGCGAGCGGCAGACGGCCTGATATACGACATGTTTAGCCGTGAAAAGCACGTCGTTCCGGACACGGAACGCCAATATACCGAGTACTGGGTTTCCATGGACTATGGGACTTTGAATCCGACTGCCGCATTGCTGATGGGTCGTTGCACGGACGGTAAGTGGTATATCGTTCGGGAATACTACCACTCCGGTCGAGAGACCGGTCGGCAAAAAACCGATGAGGAATATTATACCGACGTCGATGCGCTTATTGACGGTATGCCTGTGAAAGCCATCATCATCGATCCGTCGGCGGCATCGATGATTACCTGCATCCGTCGGCACGGAAAATATCGTTTGCGCGCTGCCGATAACAGCGTGTTGGATGGAATTCGTGAGACGGCGACAGCGTTAAAAAATGGAATGCTTCAGGTTTGTGCCGGGTGCGATCGCACGATCGAAGAGTTTGAATCGTACGTGTGGGATACCAAGGCGCAAGAGGATCGTCCGCTGAAGAGCAACGACCATGCCATGGATGCCCTGCGATATTTTGTGAAAACCGTCATGCAGCGTCCGACGGTGAGGGTATATTGATAAAGGAGACAAGCATATGTACGTGACCGCACAGGCACTGTTGAACGCGAGGATGAGCCACGACAGCGGGTTGTCCATCGACCGTATCTTGCGTGATTTGATCCCGGAGGACGAAAAAAGCGCGAAAAAAACACAGATGCGCGAAGGCGAGCGGTATTATGCCGGGGAGCACCGGATTCTAAATCATGATTTCCGCGAAAGCGTGGTTTACGGCGAGTCCGCACAACCGGAAACCGTGAAGAATGAAAACAACAGTAATTTCCGACTGGTTCACAACTTTCACGCACACCACGTTGATCAGAAGGTTGCCTATTGCTTCGGGAAGCCGATGACGGTTTCGGTGGAAGGTTCGGCATCGGACGATTCGCTGAAAGCCTTTGAAAAAGAGCTGTCTTGGGTTGCTACCGACGAGGAGTTTAACGATATGGTGCTTGATCTGGCGGTTGGCGCCAGTAACCAAGGCGTGGCGTGGGCACATCCATATTATGACGCCATGGGGCACTTGCGATTTGCCATTGTTCCCGGTACAGAGGTTTTGGCATTTTACGATGAGGAAAATCAAAAAGAGTTGACCGACATTGTCCGCTACTGGACGGTAACGGTGGAGCGAGACAATCAAAAAGTAGACCGTCACCGAGTGGAGTGGTGGACGGCCAACGATGTGGCATATTTGGAAGAAAATGAAGCAGGCCACTATCGCATGGTAACGTCGTTTGACAATGACGTTACCGCCGGTATGCCGCGGTGCAATCCGGCACCGCATTGGTGGAGCTTTACCAATCGCGACGGTGTTCAAATCCGGCACGAAAAGCATGGTTGGGGACGCGTCCCTTTCGTTGCGTTCCGGAACAACCGGAACAGCACGACGGATTTACAAATGATCCAAGGCCTGATCGATGCCTACGAAATGCTGTCGTCCAAGGTGACGAATGACCAGATCGATGTTGCCTATCTGTATTGGCTCATTTGCGGTTATGGCGGCGAAGCGGCCAAATCTATCTTAAAAAAGCTGAATCTGAACAAGGCTGCTATTGTGGATGACGATGGGATCGGGCAGGGTAGCATCGATGCTAAGACGGTTACGTTGGCAACAGCAGATCGACTGGCGTGGTTGAAATTCTTGCGGAACGACATTTATCACCAGGGACGCGCGTTTGACGAATCACCGGAAACGGTGGGGAATGCCACTAACGTGGCGCTGGAATTGCAATACGCCAATTTGGATATGAAAGCCGATCCGTTTATATCCAAATTCAAAGTGGGTTTCAAAGAGCTGTTTTGGTTTGTTACGGAGGATATCAACCTCCGCAACGGCACGGTGTATGATTCGGCGCTTGTGCGGGTTGACATTAAGAAGAATCGCCTCATTAACGAATCGGAATTGATCGACAACATTCTGTCGTCCGTTGGATTTGTGCCGCGCTCGATTCTGTTGGCGAAGCACCCCTACGTAGAAGACGTGGAGCAGGCCAAGGCAGATTTGGAAGCAGAAAAAGCGTTGGAGGCCAAGAAATATTTGAATGGCGATGTGGAATAAGGGATGCTGAACGATGAGCAAGCGGACGGTGGAATACTGGATTGAACGTGCTACGCGTCGTGAGGAGCGAACTACCCGAACGGCGGACAGCTTAGTGCGGCAGGTCAGAGCTTTGCACAATCAGGCACAATCGGATATTGAGCAGGAGCTTCGAGCCGTTCTTCGCGCATATCGACGCAAGGGACGGTTGAGCAGTGAAGAGGCGCAAAAGGTGTTGAGCAGCTCCGAAAGTGCTAAGGCACTGAAAGAGCTGGAGAAGATTTTGGACGACGTCGACGTCACGGACAACAAAGTCCGGTACGAATTGCTGGCTCGGATCAACGCTCCGGCGTATCGGCACCGGCTCACACGATTGCAAGCGATGCAGGATCGAATCGATGTCGAGTGTGCCCGGTTGGCCGGGCAGACAATCGCAAGAGAGCGCGATGCCTTTATCACCGCTCTGTGTGAAGAGTTTGATCGCCATGCCAACGATCTGGAGCAGGGTACGGGTGTTTTCATGGATTTTACCGCCATTCCCTCTGAGGCAATGGATCAGGCACTCGCGCACAGTTGGCACGGACAAGATTATTCGGCATCGGTCTGGGAGAATACGCATGACGTGGCGAAAGAGGCCAAGGATATCATACAAACCGGTCTGTTGAGCGGAAAAAGTGTGGCGAAAATGACGGCACAGCTTCGCGAGCGGTTCAACGTAGCAAAATATAAAGCCGAGCGCGTGATTCGCACGGAAATGAATTACTTACATAACCAAGCCGACCTACAGCTATATCAACAGCTCGGCGCAGAGACTTACCGCTTTTTGGCAACATTGGACAGCCGCACCTGCAAGGTGTGTGGTGCGCTGGATCAAAAGACTTTTGCAACGTCGGAAGCAATCGTCGGCAAAAACTTTCCGCCGATCCATCCAAACGATCGGTGCACAACGATCCCGGTGC
>CAYMHR010000059.1:0-4806 GCA_964390295.1 uncultured Eubacteriales bacterium
GGTGACGTTCCGGTGCTTTGATGAAACACACGCGAAAAATAGAGCGCGTCGGTATAACCGACCGACAACGCCACCTCGCTGACGGTCACAGGGCCGCTCTGCGATAAAAGCTCCTTGGCTTTCTCCATACGCAGTGAAGGAAGATATTTCTGTACCGATACGCCGTATCGTTCTTTGAATTGCGTATACACATAGCTGCGGCTGTAATGCAAGCTGTGCGCCATCGATTGAATACTAAACTGACGGTGATAGTTTTGCTGAATAAAGCGCATCACCCGTTGCGGCAAATCCTCTCCCACCGTCGAGTCTAACCGTTCTACTGTGCTGAAATGCCGCGCCAGCACGCGGTGCAACGCCGCATTCATCGTTTCCGCTTCTTCCCATTCGTTGGCCGGTTGCATATCAAACAGCACTTTTCGCAATATTTCGGCGCACTCTCGTGTCTTGGAGCACGTAAACACACGATTGTGGCAAGGCAACTCACAGGTGCGCAACATCTCGGCGGCTTTGCTTCCCCGAAACATCACCCAATACGCTTCATACGGATCGTTCTCATCGGCGATCACCGTCTCCGATTCGTAAGGAACCACTACGTAGCCGTCTCCGGCCGAAAACGGTTTCCCGCAAAATTCACCTCTACCTCGCGTAATATAATGCAAAATATATACGTCGCGCTTCAGAGTTTGGCAAAGTCCTGCCGGCGTACGGTTATACCCGATCTCGACGGCACTCAATTCGCTGAACGGCTCGGCAAAGGCGATGCGATATTGACGCGGACTGACGGAATCAAACGGTGCGAAAAACAACACGTGTGTTACCTCCTTACATAACATTTGTCCATATCATACCACGCTTTTTCCATAGTATCAACTACGGTGACCAATTATAATGAAAGTAAAAGAAAATCGCCGCGCCGCAGAAAACGGCTTTGTTTTCTGCGGTACACCGGTAAAATTAAGGAGGAAACAATATGGAGCCTTGTCAGCGCGACCAAAATTTAATCGAACGGGCAACGCGAACTCTCCAGGAAAACCTGTTCACGGATAACGAATATCCATGGCACCCCTATCGCTGCCTATCGCCGGATATCCGGTTTTTTGACGGAATATGGAACTGGGATTCCGCATTTCATGCGCTGGGAATTGCCCATTGGGATCGCGAGCTTGCCAAGGAAAGCATCCTCGGATTTTTGAAATTTCAGCGTCCCGACGGCTTGTTGCCCGACGTCATTCACACTGACGGACGGATCGTATCCGACTATTCCAAGCCACCCGTATTTGCTTGGACCGCCGAACAACTTTACCGGCAAGACGGCGACAAAGAGTTTTTGAAAACGATATACCCGGCGCTGGTAGGCAATCTGAACTATTGGCGAGAACACCGTTGCGAAAACGGCTTGTACTACTACAATTCTGACGATAAAGACAATCCGGACTATCTGTTACACGTTCGATACGAATCCGGCTGGAACAACTCTGTACGGTGGGATCACGAGATCACCAACTTCTACCCCGTCGATTTGAATTGCTTTATGGTCATGTTTTTTCGCTCGATGGCGTTCATCGCCGGTGAGATCGGGGAAAGCGGCCGACGGCCTGCTGTGGTACCGGCAGGCGGAGGCGACCTCCGCACTAATCAATCAGCGTCTGTGGTGCCCTGAAAAGGAATTCTACGCCGACGCATACCGAAGCCGCGAAGGCATATCCGACGTGTTGTCCCCCGCCTGCTTTATGCCCCCTGTTCATCGGCATTGCCGATGAACGGCAAGCAGATTGCATGCGCCGTGTAGCGGAAACCGCTTTTGAAGGAAAAATGCCGACGGTTTCGTTTGAGAACCCGGCCTATTCCAACGATTATTGGCGCGAGCCAACCTGGCTGAACGTGGCATATTTCGCGGCAAAGGGATTGAAGAATTACGGCTTTGCGGTCGCTGATACCATTCGGGAAAACATTTTGAATATGTGCTACGAAGAAAAAGACGGCATCTTTGAAAACTACAACTCCCGTACCGGTAAAGGACTGTGTTGTGACCATTTCAGCTGGAGCTGTACGTTCATTCTGGAGTTTATTAAAAATTGGTGAGGTGAAACTATATGAACCCCGTACAAAGCGACTTGTGTATTCTCAAAAGCACCATTACCGTCGGCTTGCAACAGCCAATTCGTCTGTTGCAAATTACCGACACACATATTACCCGTGACGATCCGGGACTGAACCGCAAAGCCACCTTTGACGTCAACTATGACGGCTGTGCCGAAGCGTATTTCCTCCAAGCACTGGACTACGCCAAAAAGCAAGGACTGACGATCCTTCACACCGGCGATCTAATTGACTTCTTTTCACCCGGAAACTTTGCGTTCATTGACAGCTATTTTTCCGACGTCGATTATATTTACGCTGCCGGCAACCACGATTTCTGTCATTTTTTGGGGCGCGCCAAAGAGGACTACACCTACAAATGGGAGAAAATCAACGAAATTGCGCCACACATTAAAAACAATCTGTATTTCTATTCCCGTGTGATCGGCGGCGTCAACGTCGTAACGCTGGATAACTCGTATTATCTGATCACCCAAGGGCAGATCAAATTACTGAAGGCGGAGGTCGCCAAGGGTCTGCCCATCCTGCTGGCCATGCACGTACCGATTTACACCGAGGAACTGCATCGTTGTTCGCCGGCCGGTGAGCCGGACTACTGTATGGCCGCTCCGCAGGCAATTCTCGATGGCTACACCGAGGACCGTCGACTTCAGCAAACACCGGATAACGCCACACTGACGGCGACGGAATATATCAAAAATGAACCGCTCATCAAAGCGGTGATTGCCGGTCATCGGCATTGCAACTGCGATTCCGAGCTGCGCGCCGGATTGCCGCAGCTTGTCACTCATGGCTCCTTTGCCGGATACGCACGCGAAATTACCGTTTGTTGAGGTGAAACGATGAAACCGACTGCCACCAATCTGATTCCCGATTGCGTAAATCCATCACCGGATTACTACTGCACCTGGCAAACCCAACTATACGCCACCTGTGACGGAAAACCGGCTGCACAGCGCCGCTGCCTTTCGGAATCCGCCCTGTTTGACACCGAAAAGCCGTTTGGCTGGGCCGATTTTTACCCTCAGGCGCGCCGCGACTTGTTGTTCGTCATGGATGACAGTTGGGACGTTCCTCCCGATGGCGATCCCGCCTTTTTCGGCAGTTTGCGGCTCGATTCGCAAAAATTTCCCGACTCAACGGCCGATAACCGCGGCAACGTCGCCGCCCTGAAGCATTTGGCCGATCGGATAAAGAGCATGGGTTGGAAGGGGCTTGGCGGCTGGGTCTGCCTTCAGGAATCCGTCAACGGCGGAAGCGTTTCCAACCCGGAGACTTACTGGATTGCCAAGCTGCAGGAAGCCAACGATGCCGGGTTTGCTTACTGGAAAGTAGACTGGGGAGACCGTTGCTGCGATGCCGATCTTCGAATCTCACTTTCCCGGTTGGGCAGACGGTACGCGCCGCAGTTGACGGTAGAGCACGCGATGATGCCGTCCGTTATTCCGTATAGTGACGTATTTCGCACCTACGACGTACCGGCGATCATGTCAATTCCGATGACAATGATCAAGCTGGCCGAGCTTTTGCCGCAAATTGTCCCCCAACAGGAGGGACTGGGACTCATCAACTGTGAGGACGAGGCATATCTCGCCGCGGCCGGTGGATTTACCATGGGGATCATGCGCCACCCTTACGTAGGAAGCTTTACGAACGGGCACCCCGACCCCTCGTTTCCCGCACTTCACCGCAACCTGAAAACCAAAATGTACGAGGTATTGCGCGCCGCCCGTTGGCATCGCGTGGCACCGGCTTTCGGCGGCGGAACGTGGAAAGTTTCCTCTGCGACGTTATCCGACACGTGGCGATTTCAAGCCGTTGAAAATGAAATCGAAGACTGGTGGTTAAGCAATGCTTCCATGCAGGCGTGTCTCCGTGACGGTGTTTTGACAAAGAACGCTCCTGCCGCCATTGCGCGGAACGCTGATTTGCCGCAAATTGAGCCGGATACCACCGGTGATTTTCCCTATTGCGTCGCCTCCAAAAACCCGAACGGCGTTTTTTCGGTGGTCACTCTGGGGCGCACTCAGGAGCGGCAGTACGCTATTCCGCGTTGTCACGTGACTGTAAACGCCGATAACGCTCACACGATCGGTATTTTCGGAGAATACCAGTCCTTAACGTTGCAAAACGTGCCACCGTTTTGTACGGCGCAAATGCAGGATATGGCCGGTGAAACGGCATGGGACGTGACAGATCAGCTTCCAAGAAACGCCGACTGTCTGCGAATTCCCGGAGAATTGATCCACACCTTGGGAACGCTCACCCAACCGAATGATGACACCTCCGAACCGGGTGTCGTGCTACACTTATCACTTTAATATCAAAACGGTCGTTCAACGTAAAAGCCGCCTTGGTCGATAACATGAAATGATAAAACAATGGTAGACACAAAAGTGTCTACCATTGTTTTATGCTATTATCCGGTCTGGAACCCTCAAAAATTTTATTCAACGCATCCAACAATTCGTCCAGCGTCATGCTCTTTTCACCAAATACGCACCGCTTTACCGCGGCCATAGCACCTGTAAGTCTTTTAGAATAAAGTCGTTATCCAATAAACGATACCATATACCACACTTGCCACCGTTCCATACACGATCACCGGTCCGGCAATGGAAAACATTTTGGCACCGACACCCAGCACAAAGCCTTCTGCTTGTGGTCAAGTAGGACCCATTAATTTTTTGCAAAAATTTCGGATTT
>CAYMHR010000060.1:0-3712 GCA_964390295.1 uncultured Eubacteriales bacterium
CAAAGTTTGCAGATTTTCGGACTTTTTCGCACAAACCCCTTGACTTTTCAAAAAAGATGCGATCGATCGCGTTAAAAATAACGATACCGCTTGCGCTTGGCAATCAGGAAGATGGTACTGAACGCCACCGCCATCAGTTCTGCCACAACGATAGAATACCACACGCCGTCGATACCGAACAGACGCGGCAGGATCATGACAGCGGCAATCTGAAACACCAGCGTACGCAAAAACGAGATCAAGGCGGAAGTCAGACCGTCGTTGAGGGCGGTGAAAAAACCGGAGGAAAAGATGGCAAAGCCCATGAAGCAGAAGGACAATGAGAAAATGCGGAAGCCCTTGACGGTGAGGTCCATCAATTTCCGGTCGTAACCAACGAAGATTTGAGAAAGCGGCACCGCCGTCAGCTCGGCAAGCGCAATCATGGCGATGCCGAACGAGCCGATCATGATCAGACTTTTTCTCAACAAGCCTTTCAATTCAGTGTGGTTTTGCGCGCCGTAATGATACCCGACAATCGGCGCCGTGCCGATGGAATACCCCATGAACGCCGCCGCAAAAATCATGCTGACGTACATCATAACACCGTAAGCGGCAACACCGTCGTTGCCGGCATACTTCATCAGTTGAATGTTATACAACATTCCCACCACGCTCATGGAAATATTGCTCATAAATTCCGACGAGCCGTTGGTACAGGCCTGCAAAATCGCTTTTCCGTCAAACTCAGTCTTTCCCAGCCGCAAAACGCTGCCGTTCTCGCGGAAAAAGTACCAAAGCGGAATCACCCCGCCGACCACCTGACTGAACGCCGTCGCCACGGCCGCACCCGCCAGCTTCCACGAGCCCGGCAACAGGATCACCAGCACCGCGTCCAACACAATGTTCGATACGCCGGCAGAAACCGTTACGATCAGACCGAGCTTTGGTTTTTCCGCCGTGACGAAAAACGATTGAAACAGCAGCTGTAAAACGTTGAACGGCAACACCGCCAACAAAATTCTAGCATACTGCACCGCGTACTTCAGCACCTCGCCCTCGGCACCCATCAACACGGCAATGGGGCGAATGAACACCATGCCGAGCACAGCGAACACAATACCCAACAGAAAAGCAACGTAAACGAACAGCGAAAAATACCGATTGGCCGCTTCCTTTCTGTTTTCACCAAAGGTCTTGGCGACGATGGCAGAACCGCCTGTTCCGAACATCAACCCCACGGTGGATAAAATCATAATAAAGGGATAAATCAAATTGATTGCGGTAAACGGTATCTTCCCAGCGCAGTTCGATACGAAAAAGCCGTCCACCACACTGTAGACCGACGCGAAAATCATCATGCTGATCGACGGCAACGTGAAACGAAGCAGTCGCTTGTAGGTGAAATGATCGGATAATTGGATATGTTGTTTCATCATGCTCTCCCAAACCAGCGTTGTGCAAAATCAGCCACCGCCGGTACCAAATTTTTGATAACCCATCCGGTCGTATTAACCGTCAAATGATAGGCCGCACGTTGTCCCCAGGGTGACCCGGACATAATCTCCCTCGTTTCGGTACGCACCTTGTCGATATGCTTCATTTTACGCAACAATTGCCGGTCGGTAAGCCGTTCGTCCGCGGTGGCGCGCTCCCGGCAACGCTGAAGCTTGGCCTCAGTGCTCGCGCAAACGAAGAGATTAAACGGTTGATAGTCCTGCAAAATGACGTCGGCGTTTCTGCCGACAATAATGCAGTTTTTGCCCAACGCCGCGATCTCCTCGATCACCTTTTTTTGCTGAAGCAGCAAGCCAACCTGCGAAGCCTGAAGGTATGCCGAGGAGCTGAGCGTCCCTTGAAAGGTGATCGGCTGATTTTTCCAGCCGTGATCGCTCAACGTCTTTTCCACATAGTTTTCATCCAGACCGTTTTTTTGCGACACCATGGCAATGATCTCGCTGTCATAATAATCGTACTCCAAATAATCAGCCAGCCGCTTTCCCAATTCGCGACCGCCACTGCCGAATTCGCGGCTGATCGTAATGATACTCATTCCGGTTTTCCCTCCATAGTCTGTACTTGCCTGCGTAAAGCGGCAATGTATTTTTTCATCAGTTGTACGTACTGCTGTTGCTCCTCGTCGGTCCAATCGTCCAGCGCTTCGCGTTCCGCCTCATATAAGCGTGCCGCCGTATTCAGCATATAGTCACGACCGCTTTCCGTCAGGCAAACACACTTTGTTTTGGCGGTATGCCGTTCCAGATACAGCACCCCGTCCCGTTCCAGCTTGCGCAAAGCCGAGTTGATCGTTTGCTTGCCGATTCCGCTTTTGTTACAAATCTCCGACAACAAGCATCGGTCGCCTTGTTCGTAAATCGTATACAGCACGCACAGCTCACTGTCGGAAACGCCCAACTGCCGCGCCGCCCGGTGATACACCCCATCCAAATCGTGAGACAATCGGTTGAGCAGCTGTACACGATCCGCGCTTCGCTTCATTCCTTCCGCCTCCGTAGTACTGTGTCCAGCTCATTATAGTACGATTTCATACTATTGTCAATCGATAATCCCACAAAATCGATCACCCCTTCGGAGCTCATCCCATTCAAGCAGTATGAGGAATCAATATACCTGTATCCAAAAGTATAAAAAAACGGACACTGGCTTCGATACGCATGGTATCAAAACGAGTGTCCGGTCATGGTGCCGGAAGCGGGGGTCGAACCCGCACGGTATCGCTACCACTGGATTTTGAGTCCAGCACGTCTGCCAATTCCATCATTCCGGCACAATTGTTGGGAACATTGGCTATTATACAACGGTAAAGTACCGATTGTCAAGGACTTTTTTACAATCATTTTCATTCGTTTTTCAGCCGGCCGTTATCGACGGATTTTTCTCTGCCTTTCGTCACCGACAGCCCGTAATAATTTCCGTATAAAAGGCTTGACAACCCCCGGAATATATGCTAAAATCTGTAGTCGTGGTGTGATATGCAGACGGGAGAATTATGCCCTGAAGCCGTATACACTGCCCTGTGGCTCGTCGGGTATCCGCCGGACGGAAGCAGGAACATTGTCGAAGGAGGTGTCTATATTGCCCACTTTTAACCAGTTGGTCCGCAAAGGTAGAGAGGATTTGGAAAAGAAGGCGAAGGCTCCCGCTCTGTTGAAGGGCTGGAACTCCAAAAAGCGCATTCCCACCGATCAGAACTCTCCCCAGAAGCGCGGTGTCTGCACGGCTGTTAAGACGTCCACGCCGAAGAAGCCGAACTCTGCTCTCCGTAAGGTAGCTCGTGTTCGTCTTTCGAACGGCATTGAAGTTACGTCGTATATCCCCGGCGAGGGTCACAACCTGCAGGAACACAGTGTGGTGCTGATCCGTGGCGGTCGTGTAAAGGACTTGCCCGGTGTGCGTTACCACATCATCCGCGGTACCCTCGATACGCAGGGTGTCGCCAACCGGAAGCAGGCTCGTTCCAAGTACGGTGCCAAGCGTCCGAAGGCAGGTGCTGCCAAATAATCAGACATTTCATCAGCGGCTACATAGTAGCGGCAGATCTCATATATCCGAATTCATCGGGTCGTGATCCTGCCTCAACTGTGGCGCCAACGGGAGTATGTCACTTTCGAGTACCTATGATATCATTATTATGAAGGAGGGAAGTAAAGTGCCGAGAAGAGGTTCTATCGCAAAACGTGACGTTTTGCCCGACCCGCTTTACAATTCCAAA
>CAYMHR010000061.1:0-3656 GCA_964390295.1 uncultured Eubacteriales bacterium
CCAATTGTCTTTACCACTTGTTTTCAAAACCTTCGTTACGGCACCTCATCATTTGCTTCTCCGTCGAGTTTTTTGTGGCTACCAATTCCGTGCACTTTTCGGATACGGGGTCGGTAAATCCGTTAAGCCCAAAATGTAATCTGTGGAAGTTCCGATCTTCCCGTATATCCTTTAATCGCAGTCTCTGTATCCGCACGTACGGGCACAAAAAACTGCGACAGAGCATTAACTCTGCCGCAGTTCTGTTATCGCTTAACGCCCGTGCGTTGTTTTTCGTTTTTTAACAATGAGTGCGCCGGCCGTCGCACACGTTGCCGCCAGCGGTGTGCCTATCGACACAATCAACCGAACGGACCCGGTCGTTTTGTCGGTGGTTGACGCATCCGTGCTCAACGCCGCATCTGTGGGATCGGTCGGGCTCAACGTCGGCTCCGTCTCGGACGTTACCGCCGTCGTCGCACCAGCGGTCGGTTCTGTTTCCGTAACGCGTCCAACAAGCGTGGGCTCGGCAGACGGCGTGCCCACTGCTACGCCGGAGTTGCTTGGTGCGGTGGTTTCCGACGAACCTTGGGTCGGTACCGTTCCTGACGGCAACGCCGTCACCGTGGTCGATGATTTGGTCGTAGTCGTCGTGGCTTTCACAGCACTCGTAGTCGTGGTGGTCGTTGCCGAAGTCGTCGCCCCGCCGCACACGGTCACCGTTACTGCCACACTGCACACCCCCGCCGCCGTATCGGACGTTTCCGCCTTGCGCTGATAAAAACGATACGTTCCTGCCGCCAACCCGGAAAACGTCGGATCAGCCTGCCACGTCTTACCGTCGCGACTATATTCGTATCCGGATTGTGATTTCAGCGTCACCGACGTATCCGTTTGGCTCGACACCGTCGGTGCCGGAGCAACCAGCTTACGGATAAACGCCGACAAATCGTCGATAAACGAAGCGTGCCCGGCCACGTCCGGATGCCCGTTTCCCCCACTGTTCGATTGCGTCAACCGTAGTTCGTAGACGTTCGCCGCAGCGCCTCCGGCTTCTTGAACCACCTCTCGGATCAGCGGCGATGCCGAGGACAGCATCATGCCGTGAATCCATACGATTTTCGCCGTCGGGTTTTTCTGACGCACCAAGGTCAGCATATCCGCAAATCCTTGTTTCACCTGTGCCTGCGTCATGTTGTGCGCCGCGTATCGGTTCATATCGTTCGTACCCAACGCCAGCACGACCACGTCCGGTTGGCGCGCAAAATCATAAAGCGAGTGATTGTCCTTGGGATACCGTAGCTTGGTGTACATTTCCTGCATCGTATAGGATTGCCAACCCACCGACGCGCCAATCCCCTGCACGGCAACCAGCGAAAAATCCGCACCGAGCTTGTTGTGCGCCGTCATATATGCATACCCCTGCGTGGCGTTCGTATAAAACGGCTTTCCGGAATTTGCCGTACCGGAGGCCGCTAGGTTTCCATATCCCACCGTGATGGAATCCCCCACAAATTCAACGTACAAATCGTTTTCCTTGGGGGCCTGCAACAACGAGCCTGTCAACGCGACCCCGGTAATGCTGACCAAGGCTCCGATCTCCGTCTGGCGATACAGCTCAAACCGATGTTTCCCCTTTGCCAGTCCCGAAGCAATTTTAACGCGTTGCTCACCCCGTTCTTTCAAGCAGCACAGTCCTCGGCCCTTTTCAACGCCGTCTACCAGCACGGTGAAATAACAGCCACCGTACTGTTCCGCATCCACCGTGTCCACTTGAAAAATCACGTAAACGTCACCGGAGCAATCGGCATAAAACTCTATGCCGGAAGCACTCCAATCCGTATACAGGCGATTTCCCGAGCGGTAAACGCGCCCTTGCGTTTTGTAATACCCCTCCATTGCCGCAATCGAATACTGGGTTTCGGTTGCGGCGGCATAAGCCGTCAGCGAGCAGACCGACAAAGGGAGCAATAGACAAAGCATTAAAATCACCGCCGTAAATCGTTTCGCCAATTTCATTACCGTCTCCTCCTTTTTGTGTTTGGGAGTGTTCTTTACGTTTACTATAGCACGCACTTTGCCGTCGCAACATAGAGGAATTTCCAAATATATGGAGTATTCTATAAATTCATTTGACAGTTTTGTTGCTTTATGCTATTTTACAAGTGTAAGGAGCTGATTCCATGGCGACAAAACCCTTTACCGCCAATTACGTAAATTTGGAACTGTATCTAAAAAATTTGGCGTTTGAACCGAACAGCGTCTACGTGTTAACGATGGATGTACTCGGTGGTGAAATGGAACTGTATTTTCAAAGTCAAATTATCGAGCGCGGCGTAAAACATATTCCGGCCGCCGAGGAATGGACACCCTTTTCCCTAACGTTCACCACCGGCAGAGACGTTAGCCATTTGTCGCAGTGGGGAATCTGCTTTGTTAAAACCGCCTGGACGTGCCACGCCTACGGCGGAACGTATTGCACCACCTACGTTGACAACGTTCGACTGAAAAATGCCGTTACCGGTCGCGAACTGCTGTCAGGCGGCGATTTTGAGAACGAAATCGGTTCCACCGTTTACGATGCTCACTGGCGCCCTTCGGTTTTAGGAAAGGCCGGACAAGCTCTCGGCGTATCGGTCGTCACCGACCCGTTAAACTCCGGCAATCACTGTTTACGCTTTCCAGAGGTTATCCTTCCCTTGTCCTATCCCGCACCGTTGCCGCTCCAGGTGCATTGCGTCGGGAAATTTCAAAACGTCGAGCAGGACGTTCGGTGCATTGAATTTTACGGACGACCGGAGCCGCGCATCCTGCTGGTCGAACACGGTGTCGTTACGGTTAATCTCGGTGATACGACCGCCACGGTGCCGGAGGGCTCCGTCTTTGTTCTCCCGGCAAACCGCCCCTATCGGTATACCTATCATGCCGTTCCGGACGCGGACACCACTTACTATTGGTTAGCCGTATCCGGATCAGACCTGTTGCCACTGCTTACTCGGCTACACCTGTCCGTCAGCCAACCATTGCCCTTGTCGCGCATTGACGCTCTTACCGCATTGGTTGAAGCCCTGCTTCAGCTTACGCCGCAAACCGAAACCTATTATTATGCCGCCAGTGGGTATCTTCAGGTATTTTTTTACGAATTGGAACGACAACTGACGCCGCAACCGGCATCGATCGTTTATCGCGACTACCTCCACGCCGTCGCACAGCGCTTACGCAACCATCCGGAAATTACGCCCGGTAACGCGGCGTTGGCGGCAGAGTGCGGCATCAGCGAAAACTACTTTATCAGCTTATTCAAACGGGAAATCGGCACGTCGCCGCATCAATACCGACTAAACGCGCTCATCCGCAAGGCGGAAAAGCTATTATCCGACACCTCATTGACCGTTCAGGAGGTCGCCTATCAGCTCGGCATGGATGACCCCCTGTACTTCAGTCGCTTATTCAAATCCATACGCAAAATGTCCCCACGCGAATTTCGCGCACAAGCGAAAAACGACTGAAACAACCATAGAATAGACGCCGCGCGACTTTTTGCAAACAACGGCTTAGCGGAGAAACTTCAAGCGCTAATCCGTTGAGCCGTTGACATGATTTTCGCATTACCTCTCTGGATAGCAGCAAAAAGCACTCAACGGATGTTGAGTGCTTTTGTAAGGATGTTGGCGTCT
>CAYMHR010000062.1:0-3347 GCA_964390295.1 uncultured Eubacteriales bacterium
GCGGCCGGCGACTCGGTGTCGGCGGCTACGACCAACCAGTCGGGGTTCCTGCGCTGTGAGGCGACGCGCGTTGGCGAGGACACGACGCTGGCACAGATCATTCGCATGGTGAGTGATGCGGCGGCGACCAAAGCACCGATTGCCAAAGCCGCCGACCGGGTATCTGGCGTGTTTGTGCCGGTCGTGATTGGCATCGCCGTATTCACGATCGCCGGATGGCTGTTGTCCGGCCAGGCGGTTGGCTACGCCTTGGCACGCGGCATTTCCGTGCTGGTCATTAGCTGTCCCTGCGCGTTGGGGCTGGCGACACCGGTAGCGATCATGGTGGGAAGCGGTGTTGGCGCGCGGCACGGCATTTTGTTCAAAACGGCGGCCTCACTGGAGCAGACCGGAAAGGTAAAAACCGTGGTGCTGGACAAAACCGGCACCGTTACCGTCGGTGAGCCGCAGGTGACGGCGATACATCCGGCAGAAGGGGTTTCTGAAGAAGAGCTGTTGACGTTGGCCGCGTCGCTGGAACAGCCCAGTGAGCATCCGCTGGCGCGAGCAGTGCTCCGGGAAGCGGAAAAGCGTACCGTCGTCCCGGATCCGGTAACGGCGTTCGAGGCTTTGCCGGGACATGGCGTGCGCGCCGAGCGGAACGGCACTTCGCTGCTGGGCGGCAGTTTGCGATTCGTTGGCGAGCGGTTGACCGTCCCGGAGGAGCTCCGCGCGCAGGCGGAGCGTTTGGCAGAGGAGGGATGTACGCCGTTGCTGTTTGCGGAAGGCGGACGATTGCTCGGCTTGATTGCCGTGGCAGACACCGTTAAGCCGGACAGTCCGGCGGCAGTGGCAGAGCTGAAACGGATGGGGTTGCACGTGGTCATGCTGACGGGGGACAACGAATGCACGGCGCGTGCGATCGGAGCACAGGCAGGCGTGGACGAAGTGATCGCCGGGGTGTTGCCGGACGGCAAGGAAGCGACGATTGAGGAACTACGAAAGGCCGGTGCTGTTGCCATGGTGGGCGACGGCATCAACGACGCCCCTGCGTTGACACGCGCCGACGTCGGCGTGGCGATTGGAGCCGGGGCGGACGTGGCGATCGATGCCGCTGACGTGGTGTTGGTGAACAGCCGTTTGTCCGACGTTCCTGCCGCCATTCGGATCAGTCGTGCGACGCTGCGGAATATTCGCCAAAATCTGTTTTGGGCGTTCGCTTATAATTCGCTGGGCATTCCGCTGGCCGCCGGTATGTTTATTTCCCTGCTGGGGTGGGAGCTGGAGCCGATGTTCGGAGCGCTTGCCATGAGCCTGTCCAGCTTTTGTGTGGTTTCTAACGCATTGCGTTTGAATTTTATCCGGGTGCATCCGGGAAATGTAAAGGAGGAAAAACCAATGAAAAAGACAATGAAAATCGAAGGCATGATGTGTGGACATTGCTCCGGCCGTGTTAAAAGCACACTGGAGGCGCTGGAGGGCGTAACGGCAGCTGCCGTCAGCCACGAAACGGGAACGGCGGAGGTTGTGCTGTCGACACCGATTGATGACGCAGTACTGAAACACGCCGTAGAAGCACAGGGTTACACAGTGACGTCGATCGAGTAAATGAAAAAGCACGGCTGCCATGGCAGCCGTGCTTTTATGTTAAACTGTGGGTTCGATACGGTGAATATGAACGGTATCGACGCGGCGGCCGTCCATTTTTAACAGGGTAAATTCCCAACCGTCATGAACGATTTGCGCGGTTTCACTGTCGGCAGGAATGTGGCCGAGCTGATCGAGAAAGAAGCCGGCCAAGGTTTCGTAATCGCCTTCGGGAAACGCGGTGCCGAGCAGCTCGCCGACCTCGTCGATCGCCATGGAGCCGTCTACCTCAAAGGAATTGTCACTGCGCTGTTTGACCTCTTCTTCCTCGTGGTCGTATTCGTCCTGAATACTGCCGACGATGGATTCCAATAAGTCCTCCATGGAAACGATGCCGGCCAAACCGCCGTATTCGTCCACCACCATGACCAGTTGCAGGTGCTTTTCGGTCATTTCTGCCAGCAGATCGCGGCAGTTTTTGGTGCCGGGGATAAAGTGAGCGTCGCGCATCAGGGAGCGCAGGGACAGCTCGGGCGGGATCGGCTTGCCCACGTAAGGGAGCAAATCCTTGATATACAGAACGCCGACCACGTGGTCGATATCCTCGTCGTACACCGGCACGCGGGAGAAACCCTCCTCCACACCGATGCGAAGCGCGTCCTGCACCGAGTCGGTGATGTCCAGCGCCTCCACTTCGGTGCGCGGTGTCATAATCTCCTCGGCGGTCATATCGCCAAATTCAAAAATGTTGTTGATCATGTCCTTTTCGGAACCTTCGATCACGCCTTTTTCCTCGCCGGCATCCATCAACTCGCGAATGTCCTCCTCGGTCACGGTTTTGCGACGGTCGGAGAGTCGGCGGGACAGCGATTTCCAAAAAGACGGATTGTTGGTATTCCCTTCCGGGGCAGGGTCAGCCATGGTTATGTTTTCCCCTTTCATTGATGAATGATGGTATTTTATATATCATACCGAATTTTTTTGCCGCTGTCAACCGTCGTTGCCGCGACAACGGCGCGCGAGGCGAAACAAGCGGCCGAACGAAGACGAAAAAACCGGGTTACCTGCCTGAATTTTGGAAAATCGGCACAAATCTGCGAAAATTTAATTTTTTCGGAAAATCTGCGTTTTCCCTTTACACCACCGCTTTTTTGTGGTATCATTATAATCGGTATGTTACGTACCGCGATTTTGTTTTTATTATCCTAAAAGGAGGACATATCTCTATGGCAAGAAAGTTCAAAACCATGGACGGTAACAACGCGGCGGCGCATGTATCCTATGCGTTCACCGAAGTGGCGGGTATTTACCCGATCACGCCGTCCAGCCCCATGGCGGACTACGTAGATCAGTGGGCCGCTGCGGGTCAGAAAAACATTTTCGGCACAACGGTTAAGGTGTCGGAAATGCAGTCCGAAGCCGGTGCTGCCGGTACGGTGCACGGTTCCCTCGCGGCAGGTGCGATGACCACCACCTACACCGCATCACAGGGCCTGTTGCTGATGATCCCCAACATGTACAAGATCGCCGGTGAGCTGTTGCCCTCCGTGTTCCACGTATCGGCTCGTTGCGTGGCTTCTCATGCGCTCAACATCTTCGGCGACCACTCCGACGTGTACGCCTGCCGTCAGACCGGTTTTGCCATGCTGGCAGAGACCAACCCGCAGGAGGTTATGGACCTGGGCGCCGTGGCACACCTTGCCACCATCAAGAGCCGTGTGCCGTTCATCAACTTCTTCGACGGCTTCCGCACTTCGCATGAAATTCAGAAGATCCAGATT
>CAYMHR010000063.1:0-3015 GCA_964390295.1 uncultured Eubacteriales bacterium
TTTTGCGAGGTTACACCGCATTTTCTAAAATACTTCCTTATTCACCCGGAGCAATGCGGGAGGGGCTTATATATTTGCCTTAAAAACGGATTGGATAGGAACGCAAAAAATCATACCAGAGATGTCGTTCTTCCTTTGTCATTTCTTTTCGCAATCGTTTTGCCAATGGGAACCGCTTATTATGCTTTGACTGCATGACAATCCCTCCGTCACGGCTTCGCCGCGCCACCTTCCTTTACACAAGGGAGGCTGGGACGTGGCCGTACACTACGCCATGGTGCGGCGCATCAATACCACGGCGTCCAACCGGGCTTGTGCGCGGTCGTGACCTTCTTGGTGGTCGTCGTGGTGGTCGGGACCGTGGGAGCGGCGGTTTCACCCGGCTTCGTCGCCACCGTGGTAGTCACGCCCTTCTTGGTCGTGGTGGTCGTCGTGACGGTGCGGGTGGTCGTCGTCTTGGTGGTCACGGGCTTTTTGGTCGGCGTGGCACCGTTCGACGGCGTGTCGTCCACGATTATCGTATCGTCCGGGACAATCTGGATGCCGCCGGTGGCGGTGGTTTTGTTGCCGCCGTTCGTCTGCGTGTTCTGCGTATTCGGTGCGGCCGTCGCGTTGGACACGTCGGTCTCGCCATCGGGCGACACGGTCGGCTCGGCATCGGCAGCCGATTCCGTGGTCGTGACCGTAACGGATGAGTCGGCCGGGGTATCCGCTTCGGTTTTCTTGCTATTTTTCGTCTTGGACTTGCTGCAGGCGCACGCGGTCAGCAACAGCAGTACCACGCCGCTGAGACAGAGTACTTTGCGTAGCATGGGGATCGCTCCTCTCGTTTCTTATTTTAACCGGTTCATCGTGAGACCGGTAATCAGCTTGGGGTAAAAATACGTGGACTTCTGCGGCATTTTTTCGCCGGCCGCCGCCACGTCGCGAATTTCCGATACGCGCGTCGGGTTGAGCAGGAAGGTGGCCTGATAGGCACCCGTGCGGACACCCTCGATCGCCTCGGTCAAGCTGCGCGTATAGGTCAGGTTGACCTGCTGTGCCATGTTGGCCTTATCGATGCCGAGCTTTTGCTCCAAAATCAGCGTATGCAGGACGTTGACATCCAGCCGCCGCGACGCTTCGGACAGCGACGGCAACGCCTCGTCCATCACCGACGGATTGCGCAGGGTCAGCACCGCCGCCACGTCGCCGCCGGCATAGAAGCCAAACGCACGCTGACCGCGGCGATACGCCTGCTCCAGCTTGCCGTCGATCGCGGCGAGCGGCAGGCCCTCCTCCACTTCGAACCGGTCACGGCAGGCGTTTAGCAGTGCCGCCGGGTCAAAATCGGGCAGATCACGCAACAGGCGGTGCGTGGGGAACACGACCAGACCGCTGTGGTTCATTTCGACCAGCATCATCATGATGTAATCGGACTCCGCCCCGACCGGCGTCCCCTGCTCGCGCAACCAGTTGCGGTAATTCAGCGCCGTTTCATAGCGGTGGTGGCCGTCGGCAATGTAGAGCTTGGTATCTGCCAGTTGGCGTTGAACGGTGGCAATCGCGTCAGCATCCGTGAGAGCCCACAGGCGATGGGTCAGCCCGGCCTCGTCGGTGACGGAGGCCGTGGGCGGCTCCTGCATGGCGGCCGCCAGCACCGCGTCAACGGCACCGCTCTCGTTGCGATACAAGGAATAAACGTCGCTGAAATTGCACGCCGTCGCCTTCATCAGGTTCAGGCGATCCTGCTTCGCCTTGGACAGGGTCTCCTCGTGCGGAAGGACGATGCCCTTGTCGAATTCCTCCAGGTGCACCTGCGCCACGATGCCGTACACGCGGTAGGTGCCGCCGTACATGGCGCTGATGCCGGTCATGCCGTCCAGCGAAAATTCGATTTCGTAAATATACAGCGCCGGGACGTCGTCCTGTGCCAGCACGCCCTGTGCCAGCATACGCCGCAGCTCCTCCCCGGCGCGGACATACGGGTCGGCTCCCTCACGCGGAAGCTCCAGCCGGATGATGTTGTTGGCGTTGCACGCCAAATAGTGCTGACGCTGTTCTTCGGAAATAATATCGTACGGGGGGCAAACCACCTCGGCCAGAGCGCCGGCCTTTTCGGTAAAGCGCAGGGCGCGGAAAGGACGTATCGTTGCCATACGGATCGCTCCTTCGGTTAAGATAGCTTCATTGTAGCACATTCGTCACTAAAAAGCTATCCCCAATCGCAGAAATTTGTTGCATTTTTTACGGCTTTTCGCTACAATAGCAATAAGAGGTGATTTGAATGAAACGTATACTAACCGGTTTGTTCTGCACGGCCGCCCTGATGACGGCACTGCTGTGCGCCTGCGGCGAGTCGGAGGAAACGCCGATCACCGCCCTTACGCGCGGCACCGGCAAGACGGCCGCTACCACGACGGCGGCTGAGCCGTCCGCCGACTTCCCCACCGCGTCCACGGCGGCACGGCCAACCACCCCCACGGTGGACAGCACCACGGCACCGACCACGCGGCCGACCGCCAACGTCACGATTACCGATACCGGCAGCAGCGTCACCGGAACGCAAATTGCGGAGTGCGCCGTGTCGCTCATCGGCACACCCTACGTTGCGGGCGGCAATTCGTCCGACGGGTTTGACAATCCGAGCTTCGTTTCCTATTGCTACCGGCAGTCCGGGCTCAACCTGCCGCGTGCACTGAAATCCATGCTGACCTTCGGCTCCGAGGCTTCCACCGACGCCTTGCAGGCAGGCGATCTGCTGCTGTTCTGCGAGGACGACACCGGCACGCCGACCTTCGCCGGTATCTACATCGGCGGCGGCCGTTTTGTGGCCTGCAAAAACAAGGACAGCGGCACGGTGGAGCAGACGCTGAACAACACCTACTGGTTGCCGCGCCTGATCGCCGCACGGCGTGCGCCGATCGCGGAGTAAGTACGGCGACCTGCGTCAAGCCGCCGGGAATAACCCGAAAATGAAGAAAACGCCCTGCCGAAAACGGCAGGGCGTTTGACTTTGTGCTTACGCGTTGGCCT
>CAYMHR010000064.1:0-2734 GCA_964390295.1 uncultured Eubacteriales bacterium
CCCCTTCGAAAAGGGGAGGTGGCATCGCGAAGCGATGACGGAGAGGTCGATACAGGCGAATTGTTTTGTACAAAGCAATCGTTTTGTACCAACGACCTCTCAGACTTTTTGCTTCGCAAAACCCAGCTCCCCTGGCCAGGGGAGCCAAGTGGAGGCTTGCACAAAACTTCAAGCGTTAGCCGCCGAAGGCGGTGGTGCCCTCCGCAGGAGCCCCCTCCGGAGGGGGCTGGCACGCGATAGCGTGACTGGGGGAGTTCCAAAGCGTTCGCACAAACTCCCACCGCAGGAGACTCCCTCCGTCACCGCCAAGGCGGTGCCACCTCCCTCAATGAGGGAGGCCGCTGCGCGGGGCACGCCTAGCGGCGGGCATCGAGCCTAAATTCTGTCACGCGCCGAGCCAGTACATACTCAAAGGATAGCCGCCGAAGGCGGTAGTGCCGCTGCGCGGGGCATCAAGCCTAAACTCTGCACCACTTTGGTGCGTAGCAGAATCGGCGCGAAGTGCGTGCACCGCTAGGTGCTAGCGGCCGCAGCACTGCTTGTATTTTTTACCGCTGCCGCAGGGGCAGGGGTCGTTGCGTCCAACCTTGTCCGCCTGCGACTTCCGCACGGGACGCTTGGCGTCGGTGCCGTCGCCGGAGGTCGCCGTCGGCTTGGCCACTTCCTCGCGCTTCGGTTCTTCCTTGGTGCGCAACCGCGCCGTCAGCATCAGTCGCGCCGTGTCCTCGCGGATGGCGGCGATCATGCCATCGAACATATCGAAGCCCTCTTTGCGGTACAGCACCACCGGGTCCTGATTGCCGTAAGCGCGCAGGCCGATGCCCTTGCGAAATTCGTCCATCACGTCGATGTGCTCCATCCAGTAGCGGTCCACGGTTTTTAAGAGCACCACGCGCTCCAGCTCGCGCATCAGCGCGTCGCCGTACTCGGCCTCTTTGGCGGCGTAGATCGCCTCGGCGCGCTCGATCAGCACCTCCGACAGCGCCGAGCTGTCCATGTCCTCCAGCTCCTGCGGCGTGTAGCGGAACAACGAATCGTCCGCCAGCCAACCGTTGTAATAGGCACGCAGACCGTCGATATTCCACGCGGTGTGGTCCTCGTCGTTGGTGTATTGCCCCACGGTCGCTTCGATCGACTCGCGGATCATGCCCCAAATGGAGTCGCGGATGTTTTCGCCGTCCAGCACCTTGTTGCGCTGGTCGTAAATCAGCTCGCGCTGACGGTTCATCACGTCGTCGTACTGGAGCACGTTGCGGCGGATGCCGAAGTTGCGCTCCTCCACGCGTCGCTGGGCGGTTTCGATGGCGCCGGTGAGCATCCGGTTTTCGATCGGGGTGCTCTCGTCCACGCGCAACGCCTCCATCATCGCGTACATACGATCGCCGCCGAACAGCCGCATGAGGTCGTCCTCCATCGAAAGATAGAAGCGCGTGTCGCCGGGGTCGCCCTGACGACCGGCACGGCCGCGCAGCTGGTTGTCGATTCGCCGGGATTCGTGCCGCTCGGTGCCGATGATGTATAAGCCGCCGGCGGCCTTTACCGCCTCCTCCTCGGGGCGGATTTCTTCACGGTATTTGTCCTCCAGTGTGCGGAACGTCTGCCGCGCTTCGAGCACCTCCGCGTTGTCGGTCTCACCGAAGGCGGTGGATTCCGCAATCAGCTCCTCCGGGATGCCCATGCGCCGCATTTCCGCCTTGGCCAGAAACTCCGCGTTACCGCCGAGCTTGATGTCGGTGCCGCGCCCCGCCATGTTGGTGGCGATGGTGACGGCACCCGATTTACCGGCCTGCGCCACGATTTCGGCTTCCTTTTCGTGGTGCTTGGCGTTCAGCACCTCGTGCGGAATGCCGCGCGCCTTCAACAGCTTGGAGAGCTGCTCCGATTTTTCAATCGAGATGGTGCCCACCAGCACCGGCTGGCGACGCGCGTGGCAGTCCGTGATCTGGTCGATGACGGCGTTGAACTTGCCGCGCTCGGTTTTGTACACCACGTCGGGGTGATCCACGCGCACCAACGGCTTGTTGGTGGGGATTTCCACCACGTCGAGATGGTAAATCTGCTGAAATTCGGTTTCCTCCGTCATCGCGGTACCGGTCATGCCGGACAGCTTATTGTACAGGCGGAAGAAGTTCTGGAACGTGATGGTGGCGAGCGTTTTGCTTTCGCGCTCCACCTTCACGCCCTCCTTGGCCTCGATCGCCTGATGCAAGCCTTCGTTATAGCGGCGGCCCGGCATCAGACGGCCGGTAAATTCGTCCACGATGACGACCTGACCGTCCTTGACCACGTAGTCCACGTCGCGCGTCATGATGCCGCGCGCCTTGATCGCCTGGTTGACGTGGTGCAGCAGGGTCACGTTGTCGGGGTCCATCAGGTTTTCCACGTGGAAGAACTGCTCCGCCTTTTTCACGCCGGACTGGGTGAGGGTGGCGGTGCGCGCCTTTTCGTCCACGATGTAGTCGCCGTCCACGGTATCCTGCTCTTCCTTGGTGTCCATCTCGCGCACCTTGTAGATGCGGAGCGTGCGCGCCAGGCTGTCGGCGCGCGCGTACAGGTCGGTGGACTTGTCGCCCTGCCCGGAAATGATCAGGGGGGTGCGCGCCTCGTCGATGAGGATGGAGTCCACCTCGTCCACGATGGCGAAGGCGTGGCCGCGCTGGACGCGGCGTTCCTTGTAAATCACCATGTTGTCGCGCAGGTAGTCGAAGCCCAGCTCGTTGTTGGTGCCGTAGGT
>CAYMHR010000065.1:0-2382 GCA_964390295.1 uncultured Eubacteriales bacterium
GCTTGATTGCCAGCTCGAAACGCACCTGGTCGTTGCCCTTGCCGGTACAGCCGTGGCAGATGGCGTCGGCGCCTTCCTTCAGGGCGATCTCGACCAAGCCCTTGGCAATACAGGGACGGGCGTGGCTGGTGCCCAGCAGATATTCCTCGTACACCGCACCGGCCTTTACGCAGGGGATGATGAAGTCGTCCACGTACTCCTCGGTGAGGTCCAGCACATACAGCTTGGACGCACCGGTCGCCAGCGCCTTTTCCTCCAGACCCTCCAGCTCATCTGCCTGACCGACGTTGCCGGAAACGGCGATAACTTCGCAGTTGTTGTAGTTTTCCTTTAACCACGGGATGATGATGGAGGTGTCCAGACCGCCGGAATAGGCGAGAACTACCTTTTTGATGTTTTCTTTATTCATGCTTATGCACTCCTTTGAATGAATATTCATACAGCGGTGAATGCCGTGAACGCGGCAACCAACGTGTCTTATTATAAACTTCGTTATCCCGTTTGTCAATAGGAAATTTATAAATATTCAAAAATTTTGCAAAAATATGCAATCTGGAAAGCGTGGAAAAATGAAAGTTGGGTAAATCTGCGAAAAAGGCTTGTCGCGGAAACGGCGGTTATGCTAAAATATAACAGTTAAAGGGAGGAAGAACAACTATGGGCTTGGGTCGTTCCTACAAGAAAAATCATATTTTTCGTTCAAAGCAGGGAAATGGTGGTGTACGTCGCCTCGCGCGTACCAATGGTGTCGTCCGCGTCAACGCCGACCGTTGCCGGCACTTACTGCACCGTATTGCGGATAGTTACGGTACGCAAATTTTCACCGATGTTTCGTTTCGTTTTCGAATGCGTTCGGACCGGCTGGATGCGGAAACGCTTTCATTGCTTGCCGACGCACCTTCCGGCCTGTTTGCCATTACCTTTGTTCAGCCGCCCTCTGTATTGGGCCTTGCCAACGACGACGGCGCGGCGGAAGCGGCTTGTCAGGTGGCGACGTGTGGCAACGTTCAGGTTGCGCTGGAACTGATCGCCGGTGCACCTGGTGCTTCGCCGGATCAGTTTTGGGCTGATTTTAACACCGCCTATACGGCAGAGCTGCATCGGATTCGGATTCGGGTTTTCCCGGCGCACCTGCCGGACGGGGAGGAGGTCTCGATTCTCCGCGCCGTGCGCGCTGTGCAGTATCTATACAATCGCGGTTGGTTCCGCGATACTGCTGCATATCTGATCCGCACGTGTCGGATTGAGCCAGCCGCGTTTTACCGCGCTGTCGGCCAAAAATTACCGCTGGGTCGTCTGTTACCAGATACCGTTCGAAAAGTCCTTTGGGACAGCTATGCCGACAACCCCTGTGTGGAAGCGGAGTGCTTGCGCGATATGCTGTTGTGCGATCACTTGCGCTCCTTTCCGGAACAGCCGTTGCCGAAACTGCTGGACATCGATTCGCAGGTGCGTCTGCATCTGGAAAAGCTGGCGGACAGCGATCGACGCTTTTGCCGCGTTGACGGGATTGCACGCGGCGCCGGTTTGTTAAGCGACGGGACGTTGGCGTACGCGGATTGCTGTCGGGCGAACCCGGTAACAGGGAAGTACGACCTGTGTTTTTTCTCGCCACGGTGTTTGGAGCGGCCGTATCGCTACGTGCTGTTCGATTTGGATGGTACAATCACCGATCCGCGGCAGGGCATTGTGAATTCAGTGCGATACGCGTTACAGTATCAGCAGATCGAGGAACCGGATGACGGCAAGCTGTTGCGCTTTATCGGACCACCGCTGAAGGATTCGTTCCGCATGTTTTATGGCATGAACGAGCAACAGGCGGAGACGGCGTTGCAAACCTATCGCCAATTTTACTCAAAAACCGGCATTTTCCAGTGCCGAATCTACGACGGTATGCCGATGCTTTTACGGCAGTTGCGGCGTTCCGGTTACCGCGTGATGTTGGCAACTTCCAAGCCGGAGCTATACGCCCGTCAGCTGTTACGGCATTATGGCATTACCGATTGCTTTACTACGATCGCCGGAGCCGATATGCAGGAAAAACGAGCGAACAAGGCGGCGGTCATCCGCTATGCGCTGGAGCGAGAAGGAGTTACAGAGACGGACGAAGCGGTGATGGTCGGTGATCGTTGCTTCGACGTCGAGGGCGGTAGAGCGTGCGGTCTTTCCACCATCGGCGTTACCTACGGTTACGGAACCGAGGCGGAACTGATGGAATTCGGTGCCGACCGTATTGTCCACAGCGTGGAGGAGTTGCGGGAACTGCTTCTGTGATTACTCTGCGTAATAGTAGCGCTTTCTAGAATGAGAGATAAAAGCCATGTTTGCGTAAAAAGAGAAAAAGAACTCCTAAGCGTGCTTTTTTCTGTCAAGCGTATCATG
>CAYMHR010000066.1:0-1719 GCA_964390295.1 uncultured Eubacteriales bacterium
ACGCGTCAGTTTGTGGCACTGAAGATCGTGGGTTCGAATCCCATCTCCCACCCCACACATTGGGATGTAGTCTAGTGGTAGGACAGCAGACTTTGACTCTGCCCGGGCAAGTTCGATTCTTGCCATCCCAGCCACAGAAATCCCGCACAAATCCGCACAAACCGCGTTTGTGCGGGTTTTCTGTATCCGGAGCTGTTTTTTCGGAGACCGATGGCAACAGTTGCGTTTGCCCGCGGCTTCTGCTATACTGTTTGTGGAAGGGGAGGATGCGCTATGGCGGAAAAGGTGACGGCGGTGATCGTGGCGGCCGGAAGCTCGACTCGTATGGGAACGCCGAAAATGCTGTTGCCGCTCAACGGCATGCCGGTGATCCTGCATACGTTGACCGCTTTTCAGCGCAGTGAGTTCATCGACGACGTTGTTTTGGTTACGCGCGTCGAGGACGTGGATGCCCTGCGCACCATGGCGATCGGTCATGGAATTACCAAGCTTTGCGCGGTGGTTCCCGGCGGCAAGGATCGCCAGCACTCGGTTGCGAACGGTGTACGTGCCTGTTCGCCGGAAAGTGCGTATTTTGCCATTCACGACGGGGCACGGCCTTTGGTGTCGGCCGCGTGTATTGCCGCGGTTATCCGGGCGGCAAAGCGCGATGGTGCGGCGGCCGCCGCTGTGCCGGTGAAGGATACGATCAAGGTGGCGGATGCTCAAGGGCTGGTGCTTTCCACACCGGATCGAGCGACTCTGTGGAGTGTGCAAACGCCACAGGTGTTTGAAAGCGAGCTGTACCGGCGCGCACTGGAGCACGCCGAACGGACGGGGCTGGCAGTGACCGACGATTGTCGCCTGATTGAAGCGATCGGACATCCGGTGCGTCTGGTGCCGGGCGAGTACACGAACCTGAAGATTACAACGCCGGAGGATATTCGTACAGCGGAGGGGTGGTTGTCATGAACATGCGGATTGGTCACGGGTACGACGTTCACCGATTGGTGACGGGGCGGCCGCTGATTCTTGGTGGCGTGGCGATTCCCTGGGAGCGTGGCTTGTTGGGTCATTCGGATGCCGACGTGCTGACCCACGCCGTTGCGGATGCTCTGCTGGGGGCGGCGGCGTTGGGGGATATCGGCTGCTTGTTTCCCGACAGCGATCCGCAATACGAAAACGCAGACAGCGTAAAGCTGTTGGCCGAAGTGGTTCGCGCCGTGCGTGCGGCCGGGTACGTGCCGGGCAATATCGACGCGACTGTGCTGGCGCAAGCTCCGAAGCTGAAGCCTTACGTCCAGGAGATGCGTCGGCGGCTGGCCGAGGCGTGCGGACTGGACGTGTCGGCGGTCAGTGTCAAAGCTACCACGGAGGAGGGGCTGGGCTTTACCGGCAACGGCGACGGGATAGCTGCACACGCGGTCTGCCTCATTACGGCGGCATCTGCGAAGGATGCCGCGGCCATGTGAAGCGGAAACCGGGTGGCCACGTGGGAAAACAAGGTTTTTTGCGAAAAAATTAAAAAAATGCGTTTTTGCTCTTGACTTTTCTTTGAAAAGCCACTATAATCAATAACGTTGTTTGCGCAACGTGCGCTCGTAGCTCAGCTGGATAGAGTGCTTGACTACGAATCAAGAGGTCAGGGGTTCGAATCCCTTGCAGCGCGCCAAAAATAACGGGTACCGCATGGCGGTGCCCGTTATTTTTTTAGGCAAGCCAAGGGATTCGAAGCCTGAG